>JAVEVF010000022.1:0-21899 GCA_034005175.1 Coriobacteriia bacterium | reverse complement strand
CGTCGCAGGCCAGCATCGAGACACGAGACGGCGTCACGGTTGCGGTGATGACGCTCACTCGATCTCGCGTGGCCCAGGTCGAGGTGAGCTTCGATGGCGCGGTTGGGAAGGGAACGGATGGGGGGCTGACCGCAGGTTTTGAGATGCGCGCGCCTGCCAGCGTGCAGTCCGTACGCAACGCGGTCGCCTTGCCGCCCGGAGCCACACCAGCCTCACTCCCCGAGGGCGCGCTTGTCGCGGAAGGTCAGCAGGGTCTTACATACTACTACCTCGAACCTGGTGCGCTGGAAGCCGGTGAGCCCATCGTGTTCTCGATGGGCTTTACGCAAGGAGTTGCACCGCCAGCCTCAGGCTCTGCCGCGCAGCCTGCACCCTCGGGATCCTCAGCCGACGTGCCAGTCCTCGTGATCGTGCTCATCGCTGCGGCTCTGGCGGTCGCGGTTGTGGCAGTGGTCGCGTCGCGTTCGCGCCGGAACCGAGAGCTTCTCGATGGCGATACGCAGGTCGGGAGTGTCGCGGGGGTCGCTTCCGACGAGGTCATCACCAGCGGTGATTCTGAGCAGGCTGAGGAACCCGTCCAGCAGGACAGGGCTGGCTTCTTGACCCCTCAGCGCCTCGTGCTCATTGCAGGCGTGCTCGTGGTGGGTGTGATCGCAGCGGTCATTCTCGGCGGACAGCAAGGAGAGATCGGCGTGACCGAGACCTCCAACGGGTGGATAAGCCAACGCATCAGCACCGCCTCAGCTGAGGCCACAGCCGATTTCAACGCCTTCATCGCGTGCGAATGCCCGCCTGAGGCCGAGGCGCCAAAGATGTTCGATACGCTGCGCACTGTACCCGGCGTCGCTCACGCGGCTCTCGAGGAGGCCACATTGCTTCTGAGGGTGGGATATGACCCTGCGCAGACGAGCGAAGAGGCGATCGTGCAAGCCCTGAGGGCCGCAGGCCACGTGCGGTGACTGGAGGGTCACAGGTCCCGACTGGCGATGGTGTGTCCGCGCTACATGCGGCGACTGCTAGGCACGAGCCTTTGGAGGCGTGTGGAATTCCCGTGTAGGCGTGCCGAGGTCTTCGCGACGGACTAGACTTTGCAGTGTCGAACCTGTTCATGCGATACAGGAGGGACAGCATGGCTAATCCCACACGCCGTATTCTGCTCGTCGAGGACGAGAAGGCCATCCGCGATGCCGTTAGCGCGTATCTGGAGCGCGAAGGCTACTGGGTGACCCCGGCGGCCGATGGCGAGGTCGCGCTCACCGAGTTCGATAAACACCGCTTTGATGTGGTGGTCCTTGATCTTATGCTTCCCAAGATCAGCGGTGAGGACGTGTGCCGATCCATCCGCGATGTCTCTGACGTGCCGATAATCATGCTCACTGCAAAGGGTGAGACCGAAGACCGCATCGCAGGGCTTGAGCTGGGCGCAGATGACTATCTCGTGAAGCCGTTTTCGCCTCGTGAACTCGTCGCACGCGTGCGCGCCCTGCTGAGACGTGCCCACGCGGATGAAGAACCGCAGCGGGACCGTCTCGTCTTCGGTGAGCTCACCATCGATGTCGCGGGACACAAGGCGTTTCTCGGCGATGAGGAGCTTGACCTTACCGCAAGCGAGTTCAAGCTGCTCACCACGCTCGCGCGCTATCCCGGGCGTGTGTATACGCGCATGGAGCTCGTTGAGAAGGTGCTTGGGTATGACTTCGAAGGCTACGAACGCACGATCGACAGCCACGTGAAGAACCTGCGCGCCAAGATCCATGATGATCCGCGCACTCCCACCTACATCTGGACGGTTCATGGGGTCGGCTACCGCTTTGAGCCACCTTCAGCCGAGGGAGTCTAGTGTCTGAAGCAGGCCACAACGGCCATGCGAGCGCTAGCGCGAACGTCACTTCGCGCTTCGGTCTAGCTCGCGGCCGTCTGACCCGCCGTTTCGCGGTGGCGTTCGCGGGCGTGGCGCTATTGACTGCGGCCTTGGCTGCGTTGCTGTTGTCGGTTGTATGGGCGGCGCAGTTCGATGCGTACGTGCGCGATGGTTTGCGTAACACCGCTTCGGGTGCTGCGACGTTGCTGTCGCGGTTCTACTCGGATGCGGGCGGCTGGACGCTCGAAGCTTTCGCGCAGATGCCGAGGTTCGGCATCATGAGCGGACTGGGTCTGCAAGTCCTCGACGTACAGGGAGACGTCATCTACGACGACTCCGTCATGGGCGGGATGGCGCAGGGCATGGTCACCCAGGTCCCGGCAGTCGTGACTGAGCCGACGGGGCAGGTGGAGACTGCACCTGTGACCGTCGACGACGAGGTGGTAGGGGTCATTCGCGTGTGGCCGCTCTCTCCCGAGGGGCTTCTCACCAAAAATGACATCGCATTCCGCCGTTCGAGCTTCATCGGTCTTGCTGTAGCGGCCGTCGTCGCTGTCGCCTTGGCCTCGCTTGCCGGTTTCGCCTTCGCGACCGGGCTCGTGCGCCCCATCGACCGCATCACTGAGACTGCCGAGGCGCTGCGCGGCGGTGACCGCGATGCACGTACTGGAGTGCGGGGAGATGATGCCATCGGCCTTCTTGGCATGACCTTCGACGAGATGGCCGATGCGATCGAGGCTGACCGAGAACTCGAGCGGCGGCTTACTGCCGACGTCGCGCACGAGTTGCGCACGCCGCTACAGGCCATCCAGGCCACCGTCGAGGCGATGCAAGATGGTGTGTTGCCCGCCGATGACGAGCGGCTTGCTGTGGTGCGAGACGAGACCGTGCGCCTCGCTCGGCTTGCCGACGGCATCCTGGAGCTTACGCGGCTCGAGCGCGGATCCACTCCCATGCGCCATGAGCGCCTTGCAGCCGATGCGCCGGTGCGTGCGGCGATAGATGCGCACAGAGCGCTTATCGAGTCATGTGAACTTGAGCTTATTGAGGACATCACCCCAGGTCTCTTGGTGATGGGAGACCGAGACCGGCTCACGCAAGCGGTGGGCAATCTGCTCTCCAATGCTGCGCGATACACGCCAGAAGGTGGGCGCATCGAAGTAAGCTTGCGTATGGAAGGCGACCGCGCGGTGATCAAGGTGAGCGACACGGGCGTAGGAATCGCCGAGGAGGACACCGACCGCGTCTTCTCCCGGTTCTGGCGTGCAGACTCAGCGCGCGGCGCGTCCACGGGGGGCTTGGGTATCGGTCTGGCTATCGTGAAAGAGATCATCGAGCGTCACGGTGGCGTCGCAGCAGCTGAACGGCTCACTGGCGGCGGGACAGCGTTCACGCTGCGTCTTCCGTTAGCGTCCTGAGAGATGAGAGATGGTCCCTACACCGCCACCGTGCTTTCCCCTACAATGACCGGGTACTGTCGCACCTCGGAGACTCACCGTGCTTCCGGACTGCGATATCTGCCGCCTGAAGACCCGAAAGGAACGACTGCCATGCAGCCGCAGGGCCTTCGACCCGATGCCCAAGGCAAGGTTCGCGACCTCTATGACCTCGGCGATCGCCTCTTGCTGGTGGCCTCGGACCGCATCAGCGCTTTTGACGTCGTGCTGCCTGACCTCATCCCTCACAAAGGCGAAGTCCTGACGAAGCTCTCGCTCTTTTGGTTCGATCTGCTTGAAGACGTGGTGGATAACCACCTTATCTCGGCAGATGTCGCTGACCTGCCACCGGAGTTCGCCGGGCACGCCGACTTCCTGCGTGGCCGATTCATGCTGGTGCACAAGGCCGAGGTCTTCCCCGTGGAGTGCATCGTGCGCGGGTATCTTGCCGGAAGCGGTTGGAAGGAATACCAGCGCAGCGCAACGGTGTGCGGCATCGCGCTGCCCGGAGGATTACGCGAATCCGAACGTCTCGACGCACCGCTCTTCACCCCGTCGACCAAGGCTGAGGCGGGTGCTCACGATGAGAACATCAGTTTCGAGCAGATGACGAAGATCGTGGGAGCCGATGCGGCGGACCGCTTGCGCGCCCTCTCGCTCGGCGTGTACTCGGCCGCGAGAGACCATGCTGAGAAGAAGGGCATCATCATCGCTGACACCAAGTTCGAGTTCGGCCGAGTGCGCGGGCGCGTCACGCTCGTCGACGAGGTGCTTACCCCGGACTCGAGCCGCTTTTGGCCTGCCGAGATGTATGAGCCCGCGCATGGTCAACCGTCATTCGACAAGCAATACGTCCGCGATTGGCTTGAAGACAGGGGCTGGGACAAGACATCGCCGCCACCTCGTCTGCCTGCTGAGGTCATCGAGGCAACTAGCGCGAAGTACATACAGGCCTACGAGCTCATCACCGGTCGGCGGTTCCAGCCGGAAGGGGGAAGCTAGGCCATGGCTCGCAGAAACCCCGCGAACCCGCGGTACCAGAAAGGCTCCGAGGTGGGAAAGACCCGCCGCTCGGCGGCCTCGGCCAAGCCGAAGCGCAGCGTCGGTGACAGCTCATCTGCGCCGCCCGCTGACAAGAAGAAGGAGCGGCCTGGCCTGCTCGCGCCCGTACCCGACGATCCCGAGTACAAGCGCTGGCGTAACATCTGGATGGGATTGCTGGGCTCGGGACTGGCACTCTCGGGCATCGCCTGGTGGCAGCAGTCCACGAGATTCGGGACTTTCGCGCTGGCACTCGCATATGCGTGCATCTTCACGGCGCTGTACATCGATTTCACAAAACTCCGGCGTATGCGCAAGGCAGCGGTGGAAGCTGAAAAGGCTCGCGTTGCGGGTAAAAAGAACGGAACGAAGGCGTAGAGAGGGAAACCAACCCCGACCGGCTCGTGAGAAGGAAGGTACGATGGCACGCTACGAGGTGTACGTCACGTACAAAGAAGGCGTCTTCGACCCACCGGGGGCCATGGCGGAGCGGGTGCTCGCCAACCTCGGCTTTGGCGGCGTGAACAGCGTAAGCGTCGGCAAGTTCATAGAGATCGATGCTGACGCCGACATCGAGTCAGTACGCAAGATGTGCGATCAGCTGCTTGCTAACCCCGTCATCGAGGATTACCGGATCATCGTTGCTGGGGAGGCGTAACCCATGCACCTCGGTGTCGTGCGCTTCCCCGGTTCAAACTGCGATGACGTCGCGTATGCTGCGCGCTCCTGTGGCATAGGCGTGGAGTGCGTCTGGCACGATGAGACCGATCTGGCACGCTTCGATGGCATCATCGTGCCAGGGGGTTTCTCCTACGGTGACTATATCCGCTACGGTGCTGTCGCGCGGCTGAGCCCCATCATGGCCGAGGTGGCACGTTTCGCCGAGCGCGGCGGACCGGTCATGGGGATCGGTAACGGCTTTCAGATTCTTGCCGAGTCCCATCTGTTGCCAGGCGCACTGCTTCGAAACGAGGGCCTGAAGTTCGTGTGCCGCACCGAGACGCTGCGGGTCGAACAGTCTGTGTGCCGGTGGTTCGACCTGCCTGCAGGTGAGGTGGTGGAGATCCCCGTGAGCCATGGCGGCGGTCACTACTACTGTGACGAGCAGACGCTCTCCCGCCTGCAAGACAGCGGCCAGATCGTGCTTCGCTACAGTGAGCGGGACGGCTCACGCCTCCCGGCGGGCTGTGCCCCAGATGGCTCTCTCGACGATATCGCAGGCATCTGCAATGAGCGCGGCAATGTGTTCGGGCTCATGCCGCATCCCGAGCGTGCGGTCGATCCGCTCACAGGCGGCACAGACGGCCGCGCCTTTTTCACGGCCGCAGTCAAGCACCTCGCGGGGACGGGTGGCTAGTGTCTCCCAGCGCTGAAGAGATGCGTGACATGATTGAATCCGGCGCATCTCTTGCGGCGCCGTCTCCCTTCGCACCTTCGATACAATGCACGTGACTATCGGCCTTACAGCCCGAGGAGATGTCCTCCATGCGTGATGATCTTTCAGCCGACCTTGCCCCACGTCTGGCCGAGGAACTCGGCCTGAAACCTGCCGAGTACGAGCGCATCGTGGAGATCCTCGGGCGCACCCCGACGCTCACCGAACTCTACATGTACTCCCTCATGTGGTCGGAGCACTGTTCTTACAAGCACTCGCGCAAGGCGTTGCGGATGTTTCCCAATGAGGGGCCTGCCGTGCTGCAGGGCCCGGGAGAGAACGCCGGTGTGATCAGCGTCGGTGACGGCTGGGCGGTGGCCTTCAAGATGGAATCGCACAACCATCCCAGCGCCATCGAGCCGTTTCAGGGTGCGGCGACCGGAGTGGGCGGCGTGGTGCGCGACATCTTCGCCATGGGAGCACGCCCCATAGCTGTGCTCGGCTCACTACGCTTCGGCCCGCTTGACGAACCGCGGCAGCGCTACCTGTTTGAGGGAGCGGTCGAGGGCATCGGCGCGTACGCGAACTGCATCGGGGTTCCCACGGTGGGTGGTGAGGTGTACTTCGAGGAGGCGTATGCGGGCAACTGCCTCATAAACGCCATGGGCATCGGCCTCATGCGCGAAGAGAAACTCATGCGTGCAGTGGCAGCGGGACCCGGCAACCTGCTCATACTCATCGGTTCCACTACCGGGCGTGACGGCATCGGTGCGGCAAGCGTGCTTGCGAGCCAGGAGTTCGATCAGAAGGCCGAGGAGATGCGGCCGAGTGTGCAGGCCGGCGACGCGTTCACCGAAAAGCTTCTCATCGAGGCGTGTCTTGAGCTACTGCAGCGCGGCCTGCTTGTGGCGCTTGGCGATCTGGGTGCGGCAGGGCTCACATCAAGCGCGTCTGAGATGGCTGCGCGTGGCGGCGTCGGAGTGGAGATCGACGTTACTCTGGTGCCACAGCGCGAGGATGAGATGGAGCCCTTCGAGATCATGGTCTCGGAGTCCCAGGAGCGCATGCTGGCGGTCATCACTCCTGAAGACCTTGCCGAGGTCGAAGATGTCTGCGCTCGTTGGGAGCTTCCTGTAACCGTCATCGGGCAGGTCACTGACACCGGTCATTTCGTCGTCCGTGAGGGTGATGAGATCGTCGGCGACATGCCAGCCGCAACGCTCGCCCACGATGCGCCGCTATACGATCCGCCGGCCGAGCGCCCTGCGTACCTCGATGAACTGCAGAGGTTCGACCCGATGACCGCTGTTGAGCATCCCCAGAGCGCCGAGGCTCTCACGGCCACCCTGTTCGACCTGCTTGCCAGCCCCAATATCTGCTCACGCCGCTGGATCTGGGAGCAGGGCGACCACCAGGCGCTCCTCAACACCGTCGTTGGCCCGGGTTCGGATGCCGCCGTACTGCGCATCGGGACGGTGGGAGACGGTGAGATCAGCAACCGCGCCATCGCGGTGTCGGCCGATTGCAGCGGCCGCTACTGCTACCTCGATCCTTACACGGGCGCGCAGGCTGCAGTGGCCGAGGCGGCGCGCAACGTCGCATGCACGGGTGGGCGCCCAGCGGCTGTGACTGACTGCTTGAACTTCGGGTCTCCCGAGAAGCCCGAGGTCTTCTGGACGTTTGTAGAGTCCATCCGCGGTCTTGCAGACGCCTGCCGCGCGTGGGAGGTCCCTGTCATCTCCGGCAACGTCTCATTTTACAACGAGTCGTTCGGACAGCCCATCTATCCCACACCCGCCGTCGGCCTAGTGGGTGTCCTCGACGATCTCGCGCATCACACGACACTTGGCTTCAAGAGCGCCGGTGACGTCGTGGTGTTGCTCGGCGAGACCGAGGTCGACCTCGGCGGCAGCGAGTATCTCAAAGTCGTGCATCAGACAGTGGCGGGCATGGTTCCGCGCGTCGATCTCGATCACGAGGCGGCTCTTCGGGAGGTCCTGCTTGAGGCGATTGGCGAGGGCATCGCTCGCTCGGCACACGATTGTTCCGAAGGAGGGCTGGCGGTGGCACTTGCCGAGTCTTGCATGGCAGGCGGTCTTGGCGCTGACATCCACCTCGATGATGCGCTGCCGCCCGTTGCCTCTCTGTACTCCGAAACGCAGGGCCGAGTGGTCGTGAGCGTCGCTGAGGACGGTGTCGACCGCCTGTTCGAGCTGGCGTTGGGGGCGGGCGTTCCTTTTGCGGTCATAGGCACCGTGGGTGGCGATAGCTTGCGTATCGAAGGGCTCGTGGATGCGGCTCTCGGAAAGATGCGTGAGGTGTATGAGACTGCGCTTGCCGCGCGGCTCTGAGAATCGTGCTATCCTACGCGAGTTCCCCACCGGCTATTCCAGTCAGGACGCAGCTCCGATGATCACTCGCATAACCGGCATCTATCCTGAAGCCGATCAGCGACCCGACCACCCCGAAGAGGCCTGTGGGGTCTTTGGTGTCTACGCCCCAGGCGAAGACGTCGCTCGGCTCACCTATTTTGCGCTGCATGCCTTGCAGCACCGCGGGCAGGAGTCAGCGGGAATCGCGGTGGGTGACGGGGAGACCGTCACCGTCACTAAAGACCTCGGGCTTGTGAGCAGGGTCTTTACCGAGTCGGACCTGGACTCGCTCACCGGGTCGGTGGCGCTCGGCCACACTCGGTACTCCACCACAGATTCCTCGACTTCCTGGGAGGCCGCCCAGCCGCACCTCTCGGCCATCGGCCACCAGGTCATCGCCCTGGGGTACAACGGGAGCCTCGTGAACACCGCGGAGCTGCGCAACTCGCTCAAGGGAAACGGAGTGCGCTTCCGCTCCACTGCGGATGCCGAGGTCATTGCGACGCTCGTCGGCCATTTCACGCAGAAACACAACCACATCCGCTCTGGGATCCGAGAAGCGATGGGGCTCATCCGTGGAGCGTACTCGGTCGTTCTCATCACTGAAGACGCCGTGTACGCGTTTCGTGACCCATATGGCATCCGCCCGCTTGCCTTAGGGAGGCTGCCAGAGGGCGGCTGGGTGCTGTCAAGCGAGACGTGCGGATTTGACATCATCGGGGCCGAGTACGTGCGTGACCTGGAGCCGGGTGAGATGGTGAAGATCTCTGCAGATGGCCTGGAAGCCGAGCAAGCCGTGCCTGCCGAGAAGCCCAGCCTGTGTATCTTCGAGTTCATCTATTTCGCGCGACCCGATAGCGTGATGTACGATTGCACGCTTTACGAAGCCCGCCGACGCATGGGAGTCGCGCTCGCAGCAAGCGCCCCTGTACAGGCCGATGTCATCATCGGCGTGCCGGACTCTGGCGTGCCTGCTGCTGTGGGCTTTGCGCAGGCCAGTGGCATCCCCTTTGGTGAGGGACTTGTGAAGAACCGCTATGTGGGGCGCACCTTCATCTCACCCACACAAGCGATGCGCCAGCAAGGGATCCGCATCAAGCTCAACCCGCTGCGCCACGTCATCGAGAACAAACGAATCGTCGTGGTCGATGACTCCATCGTCCGCGGAAACACGTCGCGCAAGCTCGTGCGTCTGCTGCGCGATGCCGGTGCCACAGAGGTCCATGTACGTGTCACGTCTCCACCTGTCCGCTGGCCGTGTTTCTACGGTATCGACACCGACACGCAAGACCAGCTCATCGCAGCGGTCATGCCCCTGGAAGAGATCCGAAAGTCCATCGGCGCAGACTCACTTGCGTTCCTCTCGCTTGAGGGCATGGTGACTGCGACAGGACGGGGGCCTGACGAGTTTTGCACGGCATGCTTCGACGGCGACTACCCTGTCGAGATCCCTGAGTCAGTGCGCAAGGATAAGCTGCTGCCCGAGATCTGCGAGTAGGTCCGGCGATGGCGGGCGAGCTTCTTGCGGCGGCCGGGTCGGGGCTGCAGCTTGGCATCCAGTTCAATCCCGTTGTGGCTGCCGCAGGCGCTGCCATCGCCGCCGCGTTCGCTGCGGTCGGGCGCGTGCGTTTGGCTGCGGTGACGCTCGCGGTTATATGGCTTCTTGGTGACGGCATGAGGATCGTTTCTCGTGCAGCAGACGCCCTTGGGTCCAACGGGCTGGTAGCAGGTGGTGCGGGGGCGCAGTGGGCCGTGATCGTGATGTGGGCGCTTGCGAGCCTGTGCATCGGCTATGTTCTGCCGACATGGATCGGTGCGTTCGTGGGCTCGCGCGTCACGCATGGCACCGGCTGGCTCGCTGCGGGGGCGCTTGCGGCGACTGCGGCCAGCGCTCTGGCGACGCTCTCTGGCGTGCTTGGCTAGCGGGCTGAGCTTCGGCGCATGGATCCGCACGCGGCCACCTGCACACGGCTGCGATAGAATGCCACCAGATTCCTTTCGCTTGCCGAGGAGGTCCGCGAATGACCGAGCGCGATGATACGCGCAGCATCACCTACCGAGATGCCGGTGTGAACACCGCCGAGGGTGCTCGCGCGGTGAACGCCATCCGATCGGCGGTGCGCTCCACGTATCGGCCCGAAGTGCTGGGCGACATCGGAGGGTTCGGTGGGCTGTTCAGCGCGTCGGCGCTCAAGGAGATGGATGATCCAGTGCTCGTGAGCGGCACCGACGGCGTCGGGACGAAGCTGCGCCTCGCGCAGCTGCTCGGCCAGCACGACACCGTCGGTATCGACCTGGTGGCGATGTGTGCTAACGACATCCTCACCTGCGGCGCAGAGCCCCTGTTCTTCCTCGACTACATCGCCATAGGGGCGCTTCGGACCGAGCTCATCGAACACATCATCGAAGGTGTCGCGGAGGGCTGCCGGCAGGCAGGCTGTGCGCTTGTCGGAGGGGAGATGGCCGAGCATCCCGGTACCATGGCGCCGGACGACTATGACCTCTCGGGCTTTTGCGTGGGTGTCATCGATCGGGCGCAGATGGTGGATGGCTCGGCAGTTCGGCCCGGCGACGTGATTCTTGGCCTGGAGTCGAGCGGGCTTCACTCCAATGGCTACTCGCTCGTGCGCAAGGCACTGGTGGAAGGCCGAGAAGAGGAGCTCTCACTGGCTCGGCTCGATCTGGGCGGGGCTACGCTCGGCGATGTCCTGCTGCGACCCACGCGCATCTATGTGCGCCCGGTGCTCGAGGCCATCCGCACCGCGAAGGTCAACGCCATGGCTCACATCACAGGCGGGGGCATCACAGAGAATCTCGACCGCGTGCTTCCCGAGGATTGTGATGCCGAGGTGGTGCGGGGTGCCTGGCGTGTGCCGCACATCTTCGATGTCGTGGCCGAGGCGGCCTCGCTTGACGCTGACGAGATGTACCGGACATTCAACATGGGAATCGGATTCGCGCTCGTGTGCTCGCCGACGCATGCGCCCGCACTGGCTGACAGGCTGCGTGGTGCTGGTGAGCGGGTCACTGAGATCGGAGAGATCACCGAGGGTACCGGCGTGGTGCGATACCGCTAGGAAGGAAGTGGCCCAGGTGGAGAGCGAGCGCATGAGGATCGGAGTCTTGATCTCCGGTTCAGGCACCAATCTGCAGGCCATCATGGACGCCTCGACACAAGGTCTGCTCGAGGCTGACGTTGCCGTGGTGGTCTCCAACAGACAAGATGCCTACGGTGCCGAGCGTGCCCGAAAGGCCGGAGTGCCCGCTGTCTGGATCGACCGTACTGAGTACACGACCTTCCGCGCATATAACGAGGCGATCCGAGATGTTCTCGTAGCATACGAGGTCGATATCGTGGCGATGGCAGGCTACATGCGCTTGCTTGGCAAAGAGGTGCTGGACGCGTTTCCCCACCGAGTTGTGAACATACATCCCTCGCTCCTGCCATCGTTTCCCGGCCCCTCGGCCATCCGTGAGGCGTTCGAATATGGCGTGAAAGTCACCGGTGTGACCGTTCATATCGCCAGCGAGCGCTTCGATGAGGGCCCCATCATCGCGCAGGGTGTCGTCGAGGTCGCCGAGGACGAGACGCTTGAGTCGCTGGAGGCGAAGATCCACGAGGTCGAGCACCGGATCTATCCTGCGGCCCTGCAGCTGATGGTCGCGGGCTGCGTCACCATCTCGGGGCGAAGGGCGTTGATAAGCCCCGCTCCGTAGCAAGGTAAGATTCTGTTAAGACCCACCATGCACACTGCCCGTGAGGGCTGTGGCGGGGAGGGGGGCGCCACAGCCCAGACCAGCCACTCGAGGGTGGGAGCGAGACATGGATTGGCAGCGCTGGGTGGACGCGGGCATACTCGGTCCCGCGCCGACAGGGCGTGTCCGGGTCGAGCCAACCATCAGGCGCGCCTGGGCGCGCGTGGGGGATGCGCGCGATGCGTCGCTTAGCGGTGAGTGGGACACCGCCGACGAGAAGCTTCGGGCGGCGTTTGCCACCGCAGGACACGCGCTTGTGTGCTATCACTACCTCGATCTGTACGGCGAATGCGATTTCGAGCTTGCCGAGGAGTTCGCCGTGGGCTACTACGGAAAGGACTTCGTCGGCCCTCTGTTCGCACGTGCCCGACGGCTGCGTGAGCTCATGCCGCTGCCGCGTGAGATTCCCGAGCTCACCGCGCGCAAGGTGCGCGACTGCATAGCGTCGTCATCGTCGTTCGTAGCATTGGTGGAATGCGGTACATATCGTAAGGAACCTGTGCAGTTCTTCTCGGCTGACACGCCCAACTGGTATATTCGTCAGACCTGATTCAGGATACCCCTCGCAGACCATTGCGAGCTGCTGACGAGAGGACCAGAGGATGCAACACCCCGCGAGAAGAACGCTTGCTGTTGCGCTCGTGACATTGCTGTTGGCGACCACCGCTCTTGTGGGCTGTGGCTCAGAAGAGTCCAGAACACCCTCCGGCAAGGGCGCACCAAAGCGAACCCGGGTCAAGATCGGCCTTGCCGCACCGCTGACCGGTGACAATGCCGTGTACGGGCAGGGCATGAAGCGTGCTGCTGACCTTGCACTCAAAGAAGCCAACGACTCTGAGGAAGTGCGCGCGGCCGGCTACGAATTCGTGTTGCGGGCCGAGGACGACCAGGGCGATCCCAAGCAGGCTGTAAACGTGGCGAACCTGCTTGCGGGAGACGCCGGCGTCGTCGGGGTGATCGGCCATTTCAACTCAGGCTGCACGATACCTGCCTCGGCGGTGTACGAGGATGTCGGCATCGCGATGATAACGGTTTCATCCAACCCGCAGATAACCACCCAGGGGTTTGGCGTGGTGAACCGCATCGTTGCGCGCGACGATGCGCAAGGCGCCTTTGCCGCCCGATTGGTGTACGAGGATTTCGGTCACACACGGGTGGCTGTGGTCGATGATTCCACCCCCTATGGACAAGGCCTCGCGACCGAGTTCGTGAAGACGTTCGCGGACCTGGGTGGAGAGGTGATTGCGCGTGAGGCCATTCAGACCCGCGAGGTGGACTTCAGCGCGCTTGTCACGCGGCTGAAGAGCCTGGAGCCGCAGGCGGTGTATTATGCCGGGGCCCACACGGAAGGCGCGCTGCTCTCAAAGCAGATGAGCGAGGCCGATCTGGACGTGCCGCTCATCGGCGGGGACAT
The DNA here is from genome assembly GCA_034005175.1 of Coriobacteriia bacterium. Lineage (GTDB taxonomy): Bacteria > Actinomycetota > Coriobacteriia > Anaerosomatales > SLCP01 > JAVEVF01. The sequence goes on along the minus strand of JAVEVF010000022.1, from coordinate 8,644 downwards.
CATCTTCTCCGACGAGTACATCGCCATTGCTGGTGCGGATAACGCCGAGGGAGACGTGGCGACGATTCTGGGGTTGCCGCTTGATCAGCAGGCTCGTGGACAGGACTTCCGCGCAGCATACGAAGCCGAGTATGGGCAGTCTCCCGAGGCCTACGATTCGTATGCATACGATGCTGCCGCCATCTTCGTGAAAGCTGTGCTCCAGGCCGGCCCTGAGCGCATCGCGGTGATCGATGCAGTCCGCAATGCTGTTCATGACGGCGTGACAGGCACGACCGAGTTCGATGAGAACGGTGACACGCTCAACCAAGCCATCTCCGCGTACCGGGTCACCAAAGGTGCCTGGGTGCAGATCACAGAGTAGCTCATCAGCGATATAGAGAGGCAGACGATGGATCACCTTCAGGTGAAGCGCGCGCTCGTTTCAGTGACAGACAAGGCTGGCGTGGTGGAGTTCTGCCGAGCGCTCGTCGAGGAGTTCGGTGTCGAAATAGTGTCTACTGGCGGAACAGCGAAGGTGCTCGCTGAAGCCGGGCTTGATGTGCGCCCTATCGATGACCTCACTGGTTTTCCAGAGATGATGGATGGCCGCGTGAAGACGCTCCATCCACGCGTACATGGGGGTTTGCTCGCCAGACGCGATCTGCCGGAGCACATGGCTGCGGCCGAGGCTCACCACATCGGCATGATCGACATGGTGATCGTGAACCTCTATGCGTTCGAGGCCACCATCGCGCGCGAGGGGGTCACCGAAGAAGACGCCATAGAAAACATCGATATCGGCGGACCGAGCATGCTTCGCAGTGCCGCCAAGAACTTCGCAAGCGTGACGGTGGTGACTGATCCAGCGCGCTACGGGGATATCCTTGCCGAGATGCGCGCGAACAGCGGCAGCATGACACTTGAGACCCGCCGAGCGCTTGCGACGGAGGTCTTCCGCATCACGAGCGCGTATGATAGCGCTATCTGGATGTACCTCTCAGGCTACGGCACCGCTGAGCCCTTCCCAGCTGAGGTGCGCTTTCGTCTCGAGAAGGTGCAGGACCTGCGGTACGGGGAGAACCCTCACCAAGAAGCCGCGTTCTATCGGTTCATGGATGGCAAACCCGATACCCTTGCGCGCGCCACCCAGATGCAGGGCAAAGAGCTCTCGTACAACAACATTCTCGACACTGATGCGGCATGGGGAGCGGTGCGCGAATTCGATGAGCCAGCATGCGTCATCGTCAAACACACCAACCCCTGCGGCATCGCCATCGCCGATGACCTCACCTCTGCGTACCTCAAGGCGCACGCCGCCGACCCTGTGAGCGCATTTGGCGGCGTGATGGCATTCAACAGACCGGTCCCACGCTCTCTCATCCAGGAAGTCCTCGACAACGGCCAGTTCGTCGAGGTCATGATCGCACCGGGATTCGAGCCCGATGCGCTGGAGTTGCTGGCAACGAAGCCGAACCTGCGCGTTCTTGCCACAGGGGGCGTGCGTGGGTTGCGCGGACAATACGAATCACGCGCAGTTGAAGGCGGCATGCTCATCCAGACAGGAGATCGGGTTGCCGAGGACCCAGCGACCTTCCGCGTCGTCACCAGGCGCGAGCCTACCGCGGCAGAGCTCGAGCAGCTCTTGTTCGCCTGGAGGGCGGCCAAGTCGGTGAAGTCCAACGCTATCCTGCTCGCTAGTGGCTTTGTGAGCATCGGTGTAGGCGCTGGTCAGATGAACCGCGTGAACTCCGCGCGCATCGCGTGTGAGCAGGCAGGCGAGCAGGCCCGCGGTGCGGTGGCTGCGAGCGATGCGTTCATGCCATTCCCTGACTCGCTCGAGGTGTGTGCGGCTGCGGGCGTGAGCGCGATCATCCAGCCGGGAGGTTCGGTGCGCGACGAGGAAGTCATCGCCAAGGCCGATGAGCTCGGCGTCGCCATGGTCTTCACCGGCCACCGGCACTTCCGGCACTAGCGAGTAGTGGCGGTTGCGTCTTTGACCAGTCGCCAGCCAGCAGGCTACACTTCCTGTTGCTTCGCATGGCGACATGTCGCAGCGGTGGACTCAGAGCCACGCTGCGCGCATGTGACGATGCTCTCGGGCCGTTAGCTCAGTTGGTAGAGCAGGGGACTTTTAATCCCAAGGTCATAGGTTCGATCCCTATACGGCCCACCATGAACTACCTGCGGCGGAGAGGGAAGACCCTCCGCCGCTGCATCATCCGATGTAGTGAAAAATGTGCATCGCGCGGTCGTCATACCCTCATGACAGGGAGTCCCGCACCGGCGTCTCGATCTTGTCGTGGATGAGGTTCGCGCCGAAGAGCGCAGCCACCATCGAGACGAACACCTCGACGGGGTCTCCCGTCAGCCACCCCGTGTATAGCGCCGCGACCGTGAGCGCGACGGACACCAGGAGCGCGATCGCCTGCTTCTCGTGCGCGTTGACCGTCAGCCACCGCTCAAGCACTCCTGCGATCACAGCCGTCAGCAGCCAGGTGGCCGCCGCTATCGAAGCTATTACCTCCAACATGGCTCCTCCTTCATCTCAGCGACCATAGCGCGCCAGCAAGCACCCCGATGATGGTGGTGAGCACTCCGACGACAGGGACCATCCATGCCGGCGGGCGCTCAGCGAGGTCTTGCACGATCTCGTCAAGTTTGTCGAAGATGCGCTGGGTGGTGTCTCTCTGGTCGTCCCGCCATCGGCACAGACTCTCTACCCGGGCCTCGACATGAGTGAGCCTATCGTTCTGCTCCACGCGATCTCCTTTGCGGCTGCTAACGATACCCGAGGGTGCCCCACGTGATAGTGCCTACGACGCCGTCGACCCTGATGCCCTTGCGCCCCTGCCACGCACGGACCGCAGCGCGCGTCTCCTTACCGAAGACGCCGTCGACCTCTATCATGTAGCCCCCCTGCCGTCTGAGCTCGGTCTGCAGGGTGCGCACGGCGTTACCACGGCTCCCACGCCTCACGAGCGGCATGCGGGGCCTAGGCGCGGGTCTGGGAGCGGGTTTGGCGGGCGGCTTGGGAGCCGCAGACGTCTCTCCCTGGTAGCGCGCGACGGCGGCGAGGAAGCCGTCCCAGCGCGGGAGCAGGACGCGTGGGCAGTTCTTCCCGCTCCAGCTCTTGTGCGTGACGACGCGCGCAAGGCTCTTGTTCTCGTGGAGCAGCCGTGCGACGAACCACGCCGCGTTGTCCTCGGCCCGGGCTCGCCTGGCTCGGCCGTCTGGCGTGTCGGGATACTCGCAGACCTCTACGCCGATGGAGGTGGTGTTCCCAGCGTTCGTGCCCGTGTGCCAGCCCTGCTCGTCGATAGGCAGGTGCTGGACGATTGAGTCGGCATCTACCGTGAAGTGCCACGACAGCCCGCGTCCGCCCTCGAGGTACTTCGCGTGGGCCTCGGCGTCAGCACCTGCCTTGGCGTTCGCGGTGTCGTGCACCGTCACGCTCGTGGCCGTCATCTTGTAGCCCGGACGGCCGTGCTTCCTGCCCTTGGGCAGCAAGCGCACTGTCAGCGGTGCCGCTCCCATCGGATGCCTCCCTGTGTCGTCGCGCTCTGCGCACCAGCATCGAGCACCTGTCACTCGGTCGTGGGATAGGCGACCACGTTCAGCGCGACTGGCGCCGATGCTCCGATGACCGTGAAGCCGCCTGCCGCCGATACAGCACGCATGATGAAGGTCGCCTTCTGTCCTTCATCCATCCGCCATGACCCGACAGGGGAGAACGTGCCGATCTGATAGGTGCCGGTGCCGCTTGAGAACCCGTAGGCCGACGCCGCCACGTTCGACGCGTTGTTCACGAGGATCCTCGCGAACGCCCTGTGGACGGTGCTGTCGCTCTTCCCGAGGGTCGCCATCGTCCCGGACACGTTCACGACGCAGTCGAACGGTGCGGTGAACTGCGGCGTGATGAAGAGATTCACCTCGCCACCGGACTCGACGAGGTCCGAGTTGGTCTTCAGCAGTCCGGCGAACACGTGGATCGGCGCCTTCGCCTCCGGCTCGAGCCGCGCGATCGCCACGAGGCGCCGACGAGACAGCAGCATGACGAGGCGGTCTCCCGTCGACGCCGCCGTGCACCTGACCGCCGGCACCGGCTCGGTGTCGCCGTCGACGAGCACGAGGAACGGGGAGATGCCTGCGACGGTGCCGTAGACGACGCGCACGCCGGTCTCAGGGACAGGAGCGAGCGGGTCGAGATCACCGAGCGTGAAGCGGTCAGCCACGGATGAACCTCCTGAGCGTCGTCGTAGTCGGCACACCGGGCGCCATGCGCATCTCGCGGGACTGCACCACCATCGTGTAGTCGATCATGGCGGCCTCGTAACGCAGGCGGACGACGTCTCCGAGCCCGACGGGCGCGTACGTGTGCACGATCGTGTCCTTGTGCACCGTGGCCGATCCGGACGATAGCAGCAGCTCTGCCTTCTCCACGAGCGCTGCGTAGGTATCAGCGTCCGTCTCCTCATGGCGCACGATGCGCCTGCCGCGTGAGACGGTCGAGTACGGCGAGAGCGGGTCGTCGTTGGTGGCGACAGCGACCATGGAGCTCTCGGGATCGCTCGCGACGACCACTACCACGTTCGGGGTGTGATACCAGTCGAGCTCGTCGTCGATGTCGGGCAGGAAGATGCCTTCCTCGCCGTCTGTGAACGTCCAGACCGGGGAACGCTCGGCCGGGTCGCGATAGGGGGCGATCACGACCCGGCCGAAACCGTCTATGTTCGCGCTTCCGTACCCTGCGTACTCCAGGAGGTGGTTGATCACCTCGAGTCGGCTGGTGCCCGCCTCGAAGACGAGCGGAGATGCGGTCACCGCAGGTGAGGGCGTGACGACGACCGAGAGACCGGCCGCCTCTGCGATGGAGGCGGCGAGCGCCACCGCGTTCGAGCCATCCTCTATGGACAGCGTGTGCTCGAAGGCGTCCTCTTCGAGTATCAGCAGCAGCGAGTACAGATCGACCTCGCTGTGAACAGAACCCTCGTCGATCACGCGCGAAGGCGTGGCCGCCAGGAAGGTGCCGAGCACCACGCTCTGCGTCTCATCGCCCTCCGTCGCGTGCAGGATCACACGGATGAGGTCGTCTTTGAAGTCATCAGCTCCGGACGCGCCGCTCATATCGAGCACGCCAGAGGCCTTGAGGGACGTGTTGAGGTTCTCTGTGATGCGACCTCCCTCCACGCCCTTGACCGGGCCGATGACGGCGCCCTGCGGCGTCAGGCGCACGTACTCGAACTCGTCGTGACGGGCACGGGTCCACCTCATGGCTCGATACGCCGCATCTCGACGTCGACGCGCACTATGCGGTCAGGGCCGGCGCTCTCGCTCATACGCACCTTGGCGCTCACGTCCAGACGCCTGCCACGGATGTCGCGATAGACGACCGGGCCTCCCCAGAGCATGAGGGCCTCGAAGTCGGCCTCTCCGTCCGGGTCGCGATAAAGGTCGCCCGAGCAGGCGGGCCGCGCGTCCCTGCCGCGTCCCGTGAAGAGCACCGGCCAGGTGCGTCCCGCGAACGCGTAATGCTCGGCCTCGACGTCGGCGGCGGTCCCGAAGCTGAGGTTCGCCGCCAGCCTGGCTGAGCCGTCCCCGAAGCTGAAGTGGTTGTGCCCGCTCGGCACCACGATCTCGACGTCGGTCACCGCGGCCACGCCGGAGGCCGCATGGGCGAGCACGCGGTACATGGTCTCGACGTTGAGCAGCGGGAACCGGTCGGTCACGATGGCTCCCGGCTCGAGGCTGTCTGCGAGCGCCGTGCTCTCGGTCTCCGAGTCCACCCGCACGACGGACAGGGAGACCGTCTCAGGGGCTGACTCGTCGAAGCCGGCGAACACCTGCAGCTGCACGGAGGCGCTACGCTCGTCGACGTCGAAGAGGAGCGAGGGTGACGCCGGCAGGTCGTAGGCGACCGTGAAGGTGCGCGTCGCAGCGGCGGCGAGTCCGTTGACGTCGGTGGCCGAGAGCTCGATGCGATAGCTCCTGCCGTCTCGTGGCAGGAACGTGTCGGCCCCGAGCTCGCAAGTCTCTACGGAGCTCCCTGTGCGACGGTGCCTGAGGGCATCGCCCTCGTAGACGCTCAGCACGTAGGTGGCTATGGCGTGGCCGTCGTAGTCCCACACGACGGGCACCGGTGCGGAAGTGACGCTCTCGTCGTCTGCGGCAGGAGATGTGATCACGACGGCGGGCGGGTCGAAGAGGTCGAACGAGTACAGTGCGCTGTACGGGCCGAAGTCGGCATGAGCCCCTCGTGTGCGCACGCTCACGGTGCATGTGTCATCGTCGTCGAGGCCTGATACGTCGATCTCGTGGGTCGCCGCGCTGCCGGTGATCTGCGTGGTGGCAGGAGACCCGCCGTTCACCACGACACGCACCTCAGCGGCGGTCTGGGCTGATGAGTCGAGCGAGTTGTGCACCCATCCGATCATGACCGCGTCTGCTGCGGTCGAGACGGACGCGGGAGGCTTGACGTTGAGCGTCGGAGCTGCGGGCGGCTGGATGGTCGTCACGCTGTTGGACACGGCGGACCAGGCGCTCACGAGCGCGCCGCGCGTGTTGCGCGCTCGATAGACGAGCGTGCCTCCTGGCGCGTCGGCGTCGATATGCTCCGTCGCGTCGGCGCCGGTCGTCGCTATAGTCGTCCAGCTCTGGCCGCCGTCTGCGCTGCGGGACACCTCTGTCGCGGTCTCCGTGTTCGCGGTGTTTGTCCACGAGACGCGCACTCTCTTCTCCGCGGTCTTAGCGGCTGACACCGCGATCGGCGCGGAAGGCGTGTTGTAGGTCGTGCCGGACGTGCCGTAAGCCGAGTAGCCTGCCGTGTTGTAGGCGCGCACACGATACCGGTATGAGTTGTTGGCGCCGGTCGTGGTGTCAGCGTAGCTCGTCGCGGTGCCTGCGAGCTTCGCGATCTGGACGTATGCGCCGCCGTTCGCCTGGCGCTCGACGTAGAGGGTCGTGTAATAGCCGGCGTCGGTGTGGTTGCGCGTCCAAGCGACGTTGTTGCGCGTGTCAGAGACACGCGTGTCGGTCACGCTGCTCGGCGCTGACGGAGTGCTATAGGCGCGCGCGGGCACCGTAGCTGACTGGGAGGCGGTCGCTGTGAGCGACGAGCCGACCGCATCGATGCCGGACAGCGCCGCCGAGAGCGTCGTCGTGAACGCGCCGCCCGCGTGCGGGTAGCGTCTCGTCGAGGACCAGGTGACCGTGCGTATGAGCTGCTGGTTCGACGTCGACCATCCGGCCCCGCTGCTCACGCTCGTGGAGATGGACACGCTACCTGACGATGCAGCCGCCCCTGACGTCGAGCATGAGTTGGAGGAGTCTGAGACGCCCCAGCGTGTCCAGACGTAGACACGAGCCCGGTGCTGGACCGTGGTCGCCGTCGTCGAGAGCACGTCGATGTCAACGCCGATGCGCATCTTGCTGGATCCGGGTCCGACTATCGCGCCCCATGTTATCGCCATGGTCGTCTAACCTCCTGTCGGCCCCATGCGCTGATAGCGGCGCACGAGGCGCACGAAGCCGCCCATGACCGATTGCGCTTCCGGGTCGCCCGCCGGGATCTTCGTGTCTCCGAGGTAGTAGTTGTTGGTGATGCCTCCGGCCCCGCTTGCGAGCGCTCCCGCCGGTGCGAACGACGGGGCATAGGCGAGAGAGCCGATGAACTCGGGACGGTCCAGGCGTATGCCCGACACCGACTCGTAGGCTTCCCGGATGGCTCTCGTGCCCGCGAGCACGTTATCAACGAGCGACGGTGAGTGGCGCATGAAGGGGTTGAGGCGGCTGATGACCCCGACCGCGTCGTCGATGGGCTTGCGCAGCTTGGCGATGAGGTCTCTGATCGTGCGCACGACCGCATCGCGCATCTCGGAGAAGCGCCGCGGGATGCTCGCGACCGCGTCGAACAGCGCGCGGAAGACTCGGCCGACCGCCGATGCCGAGAGCGTGTCGCGCATGCGGTTGTACGCCTCGGTGAACTTCGCTGACACGTCTGACACGAACCGCGAGAGCGAGCCTGCGATCTTGCCGGGGAGCCCCGTGAACCAGCGGACGATGCCGTTGACGATATCGGGCACGATGGAGTGTCCGACGAGCTTGTCATAGAGCCACTCGAACGATTCGACAGCGCCCTCGACGATCCTCTCGATCGGTTCGAGGATCAGACGTACCGCGCCGATGATGAAGTCGACCACGCCTTGACCCGCAGCCTCAGCCGCATCCCAGGCGTCCTGCCAGCGCCCGGTGAAGATCGCCATTATGATCTCGGCGGTGCCTCCGATGAAGGCTGCCAGGCCGGAGAACATCTGAGCGAGCGGGCCGATCGCGGCCGACAGGACATTGATGGCGAGCGCTGCCGCCTGGATGGCTATGACGATGGCGATGCCGATGGCTGCGCCGGCCAGCTCCAGGACCGGGAGCAGCGAGGCTAACCCGTCTCGGATGTCCGCGAGCGCCGGCCCAGCCGCCTCACCGAGCGATCCGAAGGCATCCTTCACCATCTCGATCGTCGGCTGCAGCCATTCGATGAGACCATCTAACGAGCGGCGGAGGTCGATGCCGATGTTCATGATCGGGAACTGGCTGGGGTCGAGCCTCTCGATGGCGTCCATGTCGCCGGTGAGGCCGGCGACGAACCCGGAGACGTCATCCTTCGCCTTAT
>JAVEVF010000116.1:0-4548 GCA_034005175.1 Coriobacteriia bacterium | reverse complement strand
GAGCATAGCGTCCTGGAACATGAACACGGCGACTACGACTGCAGCCACCGCAGCAAGTGCAGTGAACACTACTCTTGGTTGCTTGCTTCGCAATGACCACAGCACAAACCAGCCTGTGATAAGCGCATACGCAAGAAAGGTGGTGCGCACGAATGACAGGGCTATGCCCACACCCAACAGCGCGGCAAGGATCGCGTAGGCGGTCCGACGGCGCGAGTGCATCGCCCCCATCCACACGAACGCCGAGCTCACAACCGCCATCGACGCCAACCCGTGAGGTCCCTGCCCCATGGTGTTGTAGGCTTCACCTCCCGCGTAGTACGCGGCACCATACTGGTTCTGTGAGATAGCCACGGCGATCACGGCAGCGGTGAGGCCCGCCATCAACGTCCCCGCACGCACGATCGTACGCTGGCCATCGGGCGTGGAAGCGATCTGCTCGCATGCGAGCGCCAAGAAGACCCAAGATGCGATCTTCATGAGGGCAGAGATCGCCTCGAAGGAGTCCCCACTGCGCCCCACCATCGTGAACAGAGCGTAGGCGATGACAAACACCGTGGGAATCAGCCACCGTGTATCACGCATTGGCATGCGGACACCATAAAGGATCCAGTACACGAACAACACGCCGAGAAGCGCCGCCCCCCAGATCGTACCGAGCGTGTATCCTCCGATCGGAAAGAAGACGGCGATGTCGACGAGCGGACGCAAGCCCACGAAATACGCGAGAAACAACCCCGGGTTCACCAGTATCGCGAAGCCCAGCATGACGAGGACGGGGACGGCCAGACCCAACAGCCGCAGGGAGTCCAACGACAGCATCGCACCCAGGAGGGCCAGGCCTGCGAAACCTCCTATGATGAGCAGCACGCGTCGGCTCGCGGGCGTGGTCCGGTGCTGTGTTGAACGTGCCACGTCGCGTTACTCCGTCCCCTCAATCCTGCCTCTACATGAATCCTAGCATCCCGTGCGGGGCGTGTATCGAGTGTAACTGCACCTCGCCGCACCTGATGGGTCGGCTGACTCGGAAACCTGTTACATTCGGGAGATGATTCTCGACACAATGTGGAACGCATATTGCATACCGTCTTCCGACGCAGATGCGCGCTTCGACTCAAGTCCTCAAGATGCAATGCCGATGCGTCCTCTATGAGTCGTGTTCCTCGTGTTCCTCGTGTTCCTCGTGTTCCTCGTTAGAAGGTGACCATAGTATGGTCGACCGTTCCACCTCCCGATTGAGGCTGGTCTCCGGTACTGTCGTACTGGCACTCGTAGTCGCGCTCTCCGCTCTCGCACTGCCACATCCTGCGGCGGCAGCGGATTTTCCTCGGATCAGCTCCATATGGCCGGCGTCAGCGACGCCCGATTCACTTCTCGCCAAGCACGAGTACGTCGTCCTGGGGCGCTACGAGAAGTCAAGGATTCCCAAGATCCGGGCGCTCAATCCCGATGTCCTGCTGCTCACCACCGACAACGCGATTGAGATCGCCCACGAACAGATCGCCAGTTACCCCACGCAGTGGCTGCTCACGCAGGTCGGCTCGACGCTCACGTCCGCCGTGAACTCCACCACCAAGGTCTTGCCGGTCGCGGCCACTACGGCGTCAGGCAAGACGCTCTTCATACCTGGCGATCTTGTGGTCATCGGCAACGAGGTCGCCACCGTGGAGTCCGTGGCTGCCAACTCCATCACGGTCAAACGCGGCGCGTGGCGGCCTGCCGAATCCCATGCGGCAGGAGCACGAGTTGCTGCCACGCTCACCTACTGGCTGGGAACGGTCACCATGGACATGAGCACGTTCTGCCCGAAGGTCACCGTAGACGCAGCGGTGGGCCCGGAGACATATGCCGAGAACAAGGCGCGCACCAGCGCGGCCCGTGTCTTCGATGCGGCATGGGACGGCATCTACGTCGACCGCACTGACGGAAACCAATCCTACCTTGTGACCGCCACGTTCACCCCCGACGAGAACAGAACCATCGATCCTAACCGTTCGAACAAGATCGTTACCGACGGCTACAGCTCGTTTGATTCCGCATGGAACGCGGGGTTGCGCGTGTATCTCACCGGCTTGCGCACGCGTATCGGCGGAAGCCGGGTCATCCTCGGAAACGGTGCGTGGCCGTATTACGACCTTCTCAATGGCACGGTCTTCGAGCGCTTCCCCAATGCAAGCGGCGGCATCGCCGGCATCGGCTGGAGAGATGCGGTGTTCACCCGCGACGTCCCGTGGTCGGTAGCCACGGGAAAGGGCTCATACACTCAGTGGAGCACGGAGGCTCGACAACCCAACCTCACCACCGTTGGGACCTACCAGAACGACAACGGCGGCGCGGACGGAAAGACGCCAGACTACCGCAACATGCGTTTTGCGCTCACCACGGCGCTCATGGGGGACGGATGCCTCACGTACTGGTATTCGCATGACGACAACACGGTCCTGTGGTTTGATGAGTACGATGCTGCCGGTCGAGGGACCGGCTATCTCGGTGAACCCCTGGGTGCGGCACACCCTGCCCATTCTGCGCTGCAGACACCAGATCTGCTGGGCGGAGATGGGGCGTTTGACACCACTGCGCAACTCAACCCGTGGAAGGTCGTGACAAGCACGGGTTACGCGGCCACCAAGGCACTCGATACAGCACAGAAGTCGGGCGGGACGGGATCGGCAAAGATCACCGTCACCCAGACGCCGAGTACGGGCGCCGAGACCTGGCGGGCGAACATCCAACACACGATTGCTATCGAGAAGGACAAACCATACACCCTCACATTCCGGGCGCGCGCCGACCGCCCGCTTGCGCTCACAGCGTATATCGAGCGGTTAGCGGGAAGCAGTGTCGCCCACACCTCGTTTGGGACCGTGAACCTCACCACCGAGTGGCAGACCTTCGAGCTGCCGGCGACGCCTGCCGGAAGTGACCCTGCCGCCAAGCTCATTCTTGGCTTTGGTGGACAGCCCGGAACACTCTGGCTTGATGAGATGATGTTGCGTGCGGGAAACCAGCGCGATGTGATGCGCCGGGACTTCGAAGGCGGCATCGCGCTGGTGAATGCCACGAACCTTCCCAGCACCGTTGATCTGGGAGGTAGCTTCCGCAAGATCAAGGGGACCCAGGTGCCTGCGGTGAACAACGGCGCGCTCGTCACGTCGGTGACGCTGCCCCCGATGGATGGCATCGTGTTGTTGCGAGACGATAGCGACGTCACCCCGCCCACTACGCCCACAGGCGTTGTGGCCTCGGCGCTCGACACCACTTCTGTGCTCGCGTTGTGGAGCGCCTCGGTGGATGCCAACGGGGTCGCTGGTTACCGCGTGTACGTGAACGGCACGCTGGCCACAACAGTGACAGGTACCTCGGCCACTCTGAAGAACCTCACGCCGGGCACCACGTACACCATCTCGGTGTGCGCGTTTGACAAGACCGGCAACCTCTCGCAACCGAGCATCCCGGCAAGCGTCACCACCCCCCAGTCTCAGGATACGACCGGCCCCACCGTCGGAGGACTGCTGTGCCTGACGCACGCCTCGCCAGACGTGTGGTACTCGAACTCCGGCCCCGTCACCTTCAGCTGGTCTCAGAGCGTGGACCCGTCTGGCGTCGTGGGGTACTCGACGTCGTGGAGCACCAATCCCCTCACCGTCCCCGACAACACCGCAGACGTGGTGGGCGGTTCGCTTTCCACCAAGAGCTTCGCGGCCCCGGTGGCCGATGGCGTGTGGTATTTCAAGGTCAAAGCGCTTGACGGAGCAGGCAACTGGGGGCCGGTGACCGGTCGAGAGGTCAGAATCGACACCACGAAACCCACCGGATCCATCATCCTTAACGGTGGCCTGACGTATACGTCGGCGACGCGGGTGTCGGTGACCTCGAACGTCGCCTTTGGCGCGAGTGGCGCGTCTCAGATGAGGTTTGACGCCGGCTCGGGTTTCGGACCATGGCAACCCTACGCCGCTCAGTCTCAGGTGACCGTGACGCCTGGAGATGGACGAAAGACAGTAAAGGCCGAGTTCAAGAGCGCATCGGGCGTCATTTCGGGGCCCGGCACGATTGCCGCCACTGTCGTGTTGAGCACCTCGGTGCCATCGGGAAGCATCTCCATCGCCAACGGCTCGACCTACACCACCGTTGCGGGAGTGACGGTCGCGAGCAACATGAGCTTCGGGGTGTCTGGCCCACACCCTACGCAAGCCATGCGTTTCTCGGTTAACGGTTCGGAGTGGAGCGAGTGGAAGCCATATGCTGCCACCCACCAGCTCACACTGCCCGGCGCAGACGGTCTGAAGACGGTCTCGGCCCAGTTCAAAGACGCTGCAGGTGCGCTCTCTTCGACAGATGCCGTGCAGGACAGCATCGTTCTTGACACTGTCGTCCCCGCCATCATCACCCTCGCCTCCCCCCCGCCTCCCCAGAACCGATCACCCCTCACACCGCGCTCTGCACAGTTCACGTGGGACGTACGCGTGGGCCCCTCCGAGGTGGCGGGATACTCCTACGCCTTCAACAAGAACACCCCGCTGCCGCCTGACGAGTCAGTTGACACCT
>JAVEVF010000115.1:0-4636 GCA_034005175.1 Coriobacteriia bacterium | reverse complement strand
GAGGTGACATCGTGCACGAGCACGTCCGCGTCGTGGCATGACGCGCAACCCACGGGCGCCGCTGCATAAAACCCAGGAAGCGCAGCGAAGGCGAGAAGCGCACCGACGATCACCCACGGCGCCCAACGCAGGATATGTCGTGTGGTGTGGGGGTTCAGAGCAGGCTCTCTCTGTTCGTTTCAGATATGCAGAACCATTCCGTAGTGTAGCAAAGCCGAGGCCCCGGAGTGTGTCCGCATGTGTGCATGTGATGGAGACAACGAAGAGAGGGCCGACCCCTGGGGGCCGACCCTCTCACTGGCTTTACGCCAATTGGTGCCTCGATTCCGTAATCTAGCTCAGGACCTTAGAAGCGGGAGAACTGAACCTGCGGAATCTGGTGGCCCGTGCCGGACTGAATGCTGTTCGGCGCATGCGTGGGCCAGTACTCGTAGCCGTGGCACTTGAGGCAGGTACCGTCGTTGATGTTGCCGGGCGTGGTATGCCACGCGGCGGAGTCTTCGATGACCGTACGTGAGTTGTTCAGCACGCCGCCCATATCGAACGCTGTGGGCACACCAGCGCCGTCACGGTAGGTCGCGTCACCAGCGTACATCCAGAGATTGCCGGAGCCAACCGTACGGAAGCTCGCCGCACCGGCCGCGTCCTTCTCCTGGACGGAGATGTTGCGGTTGGCGTGCGGGAAGGCCGAGCTGTTGGTGGCCTGGCCGACCATGTCGTGGCACGCAGCACACTTGCTGTCGTTCGTGACGTGACAGGGGCCGCAGCCGCTCGGCATGTTGGTGATGTGAGCGGTCATGACCTTGTCAAGCGTGGCGCTTGCGCGCGGGTCGGATGCGCGAAGCTCGCCGTAGCCGTGCTTGTTCACTGCGAACTGCGAGGAGCTATGGCAGCCTGAACGACCGCAGGTGTAACCGGTGGCCATGGCGCGCATGGTCGAGATGTCCTGCGGGGTCGCCGTGGTAAAGGCACGGAACGCGGCGTCGTTGATCAGAGCATAAGTCGCGTTGCCCTGTCCCGGGATACCCTGGGCGTTCGATCCACCGGCACCGGGGCCCGTGGAGTCGCTCACGTTACCCGCTGCGAACGCAGCGGCGATGGCGGGGTCGTTGATGCTGGTGAGGTTCCAGGCAGCGACTGCGCCGTACTCGGACGCCACTGCGCCGTGCACAGAGCCGTGGCAGGAGCCAAGGCAGCTGAAGCTGGAGTGCGGGCCGCCGTCAGAGTAGGTCGAAGGCCACTCCACGAGCGCGGTGGAGACGGGGTTCGATCCGCTCGGGGTGTGGCAGGCCACGCAGGCCTGGCCGCCGGGGGTGAGCTTCCAGTACGAGCCCACGCCTGCCGCGGAAAGGTCAGAAGCCGCGCGGTGCACCGAGTGGCATACAGCGCACTTGGTGGTGTTGACCGCATACCCGCCGTGCGCGGTCGAGCCGTTTGCGCTCGTGCCGCCGTTTTGCTGGGCGGAGATGACGTTGGCGCCCGTCCATGACAGGTAGCCTGGTGTGGGGTTGGGGTCAGTAGACGGTGGAACAGGGTTGTTGTACGCGTAGCCTGCGTACTTCGCGAAGGCGATCGAGCTGAAGGAAAGGACGAGTACGATCGCAAGCGCGAAGACGAAAAGCGTCTTCTTCATCCTGATGACTCCTTGTGTCTGATGGGTGATATGTGATGTCTTTCTCATTTCGCACCTCCTTCCCAAGACATGGATTTCGATGAGGACACACAGTCGTCCAAACATCTCCACTGATTGTACACGCCTTCATGGCAGCGCACAACACATTTTCAGCATAAATAATGCTCAAATCACACGTGAAGGGGGCGAACCCATAGTGTCGGTCCGCCCCCTTCAAAACATCTTGCCTCGCGTCTTGCTTCACAAGCAAATCATGCTCACGCCTGCGCACAACTCCGCTTCAAACGGTCTTCTGGTGCTACTTCTCGGCGAAGTTGAGCGAGGTGTTGGGGCTTGGTGTCCCCGCTCCGGTGAGCCAGCCGCGCACTGCACCGATGTTGTGCCCAGCGTTGCGTGCCATCATATTGGAGTTGTACTGGTCCGCGTGGCACTTCAGACACACGCCGTCGTTGATGTTGCCAGACTGTCCCTCGTGCCAACCTGACGCGTTCATGATGAGGGTACGAGTGCGATACAACGTGGTCGCAGGGTTCGGCGTCAGGGCCGGCTTGCCTGATGCGTCGCGGCTCGTGGCGTCGCCTGCATACATCCACAGGCTCGGGTACGTCACGTTGTCGACCGCAACGTCGGTCTCGTTGGCGTTCTGGTCAAGTTCCACGAAGGTGATGTTGCGGTTGGCATGCGGGAAGGCCGAGCTGTTGGTGGCCTTGCCCACCGCGTCGTGGCAGAGCGCACACGTGCTGTCGCGCCCGATGGCGCTGTTATCAAGCCCGCCAGCCAGATCGTTCATGTGGCACGGGGGGCAGCCATAGATGAGGTTCGTCTGGTGACCAGTCATGACCTTGTCAAGCGTGCTGCTTGCGCGCGGGTCGGATGCGCGAAGCTCGCCGTAGCCCTTCTTGTTCACCACGAACTGCGAGGAGCTATGGCAGCCTGAACGACCGCAGGTGTAACCGGTGGCCATGGCGCGCATGGCACGCTGGGATACCGAGCCCTGCACGGTGCTGGGGAGGTTGAAGTCGCGGAAGGTCTCATCAGTGATGATTCCGCGTGGTTGCAGGGCGCTGTTGCGGATCGGGTCGTTGTTCAGCGAGTCGGCCGCCGTGTACTCGTTACCCGCTGTGAACGCAGCGGCGATGGCGGGGTCGTTGATGCTGGTGAGGTTCCAGGCAGCGACTGCGCCGTACTCGGACGCCACTGCGCCGTGCACAGAGCCGTGGCAGGAGCCAAGGCAGCTGAAGCTGGAGTGCGGGCCGCCGTCAGAGTAGGTCGAAGGCCACTCCACGAGCGCGGTGGAGACGGGGTTCGATCCGCTCGGGGTGTGGCAGGCCACGCAGGCCTGGCCGCCGGGGGTGAGCTTCCAGTACGAGCCCACGCCTGCCGCGGAAAGGTCAGAAGCCGCGCGGTGCACCGAGTGGCATACAGCGCACTTGGTGGTGTTGACCGCATACCCGCCGTGCGCGGTCGAGCCGTTTGCGCTCGTGCCGCCGTTTTGCTGGGCGGAGATGACGTTGGCGCCCGTCCATGACAGGTAGCCTGGTGTGGGGTTGGGGTCAGTAGACGGTGGAACAGGGTTGTTGTACGCGTAGCCTGCGTACTTCGCGAAGGCGATCGAGCTGAAGGAAAGGACGAGTACGATCGCAAGCGCGAAGACGAAAAGCGTCTTCTTCATCAGTACATACTCCCTTCGGTTCCATAGTCGGTGCAGAGACGTGCTTGTCTCACGACACAGCGGAAGCTCCTGCTCGGATCCTCCTTCCCGGCCTCCCCGGTGCCTTTCGATTCCGTGAACTTACTTTCGCGTAAAATCAGCCGTACTTGAGTGCGAGAAGTAGCTCGGGCCGAAGTAACGCAAGCCATGGCACTTGATGCAGGTACCGTCGTTGATGTTGCCGGGTGTCCCGTGCCATGAGGTGGAGTCCTCCACCACCCGACGCTCGGGGTTTGCTGTGCCGCTCGCAGAAGGGACACCATCGGCATCACGCAGCGTCGCATCACCCGACAGCATCCAGAGGTTGCCGCCATCCACAGCCTTGTCTACTTTCGTTCCCGCAGCGTCGGTCTCAAAGACCGTGATCTTGCGGTTGGCGTGCGGGAAGGCCGAGCTGTTGGTGGCCTTCCCAACCATGTCATGGCAGCCAGCGCACTTGCTGTCACGGCTCGCATGACACGGTTCACAGCCACGGATCGAGTTCGTGGCATGGCCGGTCATGGCAACGTCAAGCGTGGTGTTTGCACGCGGGTCGGACGCACGCATCTCAGCATAGCCTGCGGCATTGACCGCGAACTGCGAGGAGCTGTGGCAGCCCGATGCACCGCAGGTGTAACCGGTAGCCATGGCGCGCATGACGGCCTTCTGCTGGTTGCCACCATAAGCATCGTTTTCGCCGATAGCGTTGGCCCGAAACTCCGCATCGCCGAAGTTCGCATAGTAATCATCCGGATGCGAGCCGCCGCCGGAAGCCACGGAAGCAGAGTTCGCGTTGCCCAAGGGGCTAGCCACGTTGCCGGCAGCAAATGCTGCTGCGATAGCGGCGTCGTTGCGCGCGGTGAGGTTCCAAGCGGAGATGGCACCGTACTCGGACTGCACCGCACCGTGCACCGAGCCGTGACAACCGCCAAGACAGCCGAAGCTGTTGTGGGGTCCGCCTTCGTCATACGTTGACGGCCACTCCACCAACGATGTGGAAACGGGGTTCGACCCGCTCGGGGTGTGGCAGGCCACGCAGGCCTGGGCACCGGGGGTGAGCTTCCAGTAGGAGCCCACACCGGCCACGGCAAGATCTGTGTCTGCGCGGTGCACCGAGTGGCACACTGCGCACTTCGTGGTGTTCACCGCGTAACCGCCGTGTGGAGTGTCCTGCAACGCGGGATCCACGCCGATCCTTGCCATGATGTCCAGCGCTTCAGACCACGTCAGATAGCGGTTGAGCGATGCACCTGCGTAATGCCCGCGCGGGTGGCATGAGCCACAAGCGAGGTCGCCGGCGGCGATAGCGACGA
>JAVEVF010000114.1:0-4696 GCA_034005175.1 Coriobacteriia bacterium | reverse complement strand
TCGTTGAGGAGCAGAAGGTTGTAGGTCAGAAGCCCCGCGGGAATCCCAGAGACCCAGGCGACCGCATCGATCTGGCCGGTGAGGAGGTAGTACACGCCCACCAGAGGCAACGTGCCGAGGCCAAGCCCTGCAACAAGCTCACCGAGACCAATCCGCACGAACACGGGCGTGTATAGCACGACCGAGATGGCGCCTGCGAGCCCGAGCCATAGAAGCGGGAGACCTGACACCGCCACCAAGTACAGGCCGATGGCCATGCCTGTGAGAAGCGTCACCAGCCCCACGCCGAGCGCCCCTCGAGGCGACATCACGCCTGCCGTCATCAGACCGCCTCCGCCAGAAAACGGCGTCTTGCGCACCTCTTTGTCGATTCCCGTTCTGGCATAGTCATGCCAGTCGTTGAGCGCATCGACCGCGCCATGCATGAGTGTCAGCGCGAGCATCGCCAGGATGCTGTGGACCCAGTCGATCGACCCTGCCTGACGCTCGGCAAGTTGCCATGCAGCCAGAGCGGAGCCATGGAAGGCGAGCGCCACCGAGAGGAGGAGGAACTGCGGCCTTGTCTGCAAGAACCATTTGGATGTGAGGGGATTGGGCACGTTCACTCCCCGGCTGATGCCGAATCGTTCGCGCGGCTTACGGCAGGAGGTCAGCTGGCGTGACCTGTGACCGTAGGTATCCTTTCGCAGACATCCAGTCTAACACCGGCTGAATCATCTCGGCGGTGGGGGGCTGGGCGGTGGGATACGTGCTCACCACGTAGCTCTTGGCAAGGGGCTCAGGAAGCCTTGCTCTGTCTACGAGCACCTGTCGAAACGAGTCGGGGTCCGCGTTGATGTCAACGACCGCTGCATCCCATGCCTCGAGGAGCGCTGCCACCGATGCTGCGCCCTCACCGGTCTGTGCGTACTCACGATTCACGCACAGCACGGTGGTCGAGATGTTGTTCTGAGCCTTGGTGTCGTCCCCGCCGGGGACGACCGTGGCACCTTGCAGCTCGGCAAGCGAGACGAAAGGCTCGGGAAGCGAGGCTGCCTTGAGCTTTCCTTCCATCAGGAGCTGAAAGCGCACTGGCATCTTGTCGATCTCTTCTTTGGCGACAGCGCTCTCAGCGACGCCTGCCTCCTCCATGAGCTTGTCGAGGACATATTCGGTGATGGTGAGCGATGCTGTACCTACTGGGACGTCTTTGAGGTCAGCCATCGAAGCGATCTCGGTATCGGGCGCAGCAACGACCGCGAAGCGGCCTTCGGGGATGGTGGCGCCGAGCATGACCGTCGGAAGCACGACCTCGGTGCCAGATGCTTGCAGGTTCGCCGAGACCATGATGTCGGTCATGAGCGCGTCAACGCTTCCCGAGACGAACGCCGTCTGCAGCTCTTGCGCGCTTTGGAAGGTCACGATCTCTACGTCATCGAGGCCGGCTCGGGCGTAGTAGCCCTTGTCCTCGGCCACCCAAAGCGGCAGAGAGTCCTGCGTGGCGAGAGTGCCTATGGTGATGGCGGCGGGCTTGGCGGACTCTGAGGGACCGGCAGGCTCCTCGGCGGGGCCGCTCGGTGACGCGCATCCGGTGAAGAGCAAGGTGCTCAGAATGAGAGCGCCGATGGTCATCCTCAGGGATGCTCTGGCCATGTGTGCCTCCTGCGAGCGCTGGTTGACGGACGTAAGCGTAGTTCTCAACCAAAACATTAGATATACCCTTGGGCGGGGATTCTAGGCGTGGATGGCCGATAGCACAACCGTCCCGACATGAACCCCAAGACGGTATCATCAGCGTTGACGATCCCGATGCGACGCGTGAGAACGGAACCTCCATATGTCCGAGCATGATACCGAGCCTCCTCAGCAGGTGCCGAGCGCACACCGCCCTGGCCCGCTGGGCGTGTGGGCGCTCGCCATCCGTCCGAAGACGCTGCCGGCGGCCGCTGCAAGCGTGATCATCGGAACCGCGCTCGCCTGGTACGACGGGGTGTTCGCTCCCGGACCGGCGCTCGCTGCCCTGCTCATCGCACTGCTCCTGCAGATCGGCAGCAACCTTGCGAACGATGTCTACGACGATGAGCGCGGTGCCGATACCACTGAGCGCCTCGGCCCCGTGCGTGTCACCCAGTCAGGGCTGCTGAGCCGAGCGCAGGTGAAACGGGGGATGGCGGTGGTGTTCGGCGCCGCGTTCGTGCTGGGGCTGTACCTGACGTGGGTACGTGGGCCTATGGTGCTCGTGGTGGGCATCGCGGCAATCATCGCTGCCATCGCATACACGGGCGGTCCGTGGCCGCTCGGCTATCACGGGCTGGGTGAGGTGTTCGTCTTCTTGTTCTTCGGCGTGACGGCTGTCGTGGGCACGTACTGGGTTCAGGGAGGCACGCCGCCGTTGTCGGCATGGCTGATGTCGATTCCGGCGGGTTTGCTCATCGTTGCGATCCTCGTGGTGAACAACCTGCGCGACATCGAACAGGACCGTGCTGCGCACAAGCACACCATCGCGGTGCGCATCGGGCCCGCAGCCACCCGCATGGAGTATGCGATGTGTGTGGCGGGCGCGTACCTGGTTGTGGCGTTGGGCGTGGCTTTTGACGTGGTTCCGGTGCACGCGATGGCGAGCTGGCTTTCGATTCCGCTCGCGTATGCGACGTGGAGGGTGGTTGCGAGCCGAGAGGGCCGACCTCTCAACCGCGCGCTTGCGCTCACAGGGCAGACGACGCTTCTGTTCGCGATCTTCTTCGCGGTGGGGATGGTTGTCGCTGGCGCGTGAGAGCGTCGTGCGCCTTGCGGGCCCGCCTGGTCAGCCCCGCGCTTCCTTGCGCATGCCGAGCATGATGAGCAGTAGCACCGCCGCCGCCGCGCCTACTCCGAGAAACGTCAGGCCCACCCTTGTCACCGAGTGGAAATCAAGCACGATGCCGATCGTGAATCCCAACAGGCCGGCGAAGACGCTGATGAGTGCGACCGACACCGCGATGGCAAACCCCCGAGCTGGACCCATGGCGTTCCTCCCAAGTCCACCACACCCTACTCCCACAGTGTACTCGGTTGACACAAACAATCCTTCTCGGCAGCTCGTTTCATGCTGCCCAGATTGCGAATGCATAACGCTCTTCTGCGCTAACTGCTAGAATAATCCACTTACAAGAGTGCGCGAGGCGACATTGGCTCAGACTCCGCGCACCCGGATGTTCACCGCGGCCGCCCAGCGTTCGTGTACCTGATACGCGCTAGACGATCCGGCAGAGGAGTGTCACTTGATTGAGCTTGTCGACGTCAGCAAGCACTTCGGGCATGTAGATGCGCTCAAACATGTCAGCCTCAAGGTGCCCTGTGGCCAGAAACTGGTGATCATCGGACCATCCGGATCGGGTAAGTCCACCCTTATTCGCTGCATCAACATGCTTGAGAAGCCGAGTTCGGGCCAGGTGATCGTGGATGGTGTAGACCTCACCGCCCCTCGTGCGCCTGTCGCCAAGGTCAGGCAGTCCGTCGCCATGGTGTTCCAGTCATTCAACCTCTATCCACATAAGACCGCTCTTGAGAATGTCTCACTTGCTCCCATCGTGGTGTGCGGCGTCGGCAAGGAAGAGGCCACCGAGTCAGCGCTCGGCTATCTGAAGCGTGTGGGCCTTAGTGACAAGTCCGACAAGTACCCTGCGCAGCTCTCAGGCGGCCAGCAACAGCGGGTCGCCATCGCTCGGGCGCTCAACATGCACCCCAAGATCATGCTGTTCGACGAACCCACCTCGGCGCTTGATCCCGAGATGATCCAGGAGGTGCTCGACGTCATCATCGGCCTTGCACAGGGCGGTATCACGATGGTGGTTGTCACTCACGAGATGGGCTTTGCGAAAGAAGCCGCTGACCGAGTGGTGTTCATGGATGACGGCATGATCATAGAAGACGGCACGCCCGAGCACTTCTTCGAGAATCCGCAGCACGACCGCACGAAGCTGTTCTTGAGCAAGATCTTGCGCTAGTGCACCGCTCGTCGTAGCACTTCGAGGCCGCACATGGTCTCTCATGCATCGCACGCATCACCTGCGTGCCCGTGTGTCCCGGGCGCCGCCCGGGGGAGAAGGAGGAAGTATGAAGAGGTCAGTATTGTTGTTGTTGTTGGTGTTCGTCCTGGCGCTAGGCACTATGTCGCTTGCAGGATGTGGTGGCACCGAGGAGCCAGCTGAGGAGCCAGGGACCGAAGAGCCCGCTGCCGAGCTTCCCGCCGACGTGCAGGCCATCAAGGACTCCGGCACCCTTCGCGTGGGTGTGAAGTCCGATGTGCCGAACTTCGGACTGCAGGATGCAGCCACCGGCGAGTTCGAGGGTATGGAGATCGATCTGGCGTACGCGCTTGCCGAGCGCATCGGCCTTACTCGCGACGATGTGAAGCTCGAGCCCGTCACCGCCAAGACCCGTGGTCCGCTTCTCGACAATGGTCAGCTCGACGTGGTCATCGCCACCTTCACCATCAAGCCCGAGCGTCTCGAGCAGTGGAACTTCTCAAACCCGTATTACCAAGACGAGATCGGCTTGCTCGTGAAGAAGAGCTCGGGCATCTCAGGGCTCAAGGACCTCGATGGCAAGTCCATCGGTGTGGCGCAGGGTGCCACGACGCGCGACGCGGTCCAGGTAGAGGCTGATGCAGCTGGCATCAAGGTGAACTTCCTTGAGTTCGCGACGTATCCCGAGATCAACGCGGCGCTTGAGTCTG
>JAVEVF010000113.1:0-4730 GCA_034005175.1 Coriobacteriia bacterium | reverse complement strand
GCCGACCAGTACCTCACCGTGCCCGGTTCCGGTGACGTCATGCTCACCTCTGCCGTCAAGCGAGTGGATAACGCCGTCTTCGAGACCGTCAAGTCCGTTGTGGAGGGGACGTTCGTCGGTGGTCAGAACCGCGAGTTCGGACTCGCCGAGGAAGGTGTCGATCTAGCTCCGTTCCACGATTTCGAGGACGCCGTCTCGCCGGAGATCAAGAAAGCAGTAGAGGACGCACGTGAAGCCGTGCTCAGCGGGAAAGTGACCGTCCCTGCTCTGCGTGCGGAACTGTAAGAGTCGCTAGGTCATGCGGTGACCCACGTGTGCATAGGAGGGCGGCCAGCGGCGCTGGCCGCCCTCCTTGGCCCATGGACACACGTGCCGATGGCGTCGGTCTGAGGGAGGCAGGATGGGACCCCCACTCATCGAGGTGCGTGAGGTCACGAAGGTGTTTCCGGGCGTGGTGGCCAACGATCGAGTCTCGCTTTCACTGCACAGAGGCGAGATAGTGGCTCTGTTGGGCGAGAACGGCGCTGGCAAGAGCACACTCATGAACGTTGTGTACGGCTTGCTCGCTGCGGACTCTGGCGAGATCCTCGTCGAGGGCAAGCAGGTGAACATTCGCTCGCCACGCCAGGCCATCGACCTTGGCATCGGCATGGTGCACCAGCACTTCATGCTCATCGAGCCGCTGACTGTCACTGAGAACATCGTGCTTGGCACGGAACCTACTCGTGCTGGTGTCATCGACTTCAAGAAGGCACGCGAGGACGTGCGGGAGATCTCAAGCCGCTACGGTCTTGCCATCGACCCCGACGCTGTCGTGCGTGATTTGCCCGTCGGTATGCAACAGCGCGTCGAGATACTGAAGGCGCTCTACCGTGGTGCGCGGGTGCTCATCCTCGACGAGCCCACGGCGGTGCTCACTCCGCAAGAGGTGCACGAGCTTTTCGCGGTGGTGCGTTCGCTCGTCGCCGAGGGGCTTTCCGTCGTCTTCATCACCCATAAGCTTGAGGAGGTCCTGCACGTCGCCGACCGGATCGTGGTGATGCGCGACGGGCGCGTGGTGGGGGAGACGCGCCCGAGCGACACCGACGCTGCAGGGCTGGCGCGCATGATGGTCGGCCGTGAAGTGGTGTTCCGGGTTGAGAAGACCCCTCAAAGCTGTGGTGGAACCGTCCTTGAAGTCAAGGATCTGCATGTGTTTGACGAGCGCCGCTTGGAGGCTGTCAAGGGCATCTCGCTAAGTGTCTGCGCTGGGGAGATCGTGGCGTTGGCGGGTGTCAGTGGAAACGGACAGACCGAGTTCATCGAGGCTATCACGGGGCTTCGCAAGGTGGAGTCCGGCACCGTGTTGCTCAAGGGCAGGGACATCACCCATGCGGCTGCACGTGAAAGCATCGAGGCGGGGGTCTCGCACGTGCCTGAGGACCGCCTGCGCCGAGGTCTGGTGGTTGAGTTCGACCTCATGGAGAACCTCATTCTCGGCGACCATCGGCGTGCGCCCTTCGCCAAACACGGCATCTTCGACTTCACCGCCATCACCGAGGTCTCCCGCAGACTCCTCAAGGACTATGACGTCCGCGCGCCTTCTGAAAGCGTGAAAGCGGGGACATTGTCCGGTGGCAACCAGCAGAAGCTTGTGCTCGCACGAGAGCTCGGCCGAGACCCTGATCTTCTGGTTGCGGCTCAACCCACACGAGGGCTTGACGTCGGTGCCATCGAGTTCGTACATGAGCAGATTCTGGACGAACGTGGCCGAGGGAAGGCTGTGTTGCTGGTCAGCCTCGAACTCGATGAGGTGCAATCGCTGGCCGACCGTATCCTCATCATCTACGAGGGTCGCATCGTCAAGGAGTTCGTGGCGGGGGAAGCCAGCGACGAGGAGCTTGGCTACTACATGACGGGTGGCGGCGGAGATGGAGCTGCCGCAGGAGCAGAGGGGGTGATCACTTCCGATGGCAACCCAGCGAACTGAAGGGTCATCTAGCCGTGTGGTCGCGGCCTTGAGGGAGCTGGCGATTCCTGTCGTCTCGGTCGCGATCGCCATGGGGATCGGCTCCGTCATCATGATGATCGCTGGATTTGACCCCATCGCGGCTTACCTAGCCATGCTGAAGGGTGGTTTTGGCGGTGGTCGCCAGATCGGGGAGACGATGCTGCGGGCAACCCCGCTCATCTTCACCGGCTTGGCAGTGGCGTACGGTTTTCGCGCGGGGCTGTTCAACATCGGGGCCGAAGGTCAGCTGTTCATGGGCGGGCTTTCGGCGGCATATCTCGGCATAGTGCTCGCAGGAATGCCCAGGCCGCTCAACATCGTTCTGATGGTGGTAGCGGGTGCGGCGGTCGGTGCCGCGTGGGCATTCATTCCCGCGCTGCTCAAGGCCAAGGTGGGCGCACACGAAGTCATCACCACGATGATGTTCAGCTACATCGCCCGCTATCTCGTATCCTGGCTTGTGACAGGGCCCCTGAAAGCCGAGGGCCAGATCCCTCAGACGAACCAGCTTCCCGTGGAGTCCACCCTGCAGAAGCTGCACGAGTTGTTCCCGTTTCTGACACCGTCGCGCGCGCATCTCGGGTTCCTCATCGCTGTGGGGCTTGCGTTGTTGATGTGGGCCCTGCTGAAGTACACCACACTCGGCTACGAGGCGCGTGCCGTGGGCTTCAATCCCTGGGCGTCAGAGACCGCAGGGATCTCGGTACCGGCAACCACCATCAAGGCGCTGTGCATCTCAGGAGCGCTCGCAGGGTTGGCTGGGGTCACCGAGGTCATGGGGGTGCACTTCAGGCTCTTCGACCAGTTCTCGGCGGGGTTTGGGTTCACCGGGATCGCCGTTGCCCTCCTGGCCAAGAACAACCCTATCGGTGTCATCGCTGCAGCCATCTTGTTCGGTGCGCTTTCAGCGGGTGGTGGGACGATGCAGCTTGAAGCTGAGGTACCGCAGAAGGTCATCCTCATCATCCAAGCGCTCATCATCTTCCTTGTGGCGGCAGAACAGATCTCGCGCTGGATTCTCGGGCGTACCGTAAGGAAGGAGGTCGAGAATGCTGGCTGACATCATCACTCCCGATCTCTTCGCTTCTGCGGTACGGATCGCCACCCCGATCGCGTTGGCGGCCATCGGTGGCACTATCTCGGAACGCTCCGGCGTCGTGAACATCGCCTTGGAAGGCATGATGCTGTTCGGGGGGTTCATGGGCGTGATAGGTACCAGCTTCACCGGTAGCCCCTGGTTCGGGCTTGCGGTGGCCGTGCTCTCAGGGATGGCGCTTGCGCTCGTCCACGCGTTCGCGTCCATCACTTTGCGCACGGATCAGGTGGTCTCAGGTACGGCAATCAACATTCTTGCGCTCGGCCTCACGGGTTTTCTCATGGAGGTCATCTTCGGGCATCCGGGGACGACCGACCCCATCGCACGGCTGACGCCCCTCTTTAGATTCTCCGGCCCTACCGAAGGCGTCGTTGGAACCGTCTGGATGTGGATCAATGGTGTCGTCTTCAGCCATACGCCAATCGTGTACATGGCTATCATCATCGCCGTCGTGGGACAGTGGGCCTTGTTCAACACGCGGTGGGGTTTGCGTCTGCGGGCCCTCGGCGAGCATCCGCGTGCGGCTGACACCGTCGGCATCAACGTCACAAGGGGCCGTTATTCAGCGGTCATCATGAGCGGGGCTCTCGGCGGCCTAGCTGGTGCGAATCTCACTCTCGAACAGGTAGGGTCGTTCACCGAGAACATGACGAACGGTCGCGGATTCATCGCGCTTGCTGCCAACATCTTCGGGCACTGGACGCCGGTGGGCAGCTATCTCGCGGCGCTGCTGTTCGGCTTTGCTGATGCTCTGCAGATCAAACTGCAGCTCTTCCGAGACATCGTGAAGGTCCCCTCGCAGTTCTTCCTTATGCTCCCGTACGTGTTGACCGTCATCGTATTGGCGGGAGTCGTCGGGCGAGCGGTCTCACCGGCAGCAGTCGGCAAGCCTTACGAGAAGGGCTAGACAAGGCGATGGGTGATGCGCTCGCCAGGTATCCGGTCTTGCGCGGCGTGTTCTGGGCCGCCACCTGGGGGTTAGGTGCGGCGATAGGCATCGCGCTTGGTGGATGGCTCACGGTGGCGAGTGGCGGGGCTGGCGCACCTGGCGCCGACTCACTCGATGTCGTCGGGGATGTCGTCGTCCTGCCGCTCGCTGTCGGCACGGTGGTGTTCGCGGTCCACCTCGTCGGGCAGGTGGTCGTCGCTGGCGTTCGCCGTGCGAGAGCGCGCAACACCAACGGCTGTCAGGACGAACACAAGCAATCCGTACGCGATGACGTCTCCGTATAGATCCGGTCTGAAGTCCCATCCGCGCATTGCCGAGCGGGCGGTGTAGGCGGCGGCGGCGATGGCCACCGCCGCCCAGATCGGCACTCTGAAACGCGGTCGGATCACTGCGTGTTCTCCTGGTTGTCCTCGCTGGCGCTGGCAGGGGTCGCCGTACCGGTTGCGCGGCGATGACCCTGGCGGCGCATCGCCCAGATCGCAAGGGCGAGGATGCCGCCCATGAGCGCAAGGACCGGCAGCGCGCTCAATACGAACACGATGAGACCGTTGATCGTGCTTACGAGCCCACGAACACCTCTGGTGAGCGCGTCAAGGAAGCCCCAGTCCGCGCCTCCCGGGCTTACCACGGGCGGACGCGTCGCAAGCTCGACGGTCACAGTGGCCATGGCGGCCTGCCGTTCGAGGTAGGTGACC
>JAVEVF010000112.1:0-4752 GCA_034005175.1 Coriobacteriia bacterium | reverse complement strand
CTCGCGACAGGAGGACTGCATGAGCATCACGGGCACCCGCACTGAGGAAAATCTGCTCAAGGCGTTTGCTGGAGAGTCACAGGCGCGCAACCGTTACACATACTCAGCCGCGATCGCCAAGAGGGAAGGTTATGAGCAGATTGCGGCCTTGTTCATTGAGACCGCCGAGAACGAGCGTGAGCACGCGAAGGTCTTCTACAAGTACCTGGAGGGCGGCGAGGTCGAGATCACAGCCGCGTATCCGGCCGGCAAGCTCGGCACCACCGCAGATAACCTGTTGCATGCCGCTGAAGGCGAACTCATGGAGTGGGGTACGCTTTACCCCGACTTTGCGGCAGTCGCCGATGAGGAGGGCTTTCCGGAGATCGCTCAGTCGTTTCGCGATATCGCTGCAGTCGAGGCGTTTCACGAGGCGCGCTACCGCAAACTGCGGGATAACATCGAGAGAGGCACCGTTTTCAAAGCTGCCGAGACAACCAGGTGGCACTGCCGCAACTGCGGATACGTGCACGAGGGATCCGAGGCCCCCGAGCTCTGTCCGTCGTGCGCACATGCGCAAAAGCACTTTGAGATTCTCGCCGAGAACTACTGAGGGTTTGAGCAGAGCAACCATTTCAGCGCCCGCCGTTATCCCGGCGGGCGCTCTTGCGTCTGGAGCCGCTCGCCCGGACCGAAGGCGCTCGTTGCGCATGGGATGCAGTTTGGTTACAGTAGCCCGCCACACCATCTCGATGGCAGCGGGGAGACCACATGAAACCAAGGGAGGCCTTGGGCCGCCTCATACAGGGCAACCGGCGGTTCGCCAGCGGCCAACAAGCACCGGTTGACATCGTTGAGCGCCGGAAGGTCACAGCCGCTGGCCAGACACCATTGGCTGCCGTCGTGGCATGCGCAGATTCCCGTGTGGCGCCTGAGATCATCTTCGACACCACACTCGGGGAGCTATACGTGGTGCGGACGGCAGGAAACGTGGTTGATGAGCTTGTCCTCGGGTCACTGCGCTTTGCAGTGGAGGTTCTCGGTGCACCGCTCGTCGTCGTCCTTGGCCACTACGGTTGCGGTGCTGTGAAGGCGACATGTGCAGGTGGCACGCCGAGCCATCTGGAGTGCATCTCTGACGAGATCCGCCCATCGCTGCTCGTCACGTATGCTCGCGGTCTTGGCGCACCTGATGTCGTCACAGACGAGGTGGTGCGAGTGCACGCAGCTACGATGGGCAAGCGGGTGGCATCCGACATCCATCTCGATGGCAGCGCGCCAGTGGTCTGGGGCGTATACGATTCATCGAACGGCGAGGTGATCTTTGACGTTGGCACGCTGGGCAGCTGCTGAAGACAAGTGAGCGCTGGCATCGGATTTGCGCAGGAATGCAGTGTGGGCATGGGTAAACTACCTTCACGGACGCACCGTGATGCCTGCGGCGGAACAAGGGGGCAACGAGGACATGCCCGCCACAGTGGGGCTACCAAGGTCGCTTCTCTTCCACAAGTATCATGTCTTGTGGGAGTCGTTCTTTCGCGAGCTTGGCGTGCAGACCATTACGAGCCCACCGAGCAACCGAGCTATCCTTGCTCGTGGCATCGAGCTTGCGGTCGATGAGACCTGTGTGCCGGTGAAGCTTCTTCTCGGCCACGTCGATGCCCTACGCGACAAGGCTGATTACGTGTTGATTCCACGGATAGTCACCCTCGCTCGCGGTGAGACGGCGTGCGTGAAGTTCCTGGGCTCTTACGATGTCGCACGCAACGCCATCCCCGGCATCCGCCTCCTTGAGTACAGCGTCGACGTCGAGAAGGGCTTATACGAGCGGCCGGAGTTATGCAGGGTCGGTGCGACGTTCGAACGCAACCGTCGCAAGGTGCGTCGCGCTTACGATGAGGCCTCGCGCATTCATGCGCGCCATATGCGCGATCTCTCGGAGCGTCAAGAGACGGCGCTTGCCCGTCCGGGCATCAAGGTCCTTGTAGTCGGGCATGCATACAACCTCTACGACGAGATGCTCGGCAAGCCGATCGTCGACTTCCTCGGCAAGAACGGTGTCGAGGTTGTGTGTTCGGAGTTCCACGACACAGCGAAGGCGCGCAAACTCGCACGGAGGATCTCACAAGACATCCCGTGGACGTTCAACAAAGAGCTGCTTGGGGCGCTGGAGTCCTATCGTCACCGCGTCGACGGGATCATCTTCTTGGTGACGTTTCCGTGCGGCCCTGATTCGCTCATGACCGAGCTGTGCATGCGCAGCGTGAAGGGCACGCCCTCCATCATGCTCGTCTTAGACGAGCTGCAAAGCGAAGCGGGGTTGCAGACGCGACTCGAGAGTTTCATCGATCTCATCGTGGCTGGCAAACAGCGTATGCTCATGAGCGGTGATGCGTCGTGAGTGTGCGCTTGCCAGAGTCGCGGCCTTTGAGGGTGAGCTTCCCCCATATGGGCAACTACTCCATTCCCGTGAAGCTCCTCGCCGAGGAGCTCGAGTGCGAGATCGTCTCGCCGCCGAAGATGACCAAGCGCACGCTGGAACTCGGCGCCCGCCATAGTCCTGAGTTCGTGTGCATTCCCTTCAAGTACAACCTCGGAAACTACATCGAGGCGCTGGATAAGGGAGCCAACGTCCTCTTGCAGGCCGGCGGAGGATGCCGATTCGGCTACTACGGAGAGGTGCAAGAGGCCATCCTGCGCGACCTCGGATATGACTTCGGGATGGTGCGTCTCCTCGGGGGTTGGAAGGTGCGCGACCATATCGCGGACTTCAAGCTCGTGAACCCTCGGCTGACGCTCTTGCGCGCGTTCAATGCTTACCGCCTCGCGTTGCGGCAGACACAAGCGCTTGATGCCGTAGAAGATTACGTGCGGCGCAACGCCGGGTTCGAAGTCGAGGAAGGTGCGTTTGAAGAGGTGCATGAGGCGTTTCTCGGCGAGCTGGACACGGCGCGGGACAGGCGCACGATACAAGAGATCGAGAAGCGCTACCTAGCCGAGCTCGCAGCCATCCCCACCGAGCGTCCCGATGATCTGTTGCGCATAGGGATCGTGGGCGAGTTGTACGTGCTCATGGAGCCCTTCTCCAACCTCTTTGTCGAGAAGGAGCTCGCCAAGCGGGGCGTGGAGGTACACCGCTTCGTCACCGTCAGCAACATGGTCAAGCACGGCGGTGCGAAGGGGTCCGCTCACCTCGATGATCTCATCAAGAACTCCGGTGACTATGTGCGCTACCATCTCGGCGCAGACGGGACGGAGAGCGTTTCGATGACCTACCAGCTAATGCAGAAGGGATTCGATGGAGTGCTGCACCTCAAGCCCTTTGGCTGCATGCCCGAGGTCAACGCGATGGCTGCGCTGCAGAGGCTCTCGCGTGAGCACACCTTCCCCGTCCTGTTCATCTCATATGATGCGCAAACCTCCGAGACTGGTTTGAGGACCCGACTCGATGCGTTTTGCGACATGCTGAGGATGCGCAAGCAGCGGCCCAACGCGATCAGCGTGGCCGACGTGGACAGGGTGCGTCTCGCCGAGGCGGACAGGAGGGCGGTGTGAGCAAGGCGTACCTGGGAGTCGATGTGGGGTCGATCTCTACAAAGGGTGTTGTCATCGACGCGGATGGCGAGGTGCTAGCACGTTCGTATCTGTGGACCGAAGGAAACCCCGTGAAGGCGGTCAAGCGTGTGCTCGGGGAACTCGAACCGCAGCTGGCCGATGCTGGCGTCGATATCGTGGCGGTGGGGACCACTGGCTCGGCACGTGAACTCACTGGCGCCATACTCGGCGCACAAGTGGTGAAGAATGAAATCACCGCGCACGCGGTCGGCACGCTTTCTCGGCACCCCGACGTACGGACCATCTTCGAGATCGGCGGACAGGACTCCAAAATCATCATCGTGCGCGATGGCGTTCCCGTGGATTATGCGATGAACACGCTATGCGCTGCCGGAACAGGCTCGTTTCTGTCCTCTCAGGCTCGGCGGCTCGATGTGCCGGTGGAGGAGTTCGGCGAGTACGCCCTGCGCTCGAAGAGACCCACCAAGATCGCGGGTCGGTGCACGGTGTTCGCAGAGTCGGATCTGGTGCACAAGGCGCAGATCGGTCACAAGCTCGAGGACATCATTGCAGGGCTGTGTGTCGCCATCGTCGGCAACTATCTCAACAACGTCGGCAAAGGCAAGGAGGTGTTGGGCCCCATCGTCTTTCAGGGTGGCGTCAGCAAGAACATCGGCGTGGTGCGAGCCTTTGCGGATGCTACCGGTCACGACATCCATGTGGACGACGACGGGCACCTGATGGGCGCGCTGGGCGTGGCGCTGGTGGCGCGAGACAGCGGGCTGGAGTCTTCGTTCAGCTTCGATGTGCGCGATGTGGGATTTGATACCCTAGGCGAGGAGTGTGGCGGCTGCCCGAACGACTGCGAGGTCGTCATGGTGCTGCGTGAAGGTGAGTACCTAGATGGGTGGGGAAACCGGTGCTCCCGCGGCATAGAGCGCGTGCGGACCCGCGTGTGTGTCAGCGAGGGACGGCACGCGTCTCGCTAGTATTGCCTGGTAAGCCGATTCTTGTCGCGATGGCTGCCATCCGTTGGCCATCATCCCTTCCGGAGGTGTACATGCTCGTCAAGGTTGCGGTACGTGCACGCCTTCTTCTGTCGGTAGGCTTTCTTGCGCTGGCGTTGGCTTTGCCAGCAGCAGCTGTGGCAAGCCCGCTCGTCAATCTCGACGTGACGCTCCTCGTGCAGTCACATGGTGATGGTGAGCCGCTGTTGCT
>JAVEVF010000111.1:0-4796 GCA_034005175.1 Coriobacteriia bacterium | reverse complement strand
CGGCGTGACCCGGCAGTCGGTCATCAAGATGTGGATCGCTGAACGCCTCGAGCGCAGGGCGTCATAGCGGCGCTGACCGCTAACAAGCGCTTCCAGCTGACGCGTAGGAGTCGTCGACTAGACTGAGAAGTAGTTGGCGCACAGCTTATGCGCCACACGTTAGGCGGACAAGGGGGGATCGGTGGACATCGGTCGCGTTGAGGAGTCGGATCTCGAAGCGATAGCGCAGCTGCATGTCCACTTCTGGAACGAGCCGTCTGATGTCGCCGTCATGTCGCAGACGCTGCGGGCGCTCGGTGATGACCCCGACCATCTCTTCCTTGCCGCACGTATCGATGGCGCATGCGTCGCTACTGCGACGGGCGTCGTCTGCCATGGGCTCTACGGTGGTCTGGACACCTACCTCGTGATCGAAGATGTGGTCGTCGATCCCCGATATCGGCGCCGCGGTGTCGCCTCGGCTCTCGTCGAAGAACTCGAGCAGTCTGCGCGGCACCGCGAATGTCGGCAGATGATCGTGCTGTCGGAGTCGGTGCGGTTCGATGCCCATGGCCTCTACGCTGCGCTCGGCTTCGAATCCAGGTGGACCGGTTTCAAGAAGAAGCTCATCGGTGAGGCCTGAGAACGTAGGGAGAGACCGCGTGGCGAGGGTGCACTGCAGAGAGTGTCGCAACTACCCCGAATGGCATCGGCAGCCAGGTTCGGATATGTGCGTCTCGGTGGCGAGCGAACGATCGATGTCATCGCGTCCATGCGTGCCCAGGCTCCGTGCAGGAGCGATCGGCGCGCACCTGCGCCAGCCACGTTCTGGCCGGCCGTTGAAACCGGCTAGTCCAGGTGGTGGCAGCGGCGAGCCATCAATCCTCGGCCGTGTGATCGTGTGGTTGCTCGTGATCTTCGGAGTGCTGCTGTTGGTCATCAGACTCCTGCCCGTGCTGCTCTGAGGCATGCCGCCTAACAAGCGCTTCCAGCAGAAAGCGCCGGACGTGTGCGGTATTCTTGGGCTGCGGCTGATTTGATGGGCGGCGCTTCAGCTGAAGCGCCGGACGTTAGGTGCATCAGGAAGGGGGCGGGGTGGTCGCAGATCGGAGCGAGTGGGCGCTGGCCCTCTCGAAAGGCGCAATTGGGACCATTCCTCTCGTCGGTCCACTGGCGGCCGAAGTCGTCGGAGTCCTGATCCCAAATCAACGCCTGGAGCGTATCGAGCGTTTTCTCGAGAAGCTCGAGGCGGATGTATCAACCGTTGATAGGGCGGTTCTCGAGTCCAAGTTCCACAATCCGAGCTTTGTGGACCTACTGGAAGATAGCTTCTACCAGGCCGCGCGCGCTTTGAGTGAGGAGCGCCTTCAGTACATCGCTTGCTTGGTGGCAGAAGGCGTTTCCCAGGAGGACGAAGAGTACCTCCACTTGAAGAAGATGCTCTCGATACTCGGCAATCTGAACGACGCAGAGATCCTGTTTCTCGTCTTCTACGGCAAATTCGGTGATGAGCAGCGCGCCTTCATGGAGCAGCACAAGGACGTCCTCTATCCCAAGTGGGCCGCCATGCAGTCTTCCGACCAGGAACACGAAGCCGCGCTGTTGCAGTCGGCCTTCAAGTCACATCTTGCAGAACTCGGTCTGCTCAAACCGCGCTTCAAGAAGCCGCGCCGAGGCGAGTTGCCCGAGTTCGACGAGAAGACCGGGATGATCAAGGCGACTGGATATGACCTCACAGCACTTGGCCGCATGCTGCTCAAGTACATAGGTCAACCAGCGGCGTGGTGAGCACCTAACAAGCGCATCCAGCCGACGCCTTACCGCGTCGGGCGCGTGCGCGCGGTAACCTGATAGTGCGCAGCTCATGCGCCACACGTTAGAAGGATGCTGACGACAGGGGGAGTGAAATGGCGCTCGTCACGTGCGCGGAGTGCGGACACCAGGTGTCGGACACTGCCGTGGTCTGTCCCCAGTGTGGAGCGCCTCGTGTGGTGTTCGCTGCGCCACCTGCGTCGGAGCCTCCTGCTCCGAAGGGGATTCACGCGGCCACTCACGTAGACGGCAAGTGTCTTCTCTACCACGAGGAGTCTCGGTCCTTCCAACTCGGTGCAGACGGCATCGACATGGGAGCAGTGAGATCCATGGACGACCAGCGACAGCTGACGTGGACTCGGTTCGACGTACGTCACGTCCTGCGACAGTCACTGAAACGCGGAACCGTGATGGGCGACCTCCCGGTTCCCAAGGAGTATCCCAGGCTCGAAAAGCTCGGCTCGGTACTCGAGGCGGTCGCAAATGCGTCCGCACCCAAAAGCGGACAGATGATTTGCCCTCATTGCCAGTCCAAGGGCACCGTGACCACCAAGGAAGTTAAACGCAAGAAGGGCGTAAGTGGGGGCAAGGCGACGGCCGCGGTGTTGACAGGGGGGTGGTCGATTCTGGCGACCGGCCTCTCGCGCAAAGAGTCCATGACTGAAGCACATTGCAGGAAGTGCGGGAGCACCTGGCACTTCTGAAGCACCTTCTAACAAAGGCATCGAGCCGACGGCGCACGCGCCGTATCATGCAAAGAGCGCATGATCGCAAGTCGCTGCCCGCAGCTCATGCGCCACACGTTAGGCGAACACAGGTCTTCGGACTTGATATGTGTCACGTGACGCGTTATCATCTCGGCATGATCAAGACGTTCGCTGATAAGCGCACCCAGGAGGTCTACGCCACCGGTAAGGCGAGACGGTTCGCAGCAGACCTTGCGAGACGTGCACGCCGCCGGCTGGAGTACGTGGACCTGGCTGCCTGCATCGAGGATCTGCACGAGCCTCGCAGCAACCGGCTACATGCCTTGGGCGGCAATCGCAAGGGCCGGTACTCCATCTCGATCAACGAGCAATGGCGCATCTGCTTCAGGTTCGAGGACGGGGACGCCTACGACGTCGAGATCTGCGACTACCACTGAGAGAAGGTGTTTTGAACATGTCGATCCCCAACACTAGAGAGCGCACCGTGCGCCCCATCCATCCGGGCGAGATGCTGCGTGAGGACTTCATGCCCGACTACGACCTCACGGTCGCGGGTATGGCAGAAGCGCTCGGCGTGTCGCGCCAGACGGTGAACGAGCTTTTGCGCGAGCGCAGGGCGCTCAGTCCCGAGATGGCGCTTCGGCTCTCGGCGCTCTTCGGCAACTCGCCGGAGTTCTGGCTCAACGCCCAGCGCGCGGTTGACCTGTGGGACGCGTCACAGGAGCTCAGGCGCAAAGGCACGCATATCAAACGGCTGAGTGTCGCCTAACAAGCGCATCAACCTGACGCGCAGGAGTCGTCGGCGCAGTGCGGTAAGCTGTTGGCGCGCAGGTCATGCGCCACAGACGTTGGACATGTGCGGACAGGAAGAGGTGGACGCCCTAACGGTTCCGGGGTGGCAGGCGACTCACAAGCCAACAGCGTCGTGCTGGAGTCCTCGGTCGTCTCGCAATCGGTCACCTCGCCGCACTCTTCCTGGCGATCACGATCACCTGCGCGTTCGTCTACCAGCTCTTCCCCCCGACCAAGCCTTCCGATGGTGAACACGCCCGTGCCAAGAGTATGCGTTTTCGGAGGGGTAACGTGCTCGGGCCAGCACCGCACGATTGGTCATGGCCGCTCGGTCAGAAACCAAGCCACCCCGGCGTCTGATCCTCAGCGGAAGTCGGCGGTGATATCCTCGCCGGTCTCCGCATCGAAGAACGCGCTCATGCCCATCCCCTGGAAGGTCTCGCCCTTGGGCCCGGCGATCATTGGCCGGTAGGTCACACGCCACACCAGACGCTCCAGTCCCTGCGCATCCTTCTGCACTTCGAGACTGCACTCCTCGACAAGGGCACCGGCACGTTCTTCGTTCGCACGGAACGTCTCGGTGACTTCGTCTGCGCTGACCTTGGGTTCGGTGCTGACCCCTTCGACCGCATCGTATCGGGCGACGTAGGACGAGAGCGTTCCAGTGGCGCAGTTCACCGTCAGCGAGGCTTCCCTCATGAGACGCGCGCCAGACGCAGCGAACTCGCTCCATGAGAACACTACGGCATCATCTGAAAGCCAGAACGTGTGGGACAGAACCATCGAGCCGAACCCCGGGTGATGGTCAGCGAGGAACGCCTCTGCGACCTTGCGCGCCTCGGAGTCGTCCATGGGAAGGTCTGTACCCGTGACTCTCGAAACGACGCCATGGACCGCCCGGACTCGACCGGTTAGATCAACCCAGACAGTTGCGCCTTTGTCGGTCACGACCTCGTACTGATCTGGCTGTCCAGGGAACTCGGAGATGCTCACTGAGACCGGCATTCCCACCTCGCCGAACTTCTCGGCGGCATCCATGGCGCCCCGCTCGTCGACGGGCGATGGCGTATTCATCATGTTTGCCATGACCACACTCACCGACAGAAGGACGACCAAGCCAACTGCGGCGAGCACCGCCAACGTCTTCTTGTTCATCGTCGCCCGCCCCCTCACCACTCGCCGTACCTGGCCGGCCGCAGCTTGTGCCCGTACATGCCCTTCGTCACCCAGAGGTACAGCTGGGCCTTCTGAGAAGGTGTCTCGGTACTGTTGTTCCACGCATAGGTCATCGCGTACTGCATGAGATCGTTGTCTTCTCCGCTGTTCCTACCCAAGGGGTAATCGACAGCGAGGTTGCGATCCCATACACCCCGAGCGAACCCCATTCCGTATATGGAGGCAGAATCCGCGTAGATCGTCTGCTCCCAACCGATGGCGATGTCGGTACCCTTTGCACGGGCCTCATCGAGGAGGCTTCCCCTGGTCGGATGAATTCCCGCGGTTTGA
>JAVEVF010000110.1:0-4802 GCA_034005175.1 Coriobacteriia bacterium | reverse complement strand
CCAAGGGTGGGTGACTCCCAATCGTCCTCGACGAGGCGCAGATCGTGCTCGGCGGGCTCGATGCCGATCGCCCGCAACGAATCCCAATACAGATCAAGAACGTCATCGGGGCTTGGCTTGAGGAGGACTTGGAACTGGTAGTAATGCTGCAGCCGGTTTGGGTTCTCCCCGTAGCGCCCATCTGCTGGCCGGCGGCTCGGCTGAACGTATGCGGTCCGCCAGTCATCAGGCCCGAGGGATCTCAACGTCGTCGCGGGATGAAACGTGCCTGCGCCCACCTCCGTGTCGTACGGCTGTAAGAGGACGCACCCCTGATCAGCCCAGTATCGTGAAAGCGCCAGAATGATGTCCTGGAAGGTCATCCCCTGCATGAACGGCGTGTCCCCTTTCCGTCTCCCCGTCGGTGGTACGGGCGTTGACGTATCTTACCGTATGCGGCGGCTCCGCCTGTCGACGCGCCCAACGTGTTGCTCAAGCGTTTCGCGAAGACATGCCGATGCAGGTTCTTCCAGGTCGGACAGGGGAAGGAGGAGGTAAGAAGAACCGCTCACGTATATGAGCACGTGCTCGGCAACCTCGCGCCAACGCAACACCTGGTCCCACCTGATGGTCCCCTCGCCGAACGACGAGTGGTAGATGATGTTGTCGCTGGTGAACTCGTAGGTCACCGTGGCGTACAACGACTGCGAACGCGGCGACTTCGAAAGCCACGCGAGATATCCCCACACCACGATAGGGATGGCCAGTGCTCCGAGAAACAGCGCAACGGCCTCCGTGCGCGCACCAGCGCTGTAGGCGAGCAGGGCAAGCAGCCCCAGGACCGGTGGCACGAACCGAAGCCGCAGTGCCGCCAGATGGAGAAGCACGCGCCGGTAGCCCCGATCGTTGGGACTGACGGTCACCACAAGACGATCTGATGGCCGCTCTTGCTCGCGGCCCTCAGAATCGTCGTCCACGACAGCGCTCATTGCGCCGCCCCGTTCGCGTAGAACTCCAGCGCCTTTAGGCGCGCGGGAAGATGGTACGTGACGAACTGCCGCATCAGCGCGAACGCCTCGTTCATCTCCCTCGATGACAGCTCCGTTCGTGCGATATCGTCCATCTTCGAAGCCAGCAGCCAGGTGAGAAGGTTGCGCACGCCGCTGCTGAGTGCCGGTGCGCTCCCTCCGCATGCGGGGCACAGCACGCCACCGGCGTCGAGCGAGAACTCCGTCGGTCCCTCGGCAGCAGAAGCACAAGCCACGCATGAATCGAGGTGTGGCCGATAGCCGTGCATGGCCATCGCCTTGAGCAAGAAGCCTGTCACCACGCACTTCTGAGAGGGATCTTCGGCGCGCTCAAGAGCCGTGAGCGTGGCGCACGCCAGTCCATAGAGTCTCTCTTCTGGCTGGCCTTCAACGGCCATCTTGTCAAGAACGTCCAAGACGACAGAGGCGGCAGTCAGACGCCCGTACTCGGCTCGCAGACCCGTATGAAGGTCCACCGAGCGGACATCAGAGATGATTTCGAGGTTGCGGCCCGAGGCGAGCATGAGGTCGGCGACAGAGCCGGGCTCGAGGCGTCCGGAGAAGCGTGAGGTTGGTTTGCGCATGCCCTTGGCCACGGCTCGGACTATGCGTCCATCATCGGAGAGCAAAGTGAGGATGATGTCGGCCTCGCCCAATCTGGTCTTGCGTAAGACGAGCGCCCGCAGACGATAGGTGGACACGTGTCGCCTATCTGTTCCCGAGCGCCTCGAGGATCTCAAGCCCCGACGACGACCCGATTCTACTGGCACCAGCTTCCAGCATCTTGAGCGCAGTATCGAGATCGCGGATCCCTCCGGCTGCTTTCACGCCGATATCAGGCCCGACTGCAGCTCGCATGATGCGCACGTCTTCGACGCTCGCGCCTCGGGGTCCGAACCCCGTGGAGGTCTTCACATACTGAGCTCCCGCAGCAACAGAAAGAGAGCACGCGGTCTCGACCTGCTCCTCGGACAGACAACCAGTCTCGAGGATGACCTTCACGATCGTCGGACCGTGTGACCGTTCTCGCACCGCATCAACGACAGCCCGCACATCGTCCGTGACGAACCTGTGCTCACCCTCAAGCAAGGCACCGACGTTCAGCACCATGTCAATCTCATGACAGCCGAGCGCGACCAGCAGTTCGGCCTCGGCAACCTTCGTCTCGGTATTGGAGAAGCCAAGCGGAAAGCCCACGACCGAGCAGACAAGGGTGTCAGTGCCAGCGAGCTTCTGCGACGCCAGTGGCACGAGAAAAGGAGCCACACACAAGGTGGCGAAATGCTCGCTTCGCGAATCGTCGATCCACCTGCTGGCTTCAGCAAAGCCTACTGTGGGCTTTAGCAGCGTCTGATCGATGGCTGCAGCCAGCGTCGTCCTGTCCATGGCCTTACAGCCCCTCTCCGTATCCGAATCGCCGGATCTGCGAACTATCACGGCGCCAGTTCGGTTTCACCTTAACCGTAAGGTCGAGGAAGACCCTCGTGCCGAGAAGGCGCTCGAGGTCGTGACGCGCCTCAGTCCCGATGCGCTTGATGCTCTCGCCTCTCTTGCCAACGATTATGCCCTTCTGAGACTCACGTTCCACGAAGATCGTGGCCCATACGCGGGCAAGACCACCGCCTTGGGCGATCTCCATGTCCTCAACAGCGACACCAACAGCATGCGGAACCTCTTCAAACGTCGCGCGCAGGACCTTCTCACGGATGAACTCCGCGACCATGACTTCAAGCGGCTGGTCAGTGGCCATATCCCGAGGGAAATACCTCGGCCCTTCGGGAAGCAACGACACTATCCGTGCCACGAAGCCCTCGACGTTGAAGCCCTCCAGAGCCGAGACAACGACGACATCGTCGAAGTCTGCGAGCGCAGATGCGGACTTGATCTGCTGTTCTATGATGTGCTGATCGACAAGATCGGCCTTGGTGATCACCAGCATCTTTGCGGCTCGCACCGCCGCGACATGCGCCGCCACCCATCGATCCCCCGCCCCCACAGGCGCGCTCGCGTCCAACACCAAGCACGCCACGTCCACGTCTTCAAGAGCT
This sequence comes from Coriobacteriia bacterium, assembly GCA_034005175.1. Lineage (GTDB taxonomy): Bacteria > Actinomycetota > Coriobacteriia > Anaerosomatales > SLCP01 > JAVEVF01. The sequence continues at coordinate 1,747 of JAVEVF010000110.1, read as the reverse complement.
TTGAACCCCGAGCGGTTGAGCTCTTCGCCCAACGCATCGTGCGGCTTGTGAAGGCCAGGTGTGTCGACGAGAACGATCTGGGCATCGTCAGAATCCACGATGGCGCGCAGGCGGTGTCGCGTAGTCTGCGGTGTGTCCGATGTGATGGCCACCTTCGTCCCCACCACGGCATTGACGAGCGTGGATTTGCCCGCGTTCGGACGTCCGACAAGCGCAACGAACCCGCTTCGCACCAGGTCGCCGCGCGCCTCAAGCTCTGGGGCACCCTCGGTCATTCACCCTCGTCTCGTGCCGAGTCTTCTTCGAGGTACCCACGCACGAAGGCTTCGGGCAGCAGTTCGTCAAGGCCCATGACCAAGACCTCGTCTGAGCTTCCCCCCATGATGACGCGCATCTCGGTGTTGAACTCGGCCAATGCCTGCCGGCACTGCCCACATGGGACGGTGGGTGATTCAGAATCTCCCGCCACTGCCACCGCATCGATGTCGGTACAGCCCGCCGTAACGGCGGCAGTGAGCGCAGCCCGCTCCGCGCACATGCACGTCCCATACGCCGCATTTTCCACATTCACGCCCTGGAATATCTGGCCGGATGCGTACACGGCAGCCCCTACACGAAATCGTGAATACGGCGAATAGGAGTTTCGCTTCGCCTCGCGGGCAAACGCGAGCAATGCCAGATCGGGCTGGGTGAGATCACGCATCAGAGTCCTCCTCGGCATCGACGACTGCAGCAGGTTTTACCGTCAGCTTCATGATACGCGTCCCTTGCAGCTCATCGACGGTCAACCGCAAACCTTCGACCTCAACGCTCTCGCCCACAACCGGAATGTGACCAGCGATCTCGGTGAACACCCCTCCCACCGTGTCGGCTTCAAGCTCTATGGCAGTGTCAAACCGCTCATTGAGGTCGTCAACGGGCAGTCGCGCGTCAACCTGTACCGTTCCATCGGTATGCTCGACAATAAGCGGAATAGCTGAGTCGTACTCATCGAAGATCTCCCCGACGATCTCCTCCAGCAGGTCCTCGATGGTCACCAAGCCGGCGGTCCCACCATACTCGTCAGCGACAATAGCGATGTGCGTCTGTGTGCGCATCTCCATCAGAAGCTCCTCGACCGGCTTGGTCTCAGGAACGAAATATGCTCGCCTAGCGATCCGCGCGGGGGCGACACTGGGATCCTTCACCACAGCTGCCAACAGGTCCTTGGCGTAGAGAACCCCTCGAATGTCATCGATCGTGTCGTGATACACAGGCAGACGAGAGTATCCGAGACTCTCGATGAGCTCGATAGCATCGGCAGCGGTAGCGCTATCGGGAAGTCCCGTCATGTCGGTGCGTGGCACCATCACTTCACGCACGACCGTCTCGGCGAAATCGGAGAGCGCCTCAAGCAGCGCCTCCTCGCTCTCCTCCCGTGCAGACTGGTCCTCGTCGGTCGCAAGCGTGGTCTTGCACTCCGTGTCGCCGACCCAAGTCGAGTGCGCATCGTCCTCGCCGACAACGAGCCCCACGATCCACCCCCATGGCGCGTTCAGGACACGCGCGAGCGGGTAGAAGATCGGAACCATGCGTAGCGCCATGGTCGCAAATGCGAGCGCCACCCCTTCGGGATTCTGTGCAGCGAGCGTGCGTGGCAACGCCTCGCCGAGGGCAAAGAACACCACGAACCCCAACGCGGCACCCGTAAGAACGGCCACCGTATACGGCCACGACGGATACGCAAGCCCCACTAGGATGGCGAACA
>JAVEVF010000021.1:0-23610 GCA_034005175.1 Coriobacteriia bacterium | reverse complement strand
AGGTCATGACTGGTCACCAGACCAGCATGATTCGCGGCTGCGGCCCCTGCCACACCGCCACGGACAGCAAGTGTGCTGCGTGCCACGACATGGTCGGCCAGGCCACCAACAGCTCGGCCTTCCCGCACGCCAACCGCAATATCTCCGTCAAGGAGGTCAACGCTTCTGGTGCTGCCGAGTACAAGATCGTCAGCTCAGGCAACCTGTGGATGTACACAGGCGACCGCACCCTGCGTGACACGGATGGTAACCCGTCGGCCACCGGTACGGCCAACCCCGAGCTTCGCGTCGTGGAGGGTGCCACCGCTTGGCATACCACGCCCGGCAACATCAACGACGGAACCTGCCTCAAGTGCCACGGCGAGGGCTACTTCGGTCTCAGCGGCGGCACGGCGTACCACGTGAAGGGCAACGTCACCGACTTCACCCGCAAGTAGCGCATAAGCACCTCTAGTACCATGCGACGGCCGCCTCCGGGCGGCCGTCGTTCGTATGTGGGAAAGAGAGCGGTCTTTGCGCGAGCGCTTGGCCTGAGGGGTGGAATCGGCTCGCTACTGGCCGAGCGCCGCCCAGACCTCGTCGAGAGCGGGATAGTCCACGCTTTCCTTGCTAGCGTAGGGCGCGAGCTCGGCCCGCGCCTCATCTGTTCGCCCGAGCTCGAGGAGCGCCCGAGCGCGGTTGGTGCGCAGCGGCACCGCGTTGGGATAGAGCTCGATCGCTCTTTCCGAGATCTCGAGCCCGCGCTCGAGGAGGCTGTGGTCGTCAAGGGCGTCTCCAGCGATGAAGAGCTGAGTGCTCCACCACATCAGAAACTCGTAGTCATTCGGGTGTCTGCGGACTAGCGGCTCGTAGATGGTCTCGATCTCCGAGGCCACAGAGGCGCTTCCCATCGTGGAGGCCGCGGCAAGAAGCTGCTGGCTCTCGAGACGTGCGGCGATGGCGGCAAGAGTCCCGCTGTACGGTGGGTTCTCGGCCACTGCGCGTACCGCTTGGGGAGAGATGGCGAGAGCGGCGCGCGCATTGGAGTGGCTGATACCTTGCACGCCGCCGTTAAGGACGCTTGCAAGGCCAAGCACGCCAAGAAGCGTGGCGTAGGCGACACGCGCGTGCGACGACACGGTAATCTCCCGCGATAAGGGGGCAAGAAGCACGCCCATCGCTAGGAAGAGCGCGAGCAGGAAGGGAGCGGTGCTCATCGCGGCAAGCGACGTCACGCCGAGCGCGAGGGCAGAAGCCCACCACGCGATGTAGTCGCTAGAGACGCGCGAGCCGCGGTTCCATACGAGCTTGCCCGAGGTCACGAGGGTGCCGAGAAATGCGGTGCCTGCACACGCGAGCGCTGGGATCCCTGCAGTGGCAGCGATCGTCAGAGGGACGGAGTGTGCGTCGGTCGCCACCACGTTTGCGCCGGCAACCAGCCCGGGGATGGTGCGAACCGCGTACCACCCCAGGCGAAAGGCGGCAGGCCCTGTCCCGAGAAGGGGATAGGAGCGGATGATGGCAAGAGCCTCGCCCCAGACGAGTGTGCGCCCAGTGAGCCCATGAAGGCCCGGACTGAACAGCTCGGAGACACGCCGCGCGAGCTCGGAGCCCGCGAACACGAGGATCCCCACGAGCACCAGGCCAGCTACGCCTGCAGCGACCGCGAACTCTCTCGGCAATCGCCGGTTGCGAACGAAGGTCACGGCAAGCCACACCGCCCCGGCGACCCCTATCCCGATCCATGCGCCACGTGTGAGCGTGAGCACGAGCGCGACGAGCAGCAGCACCGCGATGATAGCGTTGCGGATGGCATGCGAGCGCTCCTGGCCAGGGCGCACAGCGCGGTAGAGCGCGAGTGTGGCGGGGAATACTAACCAGTTGCCGGTGAAGTTCGGGTTCCCGAGGGTGGATGCTCCTTGGGTAACGAGCCAACCGATCTCCGCCCACTGCTCGGCGGGCACCTCCCTGAACACATCCACGGCAAAGAGCTGCTGGAAGAGCGCGATTCCTGCCACCACCGCCCCAGAGTAGATGACGGTGGATGTGAGGGTCGCGACACGCTTGCTGTTCGTGCAGTGTGCGAGTGCGAGAAATGTCGTCAGAGCCAAGCTGCTGTACACGAGCAGCCCATTGAGGTCATCGCCGTCGCCGAAGAGCGAGTACAGCGAGTCCAGTGAGCGCAGAGTGGCGACGGCCATGAGCACCAGCATGGCCGCGATGGCAAGCAGCAAAGCGTGATAGCGCAGAGGCGCTTCTCCGCGCGCGAACGCGATCACCCACGCAAGAGCAGATGCGCCAACCAGCACACCAAGCAACGTCACTGCAGGTGAGCTGAAGGGGCTTAGCATGAGCTGCGATCCGAACGGCACCGTTCCCACTACGAGCGGCACCGTTGCCACCGCTGCAAGCAGCAAGAACCACGAGATGCGAGCTGTCGGAGACACGGCGCTGCTCCTTCGAATCGGTGATGGCGACAATGGTAGCACCCGGCTTACTCGGGGTGTGTGAGATACAATCATCGCATGCATTCGATATCGCCTCTTGCACATGATCCGACCTCGGATTCGCGTGTCCTCGCGACGCTGACAGCGCTCGCGTTCCTCTCTCCGGGCGCGTGGCTCATCACGACGCTGCCGTCGCAACCTGTCGCGCAGCTCCTGCATCTCGCCACTGCGGCGCTGTGGCTTGGGGCAGGGGCGATAGGCGTGCGCTACGTGAAGCTTTCAAAGCCGCTGTGGGCGGCACTTGTGGCGGTGTTCGGTGTTGCTGCGGTCTCACTAGTGCTTGGCGCCTCACCGCTGCAGCAGCTCGTGTACGACATCTACGCCGAGATGCCTGTGGTGCTTTGGCTCGTGTATCCTGCGGTATTCCTCGTAGCGGCCTCGGTGCCTTTCGGGCCGGTGCTGCGTCGGGCTCTCGTCCCGACGGTTCTCATCGCTACCGCTCTTGTGTGTGTGATGGTGGTCTGGCGGTGGACGGCGGGATTCGTCACCACATTCGGAAGTCCCGCATACTCGATTCCGGCGTTTGCGCCGGTTCCTTTCCTCGCGCTTGCGCTTGCACGCACGGTGCCTAAGCGGCGGGGGGCGTACTACTCCGCGGCGCTTGTGGTGGCACTCGGCCTAGCGTACGCAGGCGGGGGGCTCTCGGCGCTGTTCATGCTCGGCATGGGGGTCCTCGTGACGCTTGCAGTAGCTCCGCAGCTGCTGGGGATGGGGCCGCGGCTGGCGCGGCCTGCACGCATCGCCGGAGTGGTGTTGTTGACAGCTGTGTGTGTTGCTCTGCTTGTGGTGGAGGTTCCCCTGATCGGCTCATCGGTCATTGGTGTCGCAGACGCGGGTGGCGCGGAGCAGACAGTGGCCACTCGGCTCTATCTCTGGGACGCCGCACAGCGCATGACCGCCGACAGTCCGCTTTTCGGCTTCGGACCGGCGGGATATCGTTTCTCGGCCGTGAACTACTACAACCCGGGAGTGTTCGCGTTCATCGCGGGGGCGGGCAGTGATCCCATCGCGTACAGCGCACCCTCGCCGCACTCGCTGCTCTGGGAGGTTCTCACGCGCCTGGGCCTTGCAGGGCTCGTGGCGTTCGCAGGTCTTGCGGCTGCGTGGGTGGCAGGTGTCCGAGGCCACGTGGGCGAGCAGCAGGACGCTCACGACCTGCGCATGGGGCTTGTGGTGGGTTTCGTGACCTACCTCATGGCGCTGATGGTGACACCAGTGCACTTCGCCTCAGGGCTTTTGGGCGCTGTTGTCGGCGGTTTCGCTATAGCAGGCGCACGGGCGGAGCCAGGTGGGGATTTCCCGCGTGCTGACCGCTCGGTGACGCGTACCTGCTTGCTTGCTGCTGTCGCGCTGGCGCTGCTTGCCTTCGGGGTGTGGAAGATGGTGGGCCTGGGCACGGGCGCCATCACGGGACAGGGGGATTTCGCGGATGACCGGGCACGCATCGAGTCCGCCGCACGCATAATCCCTGGCGAGCCGCTCAACGAACGGCGGCTGTTGGAGATACGCATGTGGTCTGCGACCACTCCTGCCGAGCTTGACGAGGTGCGCTCGGCGGTCGATGAGTCGCCTGCCTATATCACTGGCTTCGCACCTAACCTCGTGCAGTTCGCATCCATAGGGATGTCGCGTGTTGAGCAATGGGATGCGGGGGACCTATCCTGGGAACGCGCGCTTCTGGAGAAGGCGCAGGAGGTCACTCCCGACCTGCCATCGCTCGTGGCAGAACAGTTGCGCTTGGGCGTGCTCGAGGAGGATTTGGAGGCGCTGCCAGCCCTTACCGAGCGCGCCACGCGGCTCGGGGCGACCTATCCGCATACGCAAGAGTACCTGGCGCGTGCGCAAGCGCTCATGCGACAGTGAAAGCGCCTGCGGTGCATACCAGTGGTTCAGATGGCGCTGCGGCGCCAGATGAGGTGCGCTTCTCTCTCATCATGCCCGCGTACAACGCTGAGGCCACCATCTCACGCGCGATCGAGAGCGTGATGGCGCAGGACTACAGGGGCTGGGAGCTCATCGTCGTGGATGACGGCTCAAGCGATGCCACCGGCGATATCGCGCGTGAGTACGCGAGGCGTGACAGCCGCATCCGCGTGCTCACGCAAGACAACCAAGGCTGTGCGTCAGCACGGCGTGCTGGGGCGCAGACCGCAAGGGGTGAGTTCGTCACCAAGATCGACGCCGATGACTACCTGTTGTCCGGTGCGCTGGCGACGCTTTCGGAGAGTATCGACGCCCAGCCGCAGTTCGACATCTACTCGGCACATGGCTACCGGGAGTTCTCCGACGGCTCCCGCGTCGATGTCTTCGGGGACCCCATATTCAGCAAGCCTCTCTCGCTTGTGCTCGACGATCTCATCGACGAGTGCTGGATCTTCGGAGGCGGGGCCTCTATCCGCCGCAAGACCCTTGAGCGGATAGGCGGGTTTCGTGCCGAGATGCGCTGCGAGGACTACGACCTGTGGCTTCGCGCGCTTGCTGCTGGCGCACGCCACCGGTACATACCTGCGCGCATCTACGTGTGGTCGATGGGCGTACCGGGGCGCATGAACGAGAACCCCATCCCGTCATTTCAGTCCTACATCACCATTCTCCAAGACCTCATCGCGCGCGGCGTGATCACCGGGTCACATGTGGACCGCGCCCGAGCTGCCATGGCGAAGTTCGCAGAGCGCATCCGCCAGCTCGAAGAGACGGGCACCACCGACGCAGATTACACCAACGAGCAAGCCAGACGCTTCAAAGACGCCGTCAACCGCCTGTCCGGCAAGCGGTTGGGGGGCGCGGTGATTCTGGCAGCTGACCGAGTGAAGTGGGTCGTCAAGCCCATTCGCGTGAACCTTGCTCTGCGCAAACGGCTCAAGGACGGGAGGTGACGCCGTGAGCGCAGCCCGTGACGCACCGCTCACCCTGCCGTTCTTCTCGGTAGCCATGCCTGCGTACAACGCCGAGGCCACCATCGCGCGCGCGATAGAAAGCGTGCTTGCGCAGTCGTACGGCGATTGGGAACTCGTCGTTGTCGACGACGGTTCCACAGACGCCACCTCCGACATCGTTGCTAGGTACCGTGAACGAGACACGCGCGTGAAACTCGTTCGCCAGGACAACGCCGGCTGCGGCGCAGCGCGTGATACCGCCATACGCGGTTCGGAGGGAACCTACATCGTGCGGCTCGACGCCGACGATGTGCTCTTGCCGCAGTACATGGAGCGTATGCATGCGTTCATCCTCGGCTCGCCTGGTTACGACATCTACAGCTGCAACGGTTACCATGTCTATCCAGACGGTTCGAAGCGGCTCGCTCGGCTAGGGCCTTGGTATGAGGAGGAGCGATCGTTCAAGCTGGAAGAGATGCTCTTCGCCACCCACATCTTCACGATGGCTGTCTTCACGCGCGCCCTCTTCGACCGTGTGGGCGGCATCCGTCCCGACGTGTACTGCGAGGACCTCGATTTCTGGCTGCGTGCGTTTGCGCAAGGCGCCACGCACCGCTATACGCCGCAGGCACTTGCTGTCTACGAGGTCAGTGACTCGCAGATGACCGCTGATTTCTCGCGTGTCGCCGAGTCCCGGGCGGGCATCTATCGTGACCTCATCGCCACCGGACTGCTCACCAGCGAGCAGGAGCGTCTCGCGAACCGCGCGATCGAGAAGGTGCGCGAGGACGAGCGGGTGTATCGGTGGCGCAGTTCGGTGAAGGCTGGTGTGTCACGAATACTCGGTGAGGGGGCAGGTGACGCCGTCTCGCGTGCGATGCACGCTACGGCAGGTTGGCTGCGCCCCCCGCTAGCTCGGCTTGCCAGGGTGCTGCCTCGGCGTGGAGATAGCCGATGAGGGTCGCGCTCACCTTCGATACCGAACCCGGGCAGGATACGAGCGGAGATGACGGTGCTGAGCGCATCCTCGGCATCTTGGTCTCACATGGCGTACGCGCCACCTTCTTTCTTCAGGGGGAGTGGGCCGAGCTTCACCCCGACCTTGCCGCCCGCCTCACCGCCGAGGGGCATCGTGTGGGCAACCACACGCACTCGCACGCGCTTCCCGGGGCTATCGGTGAGGATGTGCTGCGCGAGGAGATCGCGCGTGCCGAGGGCGTTATCGAGCGCACCACCGGCCAGAGTCCTCGACCGTATTTCCGTTGCCCACAGAACTCCGGCGCATTCGATGAGGACGTCCGTGCGCGCATCAGCGAGGCGGGATACCGACAGACAGGCTGGTCGTTCGACTCGCTTGATTGGCAAGAGGGAAGAACTGCCGAGGCGATAGCTGCCACGGTCGTTGCGGGCGTCAAGACACATGGCGACGGCTCGGTTGTGCTGCTCCACACTTGGCCCGCTGCCACTGCTGAGGCGCTCCCACTCATCCTCGATGCGCTGGCCGGGCGCGGAGTGGAGTTCGTCACGCTCGATGAGCTTGACGCCGAGTCGTTGCCGGTGGCGTGTGTGCAGCCATCAGCTGCGCGGCCACGCGGGCACCACCTGGCGAAGAGCACGCTTTGGGGGTTGGCGGCGAAGTTCGCCACCGTGGCGGCGAACTTCCTCATCGGCGTGATCATCGCGCGAGCTCTGGGACCGGTAGGCAAGGGCGCGTACGCGCTTGTGTTGCAGATAGTCGGTGTGTTGGTGGTGGCGCTGGGACTCGGGCTTGGAACCTCTAACATCTACTTCGTCGCAAGCCGCAAGGCGCCAGCCAAGACCGTGACGGCAAACAGCCTCTGGCTGCTAGCTGCGACAGGCGTGCTGGCGACAGCCGTGTGCATGCTCTTCATCGCTGGACCGTTCGCCCCCGACCCGCCCTACTCGTTCGCCATGGCAGTCGCCGCTTCGGCGCTCTTCGTGTTCACGACGCTGTTCACATGGCTTGGCGCGGTGGCTGTGGGGCTTTCGGGACTCAAGCCCCGCGCGATCGCGGGCATCTGCTCGGTGTCGGTGGTGCTTGCCGGCGTCGTCGTGCTGTCGCGGCTCGAGCTGCTGAGTGCGCTCTTCGTCATCGCACTTGGCGTGGTGGGCCAGGCGCTTGCCAGCCTCGTCGTGCTTGCGTTCGAGCGCGGCAAGATGCTCTCGCTTCGCCCCAGCCTGCACACGTTGAGAAGCATGCTGGGCTACTCGGCGAAGTCCTACGTGGTGGAGCTCGTGAACTACGTGCACCTGCGTCTCGACATCCTCTTGCTTGGCTGGCTTACCACGACAGCCACCGTTGGCGTGTACTCGGTGGGGGTGAGCCTTGCCGAGATTGCGAGATACGTGCCAAGCGTGGTGGGTGCCGCGCTGTTCGCGCGGGCCTCGGGAGTCGCACGCGACGAGGGCTCGGCGCTTTCTGCTCGCATGTCACGGCTTACCGTGCTGCTCGTAGCAGCATCTGTGGTGGTATTCGGAGCCCTCGCTCCCGTCGCTGTGCCGCGCGTGTTTGGCGAAGCATTCTCCGACGCCACCCGGATCTTCCTCGTTCTGCTCCCCGGCACGGCAGCCATGAGCATCTCGGAGGTGCCGAGTTCGTATCTCTTCTCACGCCAGATCATCTACTGGCGCGCCTCGGCGGCGATGGTCGCACTCAATGTGGTGCTTAACCTTATAATGATTCCACGTCTAGGAGCGGTGGGAGCAGCCCTCGCGTCAAGCGTCACGTACACGTTACTCGCCGGCATCATCCTCTATCTCATGAAGCGCGAGAGCGGGCTTTCATACCGGGAGATCCTTGTGCCGAGCGTGCGTGATGTGCGCGCAGCACTGCGGGTGCTCCTGGCGTATGTGCGCCGCTAGCCACGATGCATGACGTGCCGTATGCGATGGCCTCGGGTGAGTGGTTCTCGGCTATAATCTAACCATGTGCGCGGAGCTGCGCCCGCGCTGATCCTTCAGCCAGACGATAGGGTTGTCGTGTCTCACGCCCCGGTGTTGCCCCGGTTCTCCATCCTCATGCCTGCCTACAACGCTTCAGCGACGATTGGCAGGAGCATCGAGTCGGTGCTCGGCCAGACGTTTGCAGACTGGGAACTCGTCATCATCGATGACGGCTCGCATGACGACACGCTTAAGACAGCCCAGTCGTACGCCGAGCGCGACGAACGCATTCGCGTGCACAGCGGCCCTCATCGAGGGTTGGTGGGCGCGCGCAGCGAGAGTATGCGGCAGGCATGCGGAGAGCTCTTCGCCCGGTTGGACTCCGATGATGAGATGCTGCCCGAGTACCTCAGCCGAATCGACGCGATCTTTCGCGAGCACCCTGACGCACAGATCGTGAGCACCAACGGCTATCAGGCTCTTCCTGACGGTCGGCTCGTTGAGTACTACCGAGACCCCGTGTTCCAGAAGGTAAGCAGCCTCACGGTGACCGATATGCTCTCAGGCCACCTGTTCGGAACGAGCACGGTGATGAGCCGAGATGTCTACGAGCTGACCGGGGGGCCACGTGAAGGGGCGCGCTCAGAAGACATCGACCTGTGGTTTCGCGCACTGGCGCACGGTGCCGTGCACTATCATCTGCCTGAGCCGGTGTTTCTGTATCACCAATCAGCCGAAAGCATGAGCAAGAACGCTGCAGCGGTGTGGAGGTCGCATATCGAGATCCTCGAGAACCTCATCTCGACGGGGTTGTTGTCTCCTTCCGATGTCGAGCTGGCCCGCAAGGCCATACGACGGTACCGGTTGCGGCTGGCAGTGCGGTGGGACCTGTGGGGCACTCCGCTGCGCCGGTTCGCCACAGGGGTGCGGTGAGCATGAGCGCTGTGGACGGAATGCGAATCGCGTATCTGTGCTTGCAGTCGACGAAGCAAGATCAGGCCTCGCAGGCGCACGTGCACGAGATCATCAACGGCCTAAGGTCGCAAGGCGCCCATGTCGACCTGTTCGAGCCGGAGTACGCCACCGACACCCTGCCAGGTGCGGTAGGCCGTCTGATGGCGTTTCTGCGTTCGCAGATGCGGCTGATCAAGGTGATGCGCCGCTATGATGTCCTGTATATCCGGGGACATGCGCTGGCGTGGCCGACGGCGTTTTGGGCTCGTAGGGTCTCGATGCCGGTTGTGCAGGAGTGCAACGGCATGGTGGATGACTTCTTCATCGCGTGGCCGGCTGCGCGGCGCATACAGCGATCCATCACCTGGCTCACTTACGATCAGTTTCGCAAGGCCGACGAGATCATCGTGGGGTCAAGCGGGCTGGCTGCGTGGCTCAAACGGGAGACGGGCCGAGATGGCCACATCATTCCAAACGGGGCGAACTGTGAGATCTTCCAGCCGATGGAGCGCCCCGAAGGGGTCGTGCTGCCCGATGAGTACGTTGTATTCTTCGGCTCGCTGGCGCCGTGGCAAGGCATCGACACCACGCTGGCGGCTGTGAGAGATCCGCAGTGGCCTGAGGGGCTTGCACTTGTCGTGGCCGGAGACGGCGTGAAGCGCGGTGCAGTGGAAGCTGCTGCCGCTGCGGGAGATGGGCGAGTCGTGTATCTCGGGTCGCTGCCTTACGACCAGGTGGCGGCTATCGTATCCAATGCCGTGTGCTCGCTCGTGAACAAGGAGCAGGAGGAGTTCGCGGCTGCAGGGATCTCACCGCTCAAGCTGTACGAATCGATGGCGTGCGGAGTGCCGGTGATCGCCACCGAAGGAATGCCGGGGCTCACTGAGGTCGTGCGCGAGCAGGAGGTCGGCATCATCGTGCCACAGCGCGACAGCGGGGCGCTCGCGTCTGCGGTTGCGCGGTTGGCGGCGGATGCGGGGCTGCGCGCGGAGATGGGGCAGCGGGGACGCGCTTTTGCGGAAGCGGAGTGCTCCTGGTTTGCAAGGAGCGAGGACGTGGCGGCGGTGATCGTAGCGGCTGCTGCAAGGTGAGCGAGGCGGCAGTCGCTGCGGCGCCGCGTGCGTCCTTGCTCGGGGACGTGTGGGGGGCTTGCTGGCTCCTGGAACCGTCGGGAATGTGGGTGCAGGTGCACCCATTTTGGCGAGGGAGCGCGGATAGGGCTCGGACACCGTGATCAAGGGCCCCAGCGGCGCTGGCTCCTGCACCACGGCCTGCAAGCACGTGCCCACGTTTCCTCGCACCGTGTGCGACAATATCTTGCGTCCGCGCAACAAAGGCATTCGAGAGGGCACGGGATGGACATCACCACACCTGGGGTATACGCCGCCATCCTTGCAGGCGGCAGCGGTCAGCGCTTCTGGCCGCTCTCGCGTGAACTCTCACCCAAGCAGATGCTCTCGGTCTTCGGGCAGGAATCCCTCATAGTCCAGGCGGTCAAGCGCGTCGAGAACCTTGTGCCGCACGAGCGCGTCTTCATCGTCACCAACGAGCGCCTCTTCGATGAGCTGCGCAACCACCTCACCTCGCACGCCGACCGCTCACTCAACAACATCAACTATCTGCAGGAGCCGCTTCCGCGCAATACCGCGCCCGCCATCGCGTACGCGGCTGCCACGATCGAGCTCCTTGACCCGCAGGCCGTCATGGTGGTTCTACCTTCCGATCACATCCTGCACGCCAACGCTGCCTGGCATGATTGCCTGATGAGTGCCGCAGCGCTTGCTCACGCGGGCTATCTCGTGACGATAGGCATCACGCCCACTCGGCCAGAGACGGCGTACGGCTATGTCAAGGCCGCCGAGGAGATGCCTGAGTTCGCAGAGGGTAGCGCCGTGCCGCGCCACGCGGCACGGTTCGTGGAGAAGCCTGGCGCCGAGCGCGCCGCGCGCTTCCTCGCTGAGGGCGGCTACTCCTGGAACGCGGGCATCTTCGTGATGGGTGCGGCTCGTGTGCTTGAGGAGATGCAGCTGTTCGAGGACACCGCCGAGATCGCCCGCACCGCGCGCTGGCTTGCCGCCGCGCAGGCTGCAGGCACACTCGATGCTGGCGAGGCGCGCGATCGGTTCGGCGCACTGCCGTCGATCTCGATCGATTACGCAGTCATGGAGCGCTCCGAGCACGTCGCCGTCATCCCCTCGGCGCTCTCCTGGAGCGACGTGGGCTCGCTGGAGGCCCTCGGAAACATAGCTGAACCCGATGGTGCTGGAAACGTACGCGTAGGCCGCGGTGTCGACATCGACACACACGACAGCATCATCTACGGTACGGACCGCCTTGTGGCTACCCTCGGCGTAGAGGATCTCATGGTCATCGACACCGCCGATGCCACGCTCGTGGCACGCAAGGACCGGGCGCAGGACGTGAGGTTCGTGGTAGATGCGCTTAAGGCGGCTGGCGCCGAGGAGGTCGTCAAACCCAAGGTGAGCCTGCGCCCGTGGGGCTCGTGGACGAGCTTGCTTGCCGGTCCCGGGTTCCAGATCAAGCTTCTGGAGATCAAGCCAGGCGGCAGATCCAGCTTGCAGCGCCATCACCACCGCTCGGAGCATTGGATCGTTGTGGCAGGGATGGCGCTTGTGACGCGTGATGGAGAGCGCATGGAGGTGCATGTGAACGAGAGCGCCTACATTCCGTTGGGTTCGCACCACCGCATCGAGAACTGCGGCAAGGTCCCGCTCAAGGTCATCGAGGTGCAGGTGGGGGAGTACCTCGGCGAAGATGACATCGTCCGCATCGAGGATGACTGGAACAGGGAGGCATAGCGCATGGCACCGCGCGCACTCGTCACCGGCATCACTGGCCAGGATGGTTCGTACCTGGCTGAGCTTCTGCTTGAGAAGGGCTACACCGTCTACGGTATGGTGCGTCGGCTCTCGGCCGAGAACTACGAGCGCATCGAGCACCTTCTCGACCGCATCGAGCTCGTCGACGCAGACCTGCTCGACGAGTACTCCATCATGGATGCGCTCTCGTCTGTCCAGCCAGACGAGGTCTACAACCTCGCCGCGCAGTCATTCGTGCCCACATCGTTCAAAGAGCCCATGCTCACCGCTCAGTACAACGGCCTTGGGGTCCTGAGATGGCTGGAGGCTATTCGGCGCCTGAAGCCTGACACGCGCTTCTACCAGGCATCCACCTCGGAGATGTATGGCAAGGTGCGTGAGACGCCCCAGACCGAGCTCACGCCCTTTCACCCGCGTTCACCCTATGGCGTCGCGAAGGTCTACGGCTACTACATCACGATGAACTATCGCGAGTCGTACGGGCTTCACGCTTCCAACGGCATCCTGTTCAACCACGAGTCCCCGCGCAGGGGGTTGAAGTTCGTCACACGCAAGATCACCGACGGGGTGGCGCGTATCAAGCACGGGCTCGCCGATGAGCTTCGGCTAGGAAATCTCGATGCCACACGCGACTGGGGATACGCTGGAGACTCGGCACGCGCGATGTGGCTCATGCTGCAGCAAGAGGAGCCAGATGACTACGTCATCGCAATGGGCCACGAGCACTCGGTACGTCAGTTCTGCGACATCGCGTTCTCGCGTGTTGGCCTCGACTACCGGCAGTTCGTGGTGGAAGACCCCGAGTTCTGGCGACCTGCCGAGGTGCACCACCTTCTCGGCGACTCCACCAAGGCCCGCGAGAAGCTCGGCTGGAAGCCCGAGGTGGCCTTCGAGGAGCTCGTGGCGATGATGGTGGATGCGGACATGGAGCGCGTGGCAGCCGAGTGCGGCTAAGCGCACCCAGGCAAGCCACTCAACCGGGCCGCCCTGGGCTGTTCTCCGTGCTATCATCCCTCACACGCACCCACCGGGAGAGGAGTGCCCGTGAAGTTCCATGGTACAGCGCACAAATATGGTCGCGACATCGACACCGACGTCATCATCCCCGCACGCTATCTCAACACGAGCGTTCCCGAGGAGCTCGCCAAGCACTGTATGGAAGACCTCGATGCGAGCTTCGTCTCCAAGATCGAGTTCGGCGACATTCTTGTGGCCGAGGAGAACTTCGGGTGCGGGTCGAGCCGCGAACACGCGCCTATCGCCATCAAGGCCGCGGGCATCAGCGTCGTGATCGCCAAGTCGTTCGCGCGTATCTTCTACCGCAACGCCATCAACACGGGTCTTGCCATCATGGAGTCGCCTGAAGCCGTAGACGGTATCGCCGACGGTGACGAGGTCGAGGTGGACGCCGTCGCTGGCGTCATCGTGAACGTGACGAGCGGCGAGACGTATCGTGCGCAGCCCTTCCCGCCGTTCGTCAAAGACATCATCGAGAAGGGCGGGCTCATCGAGGCGGTAAGAGAGCAGGTAGGAGCCCGGTAGGAGACGGCTCGCGGGGCGTCCTGCGCTCTCGGCGCTCCTCTACCAGGGCTTGCACGCCTTGTCTCCGAAGCCCGGGCACAGATGTGCGATCGCTGCACGAACATCGTCAGCGGAGCCCCTCACGGCGGCTTCGATGACAGCCATCACGTCCTCGGCGCTCCACGCGCCTGATCCCTCGGGCCGCTCGATACGCAAGATGTTCTCCCGGCCCGTTGACAACAGCCCTTCGGTGGGCTCGGCGAGCTCGTCGTGCAGCTTCTCGCCGGGGCGCAACCCCACGAACTCAATCTCGGCAGGCACGCCTGAAAGCGCGATGATCTTGCGTGCGAGGTCTTCGATACTCACGGGTTCGCCTGCGCGCAGAACGAAGGTATCGCCGGGTTCGGCGATGGCCTGAGCCTGGAGGATGAGCCGGGCCGCCTCGGATGCGGTCATGAAGTGACGTGTGACACGCGGGTCCGTGACCGTGAGCGGCCCACCTCGGCGCAGTTGGTCCTGAAACACGTTCGTGACAGAACCCCGGCTGCCGAGCACGTTGCCAAAGCGCACGATGCACGCGTTGATGAGCCCTCGGCGCACGGAGTCAAGCGTGAGAGTCTCTGCAAGCGCCTCCGTGAGGCCCACCATGTTCGTGGGCGCCACAGCCTTGTCGGTCGAGGCCAGCACGAACCTTCGAACGTCGTTGCGCACGCAGCTATCGAGCACGCGAGCGGTGCCGAGCACGTTTGTCTTCACAGCCTCTTCAGGCGCGGATTCCATTATGGGGACGTGCTTGTAGGCGGCGCAGTGGAAGACGAGGTCAGGGTGAGTCTCGCCAAAGACCGCATCGAGCCGGCGCGCGTCGCGGATATCGCACACCGCGATCACCGCCACGTCCGGAGCGATTCGATGCAGTTGGAGCCAGAGTTCGTGCAAGCGCGCCTCGTCGACGTCGACGAGGACGAGCTGCCGAGGACCGAGCGGCAGAAGCTGGCGGCAGAGCTCTGATCCCACAGAACCTGCGGCGCCGGTGACCGCCACGCTCTTGACCGCGATGGACTCCCGAACCTGATCGATGTCGATAGGGGTCGGCTGCCTGCCGAGAAGGTCGGCGACATCGATGTGGCGCACGTCACGCAGGCTCACGGAGCCTCGGTCGGTCACCAGCTGAGGCATCACGCGCGTCTGCACGCCTGCGTCTGCGGCAGCGTTGAGGATGCGTCGGATGGTCTCATGCGGCGCTTGCGGCATCGCCACGATGACCTCTTGCGCACCAAGACGGCTCACCACCTCGGCGAGGTCCTCAGTGAGCCCTGCGACAGGGACGCCCATGATGGTGCGGCCCAGCATGGCCGAATCGTCATCGAGAAACCCTACGACCGAATAGCCGAGGTCGGGCTGGTTCTGGATGTCTCGGAGCAACAACGGCCCGGCATCACCTGCGCCGACGATGAGCACGCGTCTGCCTCTGCCGGGGAGGGAGGCGTGGAGGTGTATGAACACCCGGGCAGCCATGCGTGCCGCCGACGCGCCGAGAAACACCAGGATCGCCTGGTAGAAGAGGATGCTCAGAGGCACGGGGCGCATATTCTCCTCGAGTGGCATCACGAGGTTCAGCGTCAGCAGGAGGCCGAACACCACCACGACCGCCCCGCCGAGTTTGAGCAGGGTGTCCACACCCACATACCGCAACACGAGCCGGTAGAGGCCGAAGAACGCGAAGGCCGTCGCATACAGGAAGATCGAGAGCAGCGTGACGGGGACCATCCACTGCAAGAAGGGGTCGAGCACCATTCCCTCGAACCGTGCGTAGTACGCTGTGATCGTGGCCATGACCACGACGGCGGCATCGATGGGAAGCAGTGCGGTGTTAGAAAGGCGGCTTGTCTCGCGGAGCCGCTCGCGCAAGGTCGCTGGAAGCATGTGGATGCGATCTCCTCTCAGGCCACCTCGCGGTGGTGAAGTCGCAAGTCATGCCTATTGTAGCGTGCGGCGGAAGTCACCGGGAGCGCGGGAGCGAGTCCATCGCTTTGCGGTACAAGCTGTCGTACTCGGCCACGATGCGCTCGAGCGCGAATTCGCTACGCGCTCGCTCTCGGGCAGCAGCTCCCCGTGCGTGAGCGCCCGCCGGGTCCGCGGCTGCACCTTCGATGGCGGCTGCAAGGGCGGCGACGTCGTTCTTCGCAACGATCCAGCCGCCATCAGGGCCCACGGCATCAGCGATACCGCGCGTATCGGTGCCGATGACAGGCTTTCCCGCAGCCATAGCCTCAAGGACCGAGCGTGCAAGCCCTTCGCGTTGCGAGACGAGTGCGAGTGCGTCGCTTGTCGCGAGCACGGCTGGAATGTCGCGCCGGTAGCCAGCGAATCGCACGCGATCTGCCAGGCCGAGTGAACCAACCTGACCTCGGACCTCGGCCTCCAGCGGCCCTGTGCCAACGAGCACGAGCACAACGCGCTTGTCCTTCACGCGAGCCAGCGCTTCTAGCAGGTGTGCGTGGCGTTTCACCGGTGCAAACTCTGCGATCATCGTCAGCATGAACCCGTCGTCGGGCACGTCGAGTTCCGCACGAACCGCCGCGACCTCCTCAGGCGATACCGCTCCCTCGGCAAAGCGCTTGATGTCCACGCCGATACCAGGGATATAGCGCACGCGCTCGTGGGAAATCCCTTTGAAGCGCAGTGCTGCTTCGTAGTCCTCCTGATTGATGGTGACGAGGTAGTCCGTCCAGTGCGCGGCGATGGATTCCATGGTGTGAAACGCAGTGTGCATAAGAAGACTCTGACCTGGGTAGAAATGAAACCCGTGCGTGGTGTAGATGACTGACGGCCGGTCGGAGGGGGGCAAGGACCGCAACGCGTAGCGCGTCATGAATGCAGCGATGGGAGTATGCACGTGCACGATGTCATATCCGCCCTCGATGACCACACGTCTCACCCGCGCCCAGGTGTCGAAGAGCTCGCTGGGGTTGAGCGGGTTTCGACTCCAGGTGATGTCGTAGCGGTTGTCGAAGTCCGAGAAGATCGGCGTATGCTGTGTCGCGCCGTTGGAAAGCGCATCGACCCGCCACCCCTGCGCGCGGAAGTGCTCGGCGAAGGGCAGCAGGAACGCCTCGAGCGTGATGGGGACTGTCGTGACGAACAATGCTGAGGGGCTCATGCGACTAGTGTATCCTCTTAGCGCGTGAATCGCCCGCGTATCACCGGTCGTTTGCCGAGGGAGGAGCCTTCGTGACCACCACGTACCGCATCTGTCTGCTGCCGGGCGACGGCATCGGTCCTGAGATCACGTCCGAGGCCATGAAGGTGCTCGGCGTCATAGGCGAGCGCGAGGGCGTGCGATTCGAGTTCGCCGAGGCGCTTCTTGGCGGCATCGCCATCGATGAGACAGGCACCGCGCTTCCCGAAGAGACGCTGGCGGCCGCGCACGCTGCGGATGCGGTGCTGCTCGCGGCAATCGGCGGGCCGAAGTGGGATACCACCGATCCGGAAAGGCCGCGACCCGAACAAGGACTGCTCGGCTTGCGCAAGGGCCTCGGCTTGTACGCGAATCTGCGGCCCGTGAAGATCTTCGACGCGCTGCGCGGCGCATCCACGCTCAAGCCCGAGTTCCTGGAGGGCGTGGACATGCTCATCGTTCGCGAGCTCACCGGTGGCCTGTACTTTGGCAAGCGCGCACGTGAATACGATGTCGCTGGCGCCGGCGCGCAGGGAACGGCTGGGCAGCGCGCCTATGACACCATGGACTACCGCGAGTTCGAGATCGAGCGCATCGCGCGAACGGCGTTTGAGGCGGCACGTACGCGGCGCGGGAAGGTGCATTCGGTAGACAAGGCGAACGTGCTTGAAACGTCGCGGCTCTGGCGCGAGATCGTGCACCGGGTGCACGCGGCCGAGTACTCGGATGTCGAGCTCGTAGACCAGCTTGTTGACAACGCCGCCATGCAGCTCGTCCGTCAGCCGGCTCAGTTCGATGTCATGGTCACCGAGAACATGTTCGGCGACATCCTCTCCGATGAGGCTTCCATGCTCACCGGCTCGCTCGGCATGCTCGCGAGCGCCTCGCTCGGCGACGGCACCGCGCTTTACGAGCCCTCCCACGGAAGCGCGCCAGACATCGCAGGGCAGGGCGTCGCTAACCCGCTTGCCATGCTGCTCTCAGTCGAGCTGATGCTGCGTTACAGCTTCGAGATGCACGAGGCGGCCGATGCGCTTGGCACCGCTGTCGAGGGCGTGCTTGCCGAGGGCTGGCGCACGCGCGACATCGCTGCCGTGGACACGGGTCCTGAGCGCATCGTGGGCACGGCCGAGATGGGCGACCTGGTGGCGCGGCAGCTTGTGGCGCGCCAGGGCACCAGCCAGGGTTCCCAGCGGTGAAACCCGCACCGCCAAGCACAGCGCTGCGGATGGAGGGGCTTCTCGTGGCCGCATGTGGGGCTGTCGTGGTGCTCGCTGCGCTCCTATCGAATCGCTTCTTCGCCGTTGGCGGATTGATGCGAACCATGAACGTCGTTCTGATCGGTGCTGGCGTGGCGAGTCTGGTGGGGCTAGGTTCGGCAGGGATAACCAAGTCAGCACAACGCCATGCTGCGCTGTGGCCGCTGCATATGCTGCTTGCGGTGGACACCATGGTGCGAGTGATCACCGCCCTCAGAGGCGCGCCCGATTTCAGGAGCGGTGCGCTGTACGTGCTGTACGCGACCCTGCCACTGCTTGCCCTCCTGGCGGCTTTGCAAGTGGGTCTCGTGGTTGGAGAGCGCTTTCCCGCCCTCGCGAAGTGGATCTTCGGTGCCGTCATAGGGATCACGGTCTTTGTCGCACTCATGCAGTGGGCCGCAAGCGCTGGGCTAGCAAACCCCTTTGCCTCGGGTGTTGATGCGTGGAACACGCACGTGCGCGCAGCAGCGCGCGTCTGGTCGCCCGATCCGGGCGAAGGGTTTCGCGCGCTGGGTTTGGAGACTGATCCCAACTCCCTGGGTGCGCTAGCGTTGGCCGTCTTCGTATGGGCAGCTACATCACGTGACAAGGCCGTAGCTCGTGTGGCTGTGGGAGCCATGAGCATTCTTGCCATCATGCTTTCGGCGTCACGAACCTCTCTGTTCGCGGCGGTCGCGGTTGGCGTGGCGACGGGAGTGCATGCCTTGTGGACGAGGCGTGACACGCAGCAGCCGTCCGAGACTCCGAGAGCTGCGCGTACGCGTTTGGTCATCGTCCTGCTGGTAGCCGTGGGCGTGGCGACCGTTGCCCTTACGGCGGGCGGGATGCTGAGCCGACTCGCCGAGTCCGTGAACGCTGTGCCGGGGGCCGTGCATGGCGGGGAGGGGTCCTCGCATCTGATCGAACAGCTGGACGGGGTGACGAATGGCCGAGCAACCCGCTGGATAGCGGGGTTTGATACATGGCTCGATCACCCACTGGGTTCCTTCATGCTGCCCGACGTTGTGGTGGGCACACACATCCATAGTGAGTATCTGGAGCGACTCGTATGGGGCGGACCGATCATGCTGCTTGCGTTCGTCTTCGTTCTGATGTGGCTTGCGTTGCGCTTCAAGCCGCGAGCGGCTCCAGCATTCGGACTTGGTGCGGCTCTCGCCTGGGGTGTCGCGGCAGCGGCTTTGTACGCCACGCACCTGCCCGGCTTTGCGACGATGTTGTTCTTCGGCATCGGGGTCACGGCATCTGCCCACGACAGCCCGCCAGCGAAGAGGGGTCAAGTCAGGTCATCGTGACGGAGCGTGTGCGGTTGATGCAGATGCCATCACTGCGCTGCGTTTCAAGTACACTGATACGATTACCGTTCGGTCACGGATGCAGTCACGAGTGCAGAAAGGGGGCTTGTCGCGATGTCGCTTCCCGCGGTGGACAAGATCTGGATGGACGGCGAGTTCGTCGACTGGGACAAGGCCCAGGTTCACGTTCTCACCCATGCGCTGCACTACGGTTCCGGCGTCTTTGAGGGCGCCCGGTGCTACGAGACCTCAGACGGCCCCGCAGTCTTCAGGCTTCGCGAGCACATGGAGCGCTTCGAGCGCTCGGCGAAGATGCTGTACATGGAGCTCCCCTACAGCGTCGAGGAGATGATGGAGGTCGTTCGCGAGACCATCCGCATCAACAACCTCGCGAGCTGCTACATCCGCCCGCTCGCCTTTCGCGGCTACGGCGTCATGGGCCTCGATCCCATCCCCGCTCCCATCAGTGTGGCTGTGGCTGTGTGGCCCTGGCACACGTACCTCGGCGAAGAAGGACTCTCCGCAGGTGTCGATGTAGGGGTGTCTTCCTGGCGTCAACGCTCAATCAATGCGCTGCCGCCAGCCCTCAAGGCCACGGCCAACTATCTCAACAGCTCGTTCGCGCGCATCGAGGCGAACCGTCACGGCTATGCCGAGGCCATCCTTCTCAACGAGGAGGGCAAGGTCTGTGAGGGGACGGGGGAGAACATCTTCGTCATCCAAGATGGTGTGTTATCGACCCCACCGGTCTCCGACGGCATCCTCGCTGGGATCACACGTGACTCCATCATGGTCATCGCTGACGCTCTCGAATACCCCGTCATCGAAGAGTCGCTCGTGCGCACGGATCTTTACACGGCCGACGAGATCTTCATGACAGGCTCTGCTGCCGAGGTGGTGCCGGTGCGGGCGGTCGATGGTCACATGATCGGCGAGCCCGGCCCCATCACGACCGAGTTGCAGCAGGCCTTTTTCCGAGTGGTGCATGGTGAAGAGCCGGATTTTGAGGATTGGCTCGACCGCGTCTGAGCGCACTCACCGTTGCGGTTCATCTCCCCGGTCCTTCTCGTTTGGCGGGCTGCATTCGCTCGGTGATCACCCATCTGCGCTAGACTACGTACATCCGATTTCGCTGCCACGTATGGCAGGAGGAGCAGTCGCGTGATCACCCTCTACGACACCACTTTAAGAGACGGCACACAGCGTGAGGGACTGTCTCTTTCCGTCGAGGACAAGATCCGTATCGCGCATCGGCTCGACATGCTCGGCATCGACTACATCGAGGGCGGATTCCCGGGCTCCAACCCCAAGGATATCGAGTTCTTCGAGCGCGTCCGCGATATCGAGTTCGAGAACGCGACGATCTCGGCGTTCGGGGCGACGTGTCGCAAGGACGCCGCTGCCGAGGACGACCCCGGACTGCGCGCGCTGCTCGACACCGGGTGTGAGGCTCTCTGCGTCTTCGGCAAGGCGTGGGATCTCCACGTGACTGAGACGCTGCGCGCCACTCTCGAAGAGAACATACGCATCGTTCACGAGTCGGTGGCGTTCCTGAAGTCACAGGGAAAGACCGTGTTCTTCGATGCCGAGCACTTCTTCGATGGCTACCGCCATAACGCGGGATACGCGCTTGAGGTGGTGCGCGCGGCGGCACATGCGGGAGCTGATGCCCTGGTGCTTTGCGACACCAATGGCGGCACGATGCCGCACGATGTGCTTCGCACCGTGGGTGTGGTGCGACTGGAGGTCGACACCCCGCTCGGCATTCATGCGCACAACGACGCGGGATGCGGCGTGGCGAACTCGCTTCTCGGCGTAGAGGCGGGCTGCACGCATGTGCAAGGCACCGCGAACGGCTACGGGGAGCGCGCGGGAAACGCCGACCTGCTCTCCATCATCCCCTCGCTCGTACTGAAGATGGGCAAGGAGTGTGTCACGCGCGATCAGCTGCAGCTGCTCACCGATACCAGTCACTTCATCGCCGAGACCGCAAACGTGTCGCCCGACCCCCACCAGCCCTACGTGGGCATGAGCGCGTTCGCGCACAAAGGCGGAGTGCACGCGAGCGCAGCCGCACGCATGCCTGAGGCATACGAGCACATCGACCCTGCGACGGTAGGCAACCTCGCGCGCGTGGTGGTGAGCGAACTTGCCGGCCGCGCGAGCCTCACCATGAAGGCAAGCGAACTCGGAATCGATCTGACTGCAGACCCCGACACCGTGGGAGCAGTCCTTGATTCCATCAAAGACCTCGAGCACCAGGGGTACTCCTTCGAGGCGGCAGACGCCTCTTTGCAGATCATGCTCGGCAAGCGTCTCGGCACGTATTCGCCATCTTTCCAGCTCGAGTCGTTTCGCTGCATCATGGAGAAGCGCGAGGATGGTTGCGTGATGACCGAGGCCACCATCAAGCTGCATGTCGGCGGCCAACGCTACATCGCTACTGCCGAAGGCAACGGTCCCGTCAACGCACTTGACCGCGCGCTTCGCATCGCCATCGGGCGGTTCTATCCCGCGCTTGACGCCATCGAACTCACCGACTTCAAGGTGCGCGTTCTTGACGAGAAGAAGGGCACGGCAGCGGTCACACGCGTGCTCATCGACTCGGCAGACGGCGAGAAGAGCTGGGGCACCGTAGGCGTGAGCGAGAACATCATCGAAGCCTCGTGGGAGGCGCTCGTAGACTCGGTGGAGTACGGGCTTGCGCATCCTCGGCAGGAGAGCGACGACCTCCCTGGAACTTAGCGGGTGAGAAGGTCCTGTCGATGGCCAAGGGGCCGCGCCATGAGGATCGTGCGCGTCATCACCGAGGGGGATTGCCGCTACGGGCTGGCAGACGATGCCACCATCACCCTCATCTCCGATGAACCGTTCGGCCAGTGGGAGCCTGAGGGCGCGATTCATCTGAGAGGCGCCGAGCTCCTCACCCCGGTCGTCCCCACGAAGATCGTGTGCGTGGGCATCAATTACCGCTCACACGCCGAGGAGATGGGCCTCCCCATCCCTGTGGAGCCCGTCATCTTCCTGAAGCCGCCTACCGCCCTCAACAGCCCGGGAGGGGATATCCGACTGCCTCCGGGGGTGGGGCGCGTGGATTTCGAGGCCGAACTCGCGGCGGTCATCGGCAGACGCACTCGCAACGCCACAGCCGAACAGGCCCGGATGAACATCCTTGGTTATATGTGCGCCAACGACGTGACCGCGCGCGACCTCCAGCAGCGTGACGGCCAGTGGACGCGTGCGAAGGGGTACGATGGGTTCTGCCCGCTTGGCCCGTGGGTCGAAACGGATGTCGAGCCCGAGGACCTGCTCGTCGAATGTTACGTGAACGGCAAGCGCCGGCAGTCCGGATGCACCTCGGACCTGATCTTCAGCGTGCCGGAGGCCGTGAGTTTCATCAGCGGCGTCATGACGCTCGTGCCCGGCGATGTGGTGCTGACCGGCACGCCAGGCGGCATCGGCGAGCTTCGCCCCGGTGACAGCGTCGAGGTGCGTATCGAGGGCATCGGAAGCCTCTTCAACCCAGTGGTCTGACGGCTGTCAGCGTAGCCGTCCGTACATCATGCACGAACGGCCGTTCGGTCATCTCCCGACCCAAACTGTCGGCGTTGCATGCTATGCTCACCACATCATCTTGTGTGTGAGCCGGATACCGAGGGGGAGCGCAAGCGCGTGACGAATGATCGTTTGAGGACGCCTGAAGTGGAGGAACTGCTGCGTGCGTTTGCCCTTCTCGGTGACGCGGAGCAGACATACGCGTTTCTTCAAGACGTGTGCACCATCAAAGAAATCAAGGACATGGCGCAGCGGCTGCATGTCGCGCGACTGCTCTCTGCTGGCGAGCACTACACAGCCATCCGCGAGGCCACCGGCGCCTCTGCCACCACGATCAGCCGAGTGAGCAGATCGCTCAACTACGGGGCTGACGGCTATCGCGCCATCATCGACCAGCTCGGCCCTGCAGACAAGCGGGAGGCGACGTAGGTCCGTGTCCTTCGTCCACCTGCACACGCACTCTGAGTACTCGCTGCTCGACGGTGCCGCTCGCGTGAAGGACCTCGTGAGCAGCGCGTCTGCGCTCGGCATGCCCGCGCTCGCCATCACCGACCACGGGGCCATGTACGGCGCCATCGAGTTCTACCGCGCTGCCACCAAGGCAGATATCAAGCCCATCATCGGGTGCGAGATCTACTTCACCACGGGTTCGCGCCGCTCACGGGAGGGCAAGCCAAACCTTTACCACCTGCTGTTGCTTGCAAAGAACGAGATCGGCTACCGCAATCTCATGGCCATGGTGTCC
>JAVEVF010000020.1:0-23689 GCA_034005175.1 Coriobacteriia bacterium | reverse complement strand
GCCGCGCTCGCACCCGGGCTCGGGCTCGGGCTTGCCACGGTGCTGCTTGCCGCAGGCATCGCGAAACAAGGCGCTGTCTTGGCAGCGCTTGTCTTGCTAGCCGTGTGTGTGCCGCTGTGGTGGCTGTTCGGGCGAAGGGGAGCCGGGTGGCTCTCGGTGTTCGCCGGCCCTGTCTTCGGACTTGCGCACATCGCGCCGGTTGCCCCCCTGCTCGCAGGATTCGTGATGCCGCCGCTGCAGGCCGCCGCGCTCTCGGCGCTTGGCGCCCTTCTCACCATGGGGGCATCGGCGGCATCAGGCGCGTCAGCTCCGTTCGTGAGCGTGCTGCCCCATCTCTTCATCCAACCGTGGTCGACCGCCGGGGGCTCACACGCGTTTGAGCCTCTTACCTCCTCTGCCGCTCCCGTGGCGGTAGTGCTGGGCTGGGCGGCAGCTGCTGCGCTCATGTCCTTGTGCTCACGCTCGTCCTCCCGTCTCATGGCGCTTCTGGGCGTCGTGCTCGGCACGCTACCTCTCACAGGCGGCTACCTGCTAGCAGATGTGCTCGCCCGAGCAGGAAACGCCTCGGTTACATGGGCGGGATTGCCCTTGCTTCTTGGCGTCGGAGCCTCCTCTATACTTATGGTGGTGGTGATTGTGGCCGGCCCACCCACCAGGCCCGAGGAGGAATGATCCCCCGGGGAGACAGGGGCATGTATACGCATGAGCATCCTCTCGGATTTCGAGGACCGCATCGCATCGGCAGTGGAGGGTTTGTTCGCGGGCGCGTTTCGCTCCCCCGTGCAACCCGCAGAGATCGCCAAAGCGCTCGGCAAGGCCATGGACGACCGCAAGGCGGTAGGCGTGGGGAAGGTATACGTCCCCCACGCCTACACCGTTGCGCTTTCTGCTGCCGACAGCGACCAGATGGGAAGCTTCCAGTCCACCTTGCGCGGTGAGCTTGCTACCTTCCTTGTGGGCCACGCCGCCGAGCGCGGCTACACGCTCACTGCGCGCCCGGCCATCACGTTCGTGATCCACGACGACCTGCGGCTGGGCCGCTTCCGTGTGGCGGCCACCGAAGGACCGCCCGATGTCGCGGAACTTGCCGAGGACGACGCGGCTCCCCTCCGTGGCGTGCCATCTCACGCAGCGCGCAAACCCGCAGACTTCGCAGCTCCAGCGCCAATCAAGCCGCGCACGCAGCCTCCACCTGCTGCCACGCCTGCTCAAGACATCGCCACCGTCACGGTCGGGGGAGTGGAGCACGATGTGGCACTCGGCGGTGAACGCGTGACCGTTGGACGGCTCAGCGTCTCAGGCATCAAGCTTGCCGACGCCAACGTCTCGCGCGAACATGCGGCGTTCGTGCGCGAAGGCGCGGGCTGGGCCATCGAGGATCTCGACTCCACGAACGGCACATACCTCAACGGAGAGCGCATCACGTTCGAGAGGCTGCAGGACGGTGACGTCATCTCGGTCGGCGCAAGCGAACTCATCTTCCACGGGCCGGGAGGCTAGGTCATGGTCGACATCGTTCTGCTTGTCGGCAAACTGGTGCTGCTGGCGCTTCTGTATCTGTTCTTGTTCGCCGCTGTGCGCGCGGGTATGGGATATGTCAAGGCAGCAGGCCCTTCGGCATCAGGTGCCCGACTCGCGCTCGCGGTCGTACAAGGGCCGCGCGAGCTTAAAGGGGTGAGCGTCCCCATCTCCGGGCCGGTGGTCATCGGAAGGTCGTCTGGTGCAGACATCGTCATCGCCGATGACTTCATCTCCTCGACGCACGCCCGGGTCACCCCCTCCCCGGACGGGACCGCTGTCATCGAGGACCTCGACTCCACTAACGGCACCATCGTCAACGGTTCGCAGATCACGCACCCCGTCGCGCTGGCCTCTGGCGATGTGGTCGACCTCGGCGCCGTGCGCCTCAAGGTAGTGCGGACATGAAGGCCCGCCCAGCCAAGCGCGCATACGCCGGCCTTACTGATATCGGCCGAGTCCGCACCCACAACGAAGACTCCGTGCTTCTTGAGCCGCCGCTGTTCGTCGTGGCCGATGGCCTCGGCGGACATGAAGCGGGCGAGGTGGCCAGCAGCATCGCTGTAGCGAGCCTGCTTGACGCAGCGCCCGCACGCGCGGACTCCAAAGCGCTTGGCAGGGCGGTGCGGGAGGCCAACCGCGCCGTCATCATGGCGGCGCGCGAAGGCCGCGGGCGCGAGGGCATGGGCACCACGCTCACCGCCGCTGTAGTCGAGGGGCTGCGTATCACCGTCGCACACGTGGGCGACAGCCGGGCCTACCTCTTGCATGGCGATGTGCTCGAGCGCGTGACACGCGACCACTCTATGGTCGCGGACATGATCGCTCAAGGAACACTCACGGAAGAAGAAGCGCGCGTCCACCCCAACCGCAGCGTGATCACGCGCGCATTGGGCACTGATCCCAACATGTACGCTGACATCTACGAGATCGACGCGTCACCCGGCGACCGCCTCCTGCTGTGCTCTGACGGGCTCACTGGCATGCTCACGGACGAACAGATCGCCGAGATGCTCGGAGAGTACGGTGATCCCGAGCTTGCTGCGCGCGCGCTCGTCGATGCTGCGAATGACGCTGGGGGCCACGACAACATCTCTGTCGTGATCGTGGATATCAGCGGCACTGCCCACGTCACGCCTGGCCGCCCACATCGCACGTGGCTTGCCGTCCTCATCTGGACGCTTGCCCTGCTTGCTGTGGTTTCTATCGCTGTCGGCGGAACGTACCGCTATGCATCGGACCGCGCGTTTCTCATCGCTGAGGACGGCGTCGTCGTCGTGTACCGGGGCTTGCCAGGTGAGTTCGCGAGCGTGAGCTTGAACTGGCGGGCCGAGGAGACCACCATCCCCGTCTCGCTGCTCGACCCCGTGGCGGCCAGCAGGCTCACCTCTGGCATACAGGTGGAGAATCTCAAGGCCGCTGGCGCTTTGGTCGAGCAGTATCGCGCCATCGCTGAAGCACGTGCACCGTACTCCGATGAACCCGCTGAGGGGCCCTGACGATGCGCTCGCGACGCTCTACTGAGCTGTTGCTCCTGCTCGCCGCTGCCCCCGCGGTCCTGTTGATCTTCGGGCTCGTGGACGCGCGCGCGTCTGCCACGTTCTCCTGGCAAGACCTCGTGGTTCCTGCCGGGCTCATCGCGGCGTTTCTCGCCGCACACGTCGCCGTACGCTTCCTCGCCCCGGCAGCAGACCCTGTCTTGCTCCCGCTCACCGCGCTGCTGTCGGGTATCGGCGTGGCATACGTCACGCGGCTCGATGCGGCCCTCGGTGCTCAGCAGCTTGTCTGGCTGTTCGTGGGCGTAGCGGCGATGGTGGCCACCCTGGTCTTCGTGCCCTCGCTGGAGCGCCTCGCGCGCTACAAGTACACCATCATGCTCGTCGGACTCGCCCTGCTCGTTCTGCCCTCAATCGTAGGTGTCGAGGTCAACGGCGCGCGGCTGTGGCTGCGTGTGGCGGGGATGTCGTTTCAGCCCGGCGAGATCGCCAAGGTGCTCATCGTGTTGTTCCTCGCCGCATATCTCGCCGAGAACCGCGAGGTGCTGTCGATTTCGACACGCAAGGTGCTCGGGGCAAGCGTACCGGCTCTTCGGCACCTAGGCCCGCTGATCTTCATGTGGGCGGTCTCGCTGTTCGTCCTCGTGTCGCAGAAGGACCTCGGCTCCAGTCTTCTGTTCTTCGGCATCTTCCTCGTGATGATCTATGTAGCGACAGGACGCATGAACTACGTCGTCGTAGGCTTGCTGCTGTTCGCCGCTGGAGCAAGCGTCGCGTATTCGCTGTTCGCACATGTGCAGACGCGCGTGGCTATCTGGCTTGACCCCTTCGCAGACGCCGCCGGCCGAGGGTACCAGCTCGTCCAGTCGCTCTTCGCGCTCGCAGCAGGCCGGATGACCGGCGTGGGCGTGGGTCGGGGGCTCCCACACCGCATCCCCTTCGTTGAGACGGACTTCATCTTCGCTGCCATCGGCGAGGAGCTCGGCTTGTTGGGAGGTGCGGCGCTCATCATCGCGTACCTGATGCTGTGCATGCGTGGGCTCTCCACCG
This sequence comes from Coriobacteriia bacterium, assembly GCA_034005175.1. GTDB lineage: Bacteria > Actinomycetota > Coriobacteriia > Anaerosomatales > SLCP01 > JAVEVF01. Next base: position 19,625 of record JAVEVF010000020.1, on the reverse strand, counting down.
CTGCGCGCGCTCGCTCGGATATGGCTGCCTTCACTGCCACCGGCCTTGTTGCCGCACTAGGCCTGCAGACCTTCGTCATCATCGGCGGGGTGACGCGTCTCATCCCCCTTACCGGCATCACGCTTCCCTTCGTCTCATACGGGGGATCGTCCATGCTTGCCAACTTCATCATCTTGGGCTTGCTTCTGCGCGCTGGTGACGCTGCCACAGGGAGGCAGGCCGAGATCGTCTCGCTCTCCGACTCCTCAGGTGTGCTTGGCCGAGTGGCGCTCTCCCGACGCCTCACTCACTCGGGAACCATCATCTCGGTGATGCTCGTGGCGCTCGTGGTGAACCTCACCTCGATCCAAGTGCTTCAGGCGCGCGCGCTCAACAACCACCCCGCTAACACGCGGGGACTTGCCGAGGAAGTGCGCTCACCACGCGGCTCTGTCGTCTCGGCCGATGGCGTCGTGCTTGCCGAGTCGGTGAGAGACGGCGAGATCTACAAGCGGCGCTATCCTGAGGGCACGCTCGCAGCCCACACGGTAGGCTACTACAGCACGACTTACGGGCGGTCGGGCATCGAATCCGCGATGAACGATGCGCTCAGCGGCCAGCGCGTCTTCCGCACCTTCCGCGATGCGGTGGAAGCCGCAGCGGGGCTGCCGGTCGTTGGCAACGACGTGTGGCTCACCATCGACGCAGACGTGCAGCGCGCAGCGCAGCAAGCGCTCTCAGGCCACCGCGGAGCCGTCGTGGCCATCGATCCGTCAACGGGAGCGGTGCTTGCCATGGCCTCATCGCCCACCTTTGACCCAGGGGCTGTCGATAAGACGTGGGACGCGCTTGCGGCAGATACCGGCTCCCCGCTCTATGACCGGGCCTCACAAAGCCTCTACCCACCTGGCTCCACCTTCAAGATCGTCACCCTCACCGGCGCATTCGAGTCCGGCACTGCAAGCGCTGAGACCACCTACACCGGTCCGGGCAGGATTGAGATAGGTGGGGCGCCGGTCACCAACTATGGTGGCTCGGACTATGGCGCAGTCGATCTGCGAACCGCTACCATGCGCTCGATCAACACTGTCTTCGCACAGCTCGCGGTTGACATGGGACCGCAGCAGCTCGTCGGGCAAAGCGAGCGGTTCGGGTTCGGCAAGGTGCCTCCCACCGAGACGCCGTCGCGCGCCTCGCTCATGCCTGACCCTCGACAGATGACCACCTGGGAGACAGCGTGGGCGGGTGTCGGACAGCCCGTGGGCGAGCACGACAGCCCCCCTGGCCCGCAGGCCACCGCTCTGCAGATGGCCCTTGTGAGCGCTGGCCTCGGCAATGACGGCGTGGTGATGCGTCCGTATCTAGTCGACCGCATCACCGACCAGGCAGGCCGTATCATCACCGCCACGGAGCCACGCCAGTGGGTGACAGCCTGCCGCCCGTCCACCGCCGAGAACGTCACGCGAATCATGGTGGACACCGTGGCGGCTGGGACAGGTACCCAGGCACAGATCGCAGGCGTCGAGGTGGCAGGCTAGACCGGCACCGCCGAGACAGGCAAGGGCAGACAGCCTCACGCATGGTTCGTGGCATTCGCACCCGCTGATAATCCGCAGGTAGCGGTTGCTGTGGTGCTTGAGAACGCAGGAACGGGAGGCAGCGTGGCGGCACCGGCGGCTCGCACGGTGCTGCAGGCGGCCCTGGGGCGCTGATACTGTAGAATAGTCGGGATGGTCGGCCGTTTGGCCGGCCACATCGAGAACGTGGGGGCGTGACGTGGAAGAGCTGGTGTTCGGACGTAGGTACCGGGTGACGGAAAAGATCGGCTCGGGCGGGATGGCCGAGGTATACAAGGCCGTCGACGGCGTGCTCGGCAGAACGGTCGCCGTCAAGGTGCTTCATCCTCGCTACGCCTCTGACCCCAACTTCGTGGCGCGTTTTCGCCAGGAGGCCCAGGCCGCTGCGAACCTCTCGCACCCTTCCATCGTCAACATCTACGACTGGGGTCGTGACGACGACACCTACTACATCGTCATGGAGTACGTCCACGGCACCGATCTCAAGGCGCTTATCGAGCAGCGCGGCGCAATCGACCCCATGAAGGCTGCCGAGTATGCCGCGCAGGTGTGCTCGGCGCTCGCCGTGGCCCACGGCTACGACATCATCCATCGCGACATCAAGCCGCACAACATCGTGCTTGCCCCCGACGGCACGGTGAAGGTGATGGATTTCGGCATCGCCCGAGCCGGCAACACCACCCTCACCCAGACAGGCTCGGTGCTCGGCACTGCTCACTACGTGAGCCCCGAACAAGCACAAGGCCGCCCGCTCGGCCCCGCAAGCGATCTGTACTCACTGGGCGTCGTGCTGTACGAGATGACGACCGGGCGCCTGCCATTCGATGCCGACACCCCCGTGGCAGTAGCTCTCAAGCAGGTGAACGAGGAGCCCATACCGCCGCGAACGCTCAACCCCAACATCCCGCCTGCGCTTGAAGCGGTCATCTTGCGTGCCATGCAGAAGGACCCGGCGACGCGTTACGCATCCGCCGACGAGATGCGCGCCGACCTCAAACGCGTTCTCGCAGGCGGCGCCGTACATGCGCCAGAGCCGTCAGGCGGCGGTTTCGACGGGACTTCGGTCATGCCAGCGGTTGCGGGTGCTGGTGCTCACGTGCGTCCCGTGCCCGAGAAGCGCAACCCCTGGCCGTGGATCATCGGCGTGGTCGTGCTCCTTCTCGCCGGCGTGGGCATCGCATGGGCGCTTGGGGCTTTCAGCGGCACTGAGATGGTGATCGTGCCTGACGTGATGGGCAAGACGTTGGAGGAAGCCACCGACGCCATCGCATCTGCGGAGATGACGGTAGGGCCTATCACGGAGCGCACCGACGAGGATATCGAGGCTGGACTCGTCATCGAACAAGACCCCATCGGGGGTGCTGAGGCTGCCAAGGGCTCAGAGCTGTCTCTGGTCATCAGTCTCGGCCCCGATGTCTCAGAGGTCCCCGACCTCTCGGAAATGAGTGAGTCAGAAGCCTTGCGTCTCATCTCAGACGAGGGGTTCCGCCCCGATATCCAGCGCGAATACAACTCCGAGGTACCAGATGGCACAGTCTTTCGTCAGTCTCCGGAGGCTGGTGCGATGGCTAGCCCGGGCACGGTCATCACGATCGTGGTAAGCCGAGGCACACAGCTCGTGCGCGTACCTGACATCGTGGGCCAAAGCCGCCAGAATGCCACGAGCACGCTTAGCGGAGCAGGTTTCAAGGTCAAGGTCACCGAGGAGTATCACGACACCATCGCTGCAGGTACCGTCATCAGCCAGAGTCCTGACGGTGGAGTGTCACTCGATGCCGGGGCCACCGTGACCATCCGCGTCTCGAAAGGACGCGACGAGGTCAGTGTCCCTGACGTGATCGAGCTCAGCGAGGCGCAGGCGCGGGCGGACCTGAAGGCCGCCGGGCTCAGGGCCACGGTGAACTACCAGGTAAGCCCCGAAGATGACGTCGTGCTCACACAAGACCCGGTTCCCGCACAGAAGGTGAAGCGCGGTACGGCGGTCACCATCTGGGTGGGCAAAGCACCGCCCGGCGAGGGCAGCTAGGCGCGCGGCGTTCACGCACGGGGATCGCTTTCGGACAGCATGCTTGAGAGGACCGCTGAGAATCGCTCGCGGTCCTCTTCTTCAAAGGCGCTCGGCCCCTTGGTGCGACCTCCCGCACGGCGGTGCCGCTGCTCGGCGTGGCGCACGGCAAGCTCCATATCGATAGTGGTGGCCGAGTAGCGGCGTCCGCGCGGAGTGATGGCGGCAGCTCCTCGGCCAAGCACCATCGCTGCCAGGCCGATATCCTGTGTGACTACCACATCACCCGACGAAAGGCGCTCGACGATCGCGAAGTCTGCCGCATCCCGGCCGCCGCTCACCTCGATGGCCTCCACACCGGCGCGTCCGGCGTAGCGTGCGAGGTTCTGCGTGGCGTTTGCCACCAGCACCGCGGAGACCTTGCTCTTGCGGGCAATCGATAGCGCCTCCCTTGTCACAGGGCAGGCGTCGGCGTCGATGAACAAGGTGGTTGCCATGGGCTGAGTGTAGCGCAGGGCGCGAAACACGTGGCACGCGACTCGCTCGCTTATGCCGAGCGGCTCATGCCGAGCCGCGCGACCTCCTCGGCGACGATGCGGTCAATCACCTCGGCGGGCAGCTCAGCTGTCTCGATGATGAGGTGTTTGGCGTCGTACTCCCCCCAGTCGCGCGCTAGTATCTTGATGCCAAGTTCGTCAGCATCATCATAGAGCGCTGTCCCGGGATACGGCGTGGTATAGGACATGAGGATCTCTGCGCCGAGGTCCTTGAGTTGCTCCATGAAGGCGAACGTCTCGCGCAGCGTAGCCTCCGTATCCTGCGGGAACGGCACCATGAACGAGCACGTGGTACTGATCCCAGCGCCGAGGGACCAGCGAACCGCATCCAGTGCCGACTGCTTGTCGATGCCCTTCATCGAGTCGAGGACTTCTTGTGCGCCGGACTCCACTCCGAACTGGATGCCGGTGCAGCCGTGAGAGGCCATGGAGCACAGAAGCTCCTCGTCAACGCAGTCCACTCGCGTGCTGCAGCCCCAACTCACTGCGGATCCCAGCTGCTCCATTTCCGCGAGCAACTCTCCGACCCAGTTGCGGCGCAGCGTGAAGATGTCGTCCACGAAGAAGAGGTGGCGCGCACCGAAGTCCCTCATCATCATGTCGATTTCGTCAACGACCGACTTCGGAGGACGGGGGCGATGTCTTGCGCTCCAAACGTGCGATGCTGAGCAGAACGGGCATCGGTAGGGGCAACCACCTCTGGCTGTGAGCACATTGAAGGCGTTCTCGTAGAATTCGAGCGCCAGAAGATCTCGGGCTGGCAATCCCACCTCGTCCGGGGCCAACAGAGGCCGAGGGTCGTTTGCCACGATCGCACCGTCAGCGTCCTTCCACACGACGCCGCGAATGCCAGCCAGCGAACCGGCTGCGCGAACTGCACCGAGCAGCTCAACAAGCGTACGCTCACCCTCTCCCACCACGACTACGTCGACATCGGGTTCAGCAGCCGTCTCGCGCGGCAAGATGCTCGGGTGGACGCCGCCCATCACCACCACGGTAGACGCATCCCATTGCTTGACCTGCCGAGCAACCACAAGCGCGCCCATGTAGGTCTCCGTGTACGTCGATAGCCCCACGACCTCTGGTCTAAACCGGTTCAGCGCAAGGCGCACACGCGCTGGGTTGTAGCCGCTCAGATTGAGGTCCAGAAGCTCGACTTCATGCCCAGCCCTCCGGGCCTCGCCAGCGAGATATGCCAACCCGAGAGGAGGCGACAGCCGCGCGTGCGAGCTCGTCCTAGATACAGGTGAGTTGATGAGAAGTACACGCATGTTCCAACTCCGGACGGAGGCAACGCTGCTAGGTTCCAGCGGCGTTGCCCTGATTGGCCGAACCGTGTCTCACTCGGCGCCTTCGACCTCAAGCGCAACGCGGTACTGCGCCATCCGCTCAGCAAGAATCTCGGTGATCCGATCACTCTGTGCCTTGTACGAGGATAGCGGCAACACCTCGGTCGCGATGGTATCCGCCAGTTCCGAATCACCTACGGAATCGCGCAGCCAGGTAACGAACGACTCCATGTGCACCCAGTTGAGCGATGCCTTGTGGTTGTCGGGTCCGATACGGTCCCAACGGGTGCCCGTGAGAAACACGACCGCATCCTTCAGACCGTAGAGATTGGCAGGAGCATTTCCCGCCGAGGAGTGCATCTGGTAGCCGACGAATCGGCCATCCCAGTCGAGTTCGCGCAAGGCGTGCTCGACCATCTCGCTCGTGGGCTCGTTGAAGCGAGTGAGCGCTTGTGTCTCTGCACTCATTGCGCACCCACTCCCAGTTTCTTGGCGGCTTCGAGCTCGTCGGCCACTCTGCCGAGCCCGACCTTAGTGAGCCCCTCGCGGGTCGGCCAACCGGTCTTCGGGTCCCAACCCTCGAGTGTGTAGAAACGCGTCTTCACGTCCTCGAACTTCTCCCGGTCGAGCGTGCGTCCGATGTTGGCGTCGTAGACCCACTGGCCATCCTTGATTATGGGCAGCGGATACGGGGCACTCGTGGGCTGGTCGTACACGTAGCCCGCGAAGACCTCCATGTCGCGTGTGCGGCCCTGAAGAGTCCAGATCGCGCGTCCGAGGTTCCAGATCTTGCGACCAATCTCGAGCGAGTCCTCGTAGGTGAGATCCTCTCCCGTGACGGCCTTGTAGATGCGGACCTCGTAGTCCGGAGTGGCGCCTTTGCCATCCTCGGTATTGAAGCTTGCAAGCTGCGGCCATGCCCAGTCACAGAACAGCATCGACTGAATCCAGAAGCGCGAGTAGTGGCGGTGCCACGCAACGGCCTTGAGCTTGGAATCAGCGTAGATTCCCTCGGCGCTGTAATCCCAGCCCTTCGGGTCACCCACGCCGGTTGCTTCGGCCATGTGCTTGGTGAGCTCCTCGGCGGTCATCGGCGGATCCTGCCCTACGACGACGCACACCAGCGGCATCCAGTGAACGTACCAGTTCACACCATGCTCGTTGATGTCGCGGTCACCGAAGATCGAGCCATAGCTCCACTCGACCTCGAGCCGCGGATCGTAATGCTCGGTGTACCCCCAGTTCGGACGAGCGAGTAGCCCGCTCTTCGTATCCTCTTCGTAACGGCCCCACTTCACGGCCGCGCGGGTGATGCCTTCCCGTAAGTCCTTGCCGATGTCCGTGCCCTCGGCGATCGCGTGGAGCAGTGCCTCGATGAATTCGTAGGTGTTGTATTTCTCCCACGGAAGGTTGGACTCGATCTGTTTGCCGGGGCCGATGATGCCCTGCTTGTAGAGCGCGTAGAGGTAGTCGTGCCCCTTGTTCAGATCGTAGGCGTTGATACCCAGTTGATCGACGAGGGTGGTTGCTTCCATCTGTTCGCTCACCACACCACTTTGTGTCCAGAAGATGGACTCGATGCAGCTGTTGCCGTTGGCCTTGCCACTCGCGAAACTACGACGACAGTTCTTGAAGCAGCCTTGGCAGCCCTGCGGTCGCTGCGGCTCATCAGCGATCCACGCGAGACCCCCGTACCCAGGTTCGTTGGTCGTGGTGCCGTACATCGGCACACCAGGAACCGGCACCTCGCGCGTAGGATCGTCGACGTTGTAGCCGAACTTGTTTCGTATCTCGTTACGGATCGCGATCAGTGCAGCCGCATCGGCGACCGGCACGCTGCCTGTGCCGAGCACGCTGATCGCCTTGAGGTTCTTCGCCCCCAACACGCCGCCGAAACCGCCCTGGCCACCACTGTTGCCTGCGTCGTGAATAACGCAGGCGTTGCGGTTCTTGTTCTCGCCTGCCGGACCGATGCACACGACAGCCGGCTTCTGAGTGGTGCGTCCGCCGTCGCGCGTCTTGCTCATATCGAACCAGTCGCGGTTATCCAGGTCGCCCAGGACGGTCTTCCAGATCTCTTCCTGGACCTCGTGGGTATCAAGGCCCCAGAGGTCTTGAGCGCTCTCGATCTTCACCTTGCCGTTGATGATGTTGAGCCACACCGGACTCTTGGCCTTGCCCTGAATGGCGACGCCGTCGTAGCCCGCGTACTTCAGCATGGCCGACCATCGGCCGCCGAAGTTGGATCGCGTGAACCACCCGATCGGGTACGCCTGGACGCCGATGCCGGTGATCTCGGTTCGTCCAGATGCCGAGGGCGCGCCGGTTCCCGACATCGGCGAGGTCATGAAGCACACGAGGTTGTTGGGATCGAAACCATCGACGGTCTTGTCCGAGACGCGGTCCCAGAACAGCGCCGCGCCGATGCCATGCCCGCCACCCCAGTCCTGATACTGCTCGGTGGGGATGTCTTCTGTCTTTCCGGTCGTTAGGTCCACGTATAGGATCTTGCCGACGTAGCCGCCCTTAGCCATCGAGTCTGGCCTCCTTGCTCAGTGAGTCGTTGCGAATACGGTCCATGTCTGCGTCTATTCCTTGCTCGCCTCAGCGGAGGGCGCGGCAGGACGCGCGGGGAGCTTGAATTCCGCTTCACGTCCCAGGTCGGTCGTGTCAAACGACAGCCAGTTCCAGTGATTGTTGCGCAGGTTTACCATGTAGCCCTTCTCCTGCTGGATGGGCGTCTGCGTGGTAAACGTGATCGCGCGCAGCGGACAACTCTCAACACATGCCTGCTTGCCGTCTGGTCCGCCGTCTTCATTCCAGTGCGGCGTGTCCACGCACAGGTCACACTTCTGCGCGTGCTTGTCCTCGTGGTTCCACAGAGCTCGTGACGGAGTGAAGGGGCATGCGTAGACGCACTTCTCGCAGCCGATGCACTTGCGCTCATCGACCGTGCGCACGTTGCCGTTGGCACTGTCCACGTGCATGGCGCCGGTAGGACACACATCGACGCACGCGGGAGACGGGCACTGACGACATTGGATCTGCTCGAGGTCGTCCGGGAACTTGCCGAAGGGGTTCCTGGTGATCTGGATGCGTGACAGCGTAGGATTCGATTTGCCGTGATGGGCGAGTGAACACACCAACATGCACGTCTCGCAACCGCCACACTTCTTAGTGTCGACGAGAAGGTAGCCCTTCGACGCGGGGACCGCGATCACGGTGTCGGGCAGGATGAACCCCTTGACCGCCAGGCCACCGAGAAACGCGCCTAGTCCGAGGCCGCCGACGCTGGCGATGAAGCCTCGCCGCGACATGGTCTTGTCGGCCGCTCCGCCCTCGACCGCCGTGAGTCTTCTGTCTTCTGATTCCGACATGTCCTTCTGTCCTTTCAGGAATTCCGCAGTTGAGTGACGTGGACCTTGGCGGCTTCGCTCGAATCGTCGCCATCACAGTCGCGTGTGCTGGTGGCCGTCAGGCGCCGATACCATCCCGCGTGCTCCTTCTTCACCTGCTCCGCGCTCACGTAGCCAGTGAACATCGAGCCGAGCACGGGCCACGAAGCAGGGAGGATGGCAGCGAAGAACACGTGGGCAAGAAAGAACGCGAGCATCACGATGCTGGCCAGATCATGAACCAGATTGGCGGGCCCCATGACCGCACCTGGGACATCCACGACGTGCGCCAGCGCCTTGAGCAAACCGGTGATGATGATCAGGACGCTTCCGACAAGGGCCATGATGTAGGCCATCTTCTCGGACTCGAAGTACTTGTCTTCGGGAGGCATGTGGCATGTCTTCACGCCGAGAAGATGGCCATAGTGCTGGACCGTGAACGTGAAGGCGTTCTTGGTGGGCAGATGCTCCGCGAAACGATGCTGCGCGAGCAGGGTGTTCGCTGCGTAGTAGAACGTACCGAATAGGAAGATGATGGCCGCCACGAAGTGGATGTTCATCGCGCCCCAGACGGGCGCTTGCTCTGAGATCAAGCGCGGCACGAACAGGAATCCGAGCGCGATGCCCGAGCCGAGCAGCACTGCGGTACCGACACCATGCGTCCAGTGTTCGACGATGGCAGCATCATCGTGGCGAAGAACCCTCGAACCTTCTACACGTGGATCTCGCCTCTTGGTGAATGCGGCTGCAAGCATACCGACAAACGGCGTCGCGAAGACCATCCACCATGCCGAGTCAAACAGAAGGCGGGAACCATCCACTGCAGCTATCCGAACCGCGTACGCGATTCCCATTACAAAGACCAGCATCGTGACGACGCCAATGAGCGCGCGTCTCGTCATGCGCACACCCCTTTCCCCTATGTGGTTGCTCGTCCGCCGCGATCTTGCTGCCGGAGCGGCGACGTAGTGACATTCAGCGCCCCGTAGATTAGAATGTCAATATCTCAATAGTTGATAGTACAACGCCTGAATAATGCGGAAGAACTCGCTAATCCGCTTGAACTTGAGACTTGAGAGATTCAAATCGGGAGGGAACCGATGGAGCGCCACCCAACGAAGCGAAGCCCATGTCTGCACTCCGATACACTTCGCCTGCTGGAGCCTGGCGGCGACCTGTACGCCATCATGCGACGCTCGCGCGACTCCTACCTTCCGTTAGACGAGTTCCTCTCTATGGTTCTGCCTGCCGGAATGAGTCCTCTGGACTCATGGGAGCTGCTCGCGGCGATGAACCACGCGACCGGAATCGACCTGACGATCCCGGATTTCGAGGGCAGGGAATACTGGTATCTGCGCACCCATGAACTGGCGGACCTCGTGACCGAACTGCAATGCGAATGCAGCGAGGAGTCAGGTCTGTCTCTCCAACTATCCGACTCGCCGAACCGACCTGGGCTCGTGCGCTCGCGCATCGAGGAGACTATTGCGGCCGCCCAGCTCGACGGCCTCGGCATCACGTGGAAGCAGGGTTCTGAGCTACTTCGTCTTGGTCGGACGCCGAGGGACTCGACCGAACGCCTCGTGGCCAACACCCTCTCGGCCATCGACGAGCTCGACGCGCTGGTTGACGAGCCGTTCTCGGCAGACCTCTTCTCTCACCTTCGTGAGTTGCTCATCAAGGGTGTCGACTCGCAGGAACTCCCCGACGTGGAACCCCGAATGGGCCTGCTGATGTTCGAATACACCAACCATCAAGTGCACGAGCGCAGTGAGGAGTACCTCGAACATATCTCGGCGTATGCCAACCACGAAACGGGCCACCCGAGTGACCACCCTGTACTGCGTGCGCTGCTGCTCATCGACGTCATCCGACTCTATCGGCCTTTGCGTGACCTCAACGGCCAAGTGGGACGGCTCGCATTCAGGTTGTATTGTCTGAAGCACAACCTGCCGGTCCTCGGCATTCTGCCTATCTCACACATGAAGCTCCAGTGGGAGGGCCTCGAGGGATCTCCGCGCATTCGATGGGACCGGCCGACATACCACGAGCTGCGCCGCCAGTCGGGACTCGACTTCACGCCCTACATGACGCTGGTCGCCCAGATGGCGTCCGCAGCCCTTCATGATTTGAAAGAGGCCCTGAGGCGCATCAGCGAGCGCGACAAGATGCTCAGGGACATGCTGCAGGCCGATCCACTCATCAACCACCGTCAGCGGTCGGTACTGGGACGAGCGCTGAGAAATCCTGACGCCGAGTTCCGGATCGCCTACCACAAGACAACACACAATGTGGTCTACGCCACTGCGCGAGCTGACCTTCTTGGCCTGGTCGACAAGGGATACCTGCAGGTCGAGAAGCGAAATCGTGCGATGGTCTTCACGCCAGTGCACGACCTCCAAGCGAAGCTCACGATAGACCACCCGGATGTCGCGAGAGTGTAGGACTTCTGCGAACCACGAATGGATACGCCCCCGACACACAAGGTTGCACCTCGGCACAGAGACGCTAAAGTACGTAGCGTACCCAATCGCCTCCGTAGCTCAGGGGATAGAGCACAGGTTTCCTAAACCTGGTGTCGCAGGTTCGAATCCTGCCGGGGGCACCACAGATTCACACCGGAAGGCCGGGGCTTGCGCCTCGGCCTCCTTCGCGCAGGTGACTCCCATGCTGCGCACGCGATGCACTATGGCGAGCAGCGCCTATCCACCGTATCCGAACTCGGCGAGCACCTCCAGCACCTCGTCATCACGCACCTGGGCGAAGCGCTCGTAGAACTGCCCGACCGCCTGGAAATACGCGGGGCGTTCGGGGGCGACCAGCTCATCGACCTCACCCCTGAACGCTGCAACGGCTCCCGCGGCGATGACCGGTACAGCAAGCACGACCCGCTCTGCTCCCTGCGCGCGCACATATCGTGCAGCGGCAAGCGCGGTAAGCCCTGTCGCGATGCCGTCGTCGACGATGATCGCGGTGGCGCCCTCAAGGTCGATCGCCTCCTCGCCGCCGCGGTACAGCTCGATGCGGCGACGTATCTTGTCGCGCACCGGGCGTGCAAGCACCTCTAGCTCCGCCACGTCGTAGCCCGCATCCGGATTCGCGGTGACGCGTCCGTCAGCATCCACGGCACCCACCGCGTACTCTGGGTTGTGCGGTGCACCGATCTTGCTTGCGATGATCACGTCCAGTGGCAGGTCGAGTTCGCGTGCGATCTCGCCTCCGATGATCACGCCGCCGCGTGGAATGCCGAGCACCACCGCCTCGGCGTCGTCTGCGAAGCGCGTAAGCTCCTTGGCGAGTCTCCGCCCCGCGTCTATCCTATCGCGGTACATACCGCACCCCCATGCCCGTCGCCCGTCACACAGGTGTGCATTCCCTCAAGTGAGACCCACGACACAAGCGTGAGGTCAGCGCTCCACTCGCGTCCATCGGCACAGCCGCGACTCGGCGATCTCTAGCAGCTCGTAGATGAGCACGCCCATGAGCGCCATCGCGATGATGCCCGCGAACATGGCGTTGTAGTCGAGTCTGCCCCAAGCATCAACGATGTAGTATCCCAACCCGCTTGTGCCCCCGATGGACTCCGCCAAGAAGAGCACCGCCACCGCTGTTCCTGTGCCGATTCGAAGCGCGGTGAAGATCTCGGGTAGCGCACCTACCGCAACGACGTGCCAGAAGACGCCGAGTTTACTGGCGCCGAGCGAACGCACCGAGAGCACGGAGTCAGCGGGGATCGCGCGCGCAGCATCACGTGCGGTGACGAGAAGCTGGAAGAAGACGATGAGCGTGATGAGCGTGATCTTGCTCGCATCACCCAAGCCAAGCAACACCAACAGCACCGGTAAGAATACGACCTTGGGCACAGGATAGGTGAGAAAGATGAGCGGAGCTGCAACCGCATCAGCGCGAGGTGAGCGTCCGAGCCAAAGCCCCAGCGGCACTGCCAGCACTGCACCCGCTACGGTAGCTGCCGAAACGCGCCAGATGCTCACGAGCATATGTGGAGCGAGTTCATCTTGGAAATCCGCGACGAACGCGGAAAACGCGGGGACGGGGCCGGGAAGCACGTGGGAGCCCAGGGCCCACGCGGCGATCTGCCACACCGCAAGCATGACGAGTGTCGCCATGGCATAACCGGCTGCCTTGCGCTGCCAACCGTTCATCGGATGTCTCCAGCATCGGCTGCGCCAACCTCGAAGTCGGTGTGTGCGCCCACCGCGCCTTCCTCGGCCAGCAGCTGCCTGAGCTCAGCGCAGCGCTCATAGAACTCCGGCGTCGCGCGGTAGCCAGCCTCTCCCATCAGCGGATTGTCCACAGTAGCCGCCACACGCCCAGGCCTCGGCGACAGGACGATCACCCGCCTGCCGAGAAAGACCGCCTCTTCGATGGAGTGCGTCACGAGCACAGACGTGTGGCCGCGCTGGCGCCAAAGCTCGAGAAGAAGATCCTGAAGGTCTTCCCTCGTGAGCGCATCAAGGGCTGAGAGCGGTTCGTCCATGAGAAGCAGGTCGGCGTCGAGTGCAAGCGCACGTGCAAGCGCGAGGCGTTGGCGCATACCGCCGGAAAGCTCGCCAGGGTACGCATCGACGAACTCAGCGAGGCCTAGACGGTGAAGCGAGGCCATGACGCGCTCACGACGTTCGGCGCGCGGGACTCGTCTGACCTCGAGGCCAAGCGCCGCGTTGTGGAAGACGGTCTTCCAGGGCAGCAGCCCGAAGTGCTGCAGAATGAGTGCGGTCGCCAACCGCGGGCCGGTCACAGGCTGGCCGCCGACGAACACGCGGCCCCGGCTGGGTTGCAGCATGCCAGCGGCCAGCAGGAGCAGCGTGGACTTGCCGCATCCTGACGGCCCGATGACTGCGATGGGCTCTCCCTCATCTATGCGCAGGTCAAGACCGTCGAGCGCGACCGTGTCACGCCCGACCCCCTCATAGACCAGTGTCAGCCCCTCGGCAACAAGCCCAGCCAACCCCACTCCTTACGGCATCACCAGGACGAGATCCTCGTACGTCAGTGCACCGCGCCCGATGGCGCCCTTGTCAGCCAGCCACTCCAGCACGGCATCGATCTGCGCGGCAGAGGGGATCTGCGCCATGGGATAGGTGTTCATGCGATACGTGTCTTTGATGGAGTCGGGAATGCGTGTGCTCTGCGCAAGCAGATCTCGCCACTCGTCCGGGTCCCCGTTGATGATCGCCACTGCGTCGTCCCAAGTCTTCAGGATAGCCGACATGGTGTCCACCCCGCCCGTCTCGCACAGGTATTCGTCGGAAAAGATCAGGGTCGTCTGGGAGAGATTCTCACCGGTGGTGTCGTCGGCGAGCACCGGTGCGCCTTCGGCCTCGGCCCGCGTGAGCCAGGGTTCTGGGAGTACCGCTGCCTTTAGTTGTCCGTGCAGCAGCTGTTCGTATCGGGCTGCAGCTCCGGGACCGTCTTGTGCCACTACATCAGCAGCGGATACGTCGGCCTGGCGCATGAGTCCGTCGACAACGTACTCTTCAAGGGAGTTCACCGAGGTGCTCACAGGCGCGCCTACCAAAGCCGTGATATCCACGTAGCCCGAGTCGATCGCCCCCACGACGCCAAAGCGCCCCTCGGCCGCCTCAGCGCCCAGCGCTACGTTCGCGATAGTCACAGGCGTCCCGGCAGCTTCAAGCTGCGCAGCCGCGACGATATCAGACATGCATGCGTCAACCTCGCCCACAGCGAGTGCGGCGTCGCGCTCCTCAGAGGTCTCGAACACGACGATGCTCACCGAATCGATCCCGTTCTCTGCGTACAGTGCGCGCTCCTGCGCAACCCACAGCGGAAGCACGTCTTCTGTAGGCAGAACGCCGATGGTCACGGGTGCGGGCTGGGGTACGGCAAGGGCAGCATCGGGGGTGGTCTCGGCTGTCTTTGAGCGAGGAGCACAAGCACCAAGCATCGCGAGCGCCAAAAGAGCGAGCACACTCACCGCATACAGCTTGCGTCGGTTCATCTAGTAAGTCCTCCTTGCAGGTGGCGGAGAAGGCGCTAGCCGGAGCATACCGGTCGGCGGAGCCGTATCTCGTCACGCGACGGAATACCAGAAAAGCCAGCCACCGCGCTGCCCGCGCGGTCGGCAAGAGCGCCGATGGCCACCTCATACAGGGCGAACCCGTGGCGCTGGTAGAAGTGCAGCAACGGGATGTCGTCGTTGGAGACAGCGACGCGTACCGAGGGCAGGCCTCGCTCTCGGGCCAGATCGACCGCACCACGCAAGAGCGCTGTGCCCACGCCTTGTCCCTGGTGCTCGGGATAGACCGACAGCAACACGATCACGAGCTCCCCGCCGAATACCGCAACAGAAAGCACGCCTGCTAGCTCGCCCTCGGCATCCGCGATGAGGTTCGTGTCGGCAAACACGTCAAACGTACGGTCGAAGACGTCGACCTCGGTCTCTCCAAGCGCGCGATCACAGATCTGCTCGATGTCACGTCTATCTGCGGGCTGCGCTGTTCTGACGTCGAAGGAAAGTGCGTCGGCTACCTGATGCTCGGCGCACGTCACCGTCAAGCGTGCCTCGTTAAGCGGCAGGTCTTTCCCGCAAGTCGGGCAGCGGTACTTCGGATACGGCATATCGAACTCGTCAGGCATCTCTCGGCTCCCAAGGTCTGCATGGACCATACTCTTATACATCTTACCGGCATACCATGCACGCTGAGACATACGGTGCTCATCTCCCCCAGAACCCTGGCCGAGAAGAATCGCAAGACCTGTGGCCGGATTGCACCAACAGAGTAGAATCTCCTCAATGTGCGCGTAACACCATCTTCGTCTCCGAGGAGCACCATGAACATGCCAGCCCTGCCGCCCCTCATAGAGAGCCATCCGCACGCCGATGCGGCGCTCGCCCGAGCGTCTGTGCTCTACAGCGACCTCGACGGCACGCTCCTTGGTCCGGGCGCAACGCTGCTCGTCGATGCTTCAGGCCGTCCGTGGGCCGGCGCTGCCGACGCCGTGACCTCGCTTAACGCCGCCGGTCTCACCTGTGTGGCATGCTCGGGGCGCAATCGCTGGCAGCTGCTCGAAATCTCGCGCCTTCTGGGCTGGGACTCCTACATCGCTGAGCTGGGGTGCGTGATCATACCTGGCCGAGGAGAGCCCCCCATCTACTACACGGGCTCATGGGGGCCTGATGTGCTGCGGGAGGGGGAGACCCCGTATCAGGCCATCAGCCGCGTAGGCGCGCTCGATCTGCTCTTCCGTCACTTCCCTGGCCGCCTTGAGGAGCACCATCCCTGGCACCTGAACCGCGAGGCCACGCACGTCTTGCGTGGCAACGTCTCGCTTGCCGAGGCGCAAGCGCTGCTCGACACGCTGCCGATCACGGTGCGCATCGTTGACAACGGTATCGTGCATCCGCCTCGGCATACGCTTCGCGGAGTCCACGAGATCCACGCCTACCACCTCATACCCGACGGCGTGCGAAAACACGACGCTGTCATTCGCGACCTAGACCGCCGTGGCTTGACGCTCGATGACGCGCTTTCCATCGGGGACTCGGCCGTGGATGCCGAGATGGCGGATGCCGTTGCGCTTGGGGTGCTAGTAGCTAATGCCGCCGAGGACGAGCATGCGATGCAGGCAGCCGCCGCCCGCGACAACGTCGCACTGACGCACTCGCCGAGAGGCGAGGGCTGGGCGGAGTTCGCGGCAGCATGGCTTGGAGCCAAGGCCAGCGAGGCGGAAGCACGATGAGCGCCGAGCATGTCCCAAGCAAAGAGGCAGCGCGTGCACTTGGCCGAAGCGCACGCCAGGCGGTACGCGCCACCGACCGCGCCCTGTACGCTGCCGCGGCTGCTCAACGGTTGCTTGCACTGCCCGAGATCGTACGCGCGCGCGTCGTGCTCGCGTATGCCGCCACACCTGAAGAGATCGATCCTGCCCCGGTGGTGGATGCGCTTCGAAGGCGCGGCGTGACCGTCGCGCTCCCAAGGGTCGCTGGCCGAGAGGAGCTCACCGTTCAGCGGGTCGATGCGAACATGCCGCTTGTGCGAAGCAAGTTCGGAATCATCGAGCCCCCCGCCGACGCGCCAGAGATCTCGCCCGCCAACATCGATGTGGCTATCGTACCCGGGGTTGCATTCGATGAGTCGTGCCAGCGCGTCGGTCACGGTATCGGCTACTACGACCGGCTGCTCGCACGAATGCCCCACGCCACTGCGGTGGGTCTTGCCTTCGACAGCCAGGTGCTTGCTGAAGTGCCGAGTGAGGAGCATGACGTGTCGCTTGACGTGCTAGTCACGCCCACGCGCACCATCAGGCACGAACAGCCCTGATCTGACCGGCGCTTACGAGCGCATCTGGTCGAGAGTAACGAAGATGTAGCCCTGGGCTTTGAGCTCCTTGATGAGCCGAGGCAGGACGGCGATGGTGTGGCTGCGGTCGCCGCCTCCGTCGTGCATGAGGACGACGGCTCCCGGCTTGACGTGCGCAAGCACGTCGGCGAGCATGGCGTCGGTGCTTGGCTTGCGCCAGTCCTGCGGGTCGACATCCCACATCGCGACATCCATCTTCATGCGCTTGGCCTCGCTCACCACGCTCATGTTCATGCCGCCCCCGGGCGGCCGGAACCAGCGGGGAAGCACTCCCGTCTTATCACGAATCGTCAGGCTGCCGTCGGTGATCTGTTTGCGCGTCACCTCCGAGTCCTGGCGCGTGAGTATGATGTGGTTCTGTGTGTGGTTCCCCACCATGTGGCCTTCATCGGCTGCGCGCTTGGCGATGGTGGGGTACTTCTCCACCTGGTGACCCACCATAAAGAAGCTGGCTTTGACGTCGTTCTGTGCGAGGATATCGAGCACTTGCTCGGTCTGAGCGGGCCAGGGGCCGTCATCAAAGGTGAGTGCGACGATCTTCGTCGAGGGATCTGGCACCCATCGCCGTACAGTCATGGGTTCGGCGGGTGTGACAACTCGTGTAGAGAGCACCTTCCCCGAGATCTCTCCCACCGTGTCCTCACGCACGCCGACGTTTCCGGGGCTTTCAAGCGACACGAGGGGCCCTTTGCCGACCTTCTCAAGCTCGATGGGGATAGGCGTTTGCGTGGTCACCGTGGCTTCGACACGGTCCTTTCCTCGGCGTACGGAGACGCTATCTCCATCGCGCATGCGGCTTGATCCCCCAGTCACCTCGCCGTTCACCAGGTACACGGGAGGTTCTCCAGAACCGTGCTTCAGAACCTCCCCTGTGACATCAAGCAAATCCCCGGGGAGAGGATCGATGGCGCCCATACGCACAAGATCAGAGACTGTGGACCCAAGCGGCACGTCGTATGAGGAGCCAGAGACGGTCACTCGGGCTTGATATGACGGCATTGCGACAGCCACAAGCGCCGCAGCCACCAGAGCGACCACGGACAGATAGAGGCGCGACGGTGCGGCCTCGGCCCTCTCCTCTGTCACGACATATGATGCCATCAAGCTTCAGATCACTGCGAGATGCGTGCCAGGTGCGCACCGCTGAGATCAAGCAAGTGAGACAGAGGGATGCGTACCATCGACGAGGGTGTGCCAGCTGCGGGATACACGATTTCGAAGCGCTCCAGCGAGTCGTCAGCAAACACCGGTAGATCTGGCGGGAGATCGAAGGGTGAGACGCCACCAATGGCAAAACCGGTTGCCGAGCGCACGGTGTCAGCGTCGGCGAAATGCGCCTCGGTCTCACCCATGAGCTTGGCTATCGCGTCAGCATCTCCACGCCGGTCTCCTGCCACGAGCGCCACAAGCGGCTTGTCTCCAGCCACGAACACAAGAGACTTCACGATCTGGCCGAGCTCACAGCCCATCGCATCGGCAGCCATCTGCGCGGTCTTCGTCGATTGCTCGTAGGTGACGATCTCATCGGCAAGTCCATGTTCTTCGAGGTACATGCGCACGCGTTCGGCTGAGCGAACCTTCTTGGGTGCTGAACCTGAAGCGTCTGCAGTCATAAGTCCTACCTCTTCATTCGGCGGACGGGGCAGGCACCCGCTGAGGTCGGCTCAACGGCGGGAGCAGAAAGCCAAGAGCGGACTCGAGACTCTCGGTCCACGCGGCTAACGATTTGACTTCAAGCTTCAGGAGCGGGTATTGCGCGTGTGGGCGCTCTATCACGAAGCCCTGTTCTAGCAGGAACTTGAGGTCTGGCATCGGTGGTGCGACGTGCGTGCCCCCAGAGACGCCATAGGCGAACAGCTCGCGCTCACCTCGGGCGTGCAGATCACGCATGACGGCATGCAACAGCACCTTTTCCAGGCCGCGAGAGCGTGTTTCCTCACGCACATGCAAACACGCGAGCAGGGGCACGGATGGCTCGGGTGCACCGGTCGGCAGCCACCGTGTCTGCGGGAAGAAGCTCACAGGGGCGCACTTCACAAAGCCGAGTACGAGATCGTCATCGACAGCAGCGCGCCCGAACTCTCCCCATCCATGGCGGATCTCTGAGATTCGCGCACGCAGCAGAGCATCGTCGCACGCAGCACCGCAGCGCACCTCAACACGTGCGTCGGACTCCCAGAAGACACACGAACCACAGCCCGGAGCAGTCGCGCGCACAGCCTCGAGAGTGAGTGGCTTCAGCCGACGACTCACGGGTTCTCCTTGCGCCCGTCATCAGCCATCCCGTCCTTGATGCCGTCAGTGAAGCCCTTCCACGACAGGGCAGCGCGCTTCGTCACCGAACTGCGCTTGACCACGCGACCGGCTGATATCGCGACACTCACCGCGCCAGCGGCAGCCCGCTCGGCCGTCACCTTCGCGACAGCGGTGGCCTTTCCCGCCCCTGCTGCAAGGCCCCCGCTGAACTCGGGACTTGTGATT
>JAVEVF010000109.1:0-4905 GCA_034005175.1 Coriobacteriia bacterium | reverse complement strand
GGGTGGACGATCGCCGCACGCACGGTGCTGGGTCCGACCGGCGTGCGCGAGGGCGTGGTAGTGCTGGCAAGTCCCGTGGACGACTCGTTGCGCATCCTTGACGCCGTGCGTGACCGGATCTGGGTCACCTTCTGGATCTCCCTGGTGGTTGCGGGCGTGCTTGGCTTCGTGTTCTCCGATCTCATAACGCGCCGCGTCAACGCGATGCTTGTGGCTGCTGATGCCATCGCCGAGGGCGACTTCGAGCAGCGCCTGCCCACTGGGCTCGTCCCTGATGAGGTGCAGGATCTCGCGCTCGCCTACAACCGGATGGCGGTGCGGCTCGGCGAAGCGTTCTCAGCCATCGAGGAGAGTCGGCGGCAGATAGCCGCGGTGGTGGATTCAATCACCGAGGGTGTGGTGGCGCTTGATGCCGATGGCAGGGTGCTCGTCATCAACCCCGAGGCGGTACGGCTGTTGGATGCTGTGGAAAAGGAGCTGCTCGGCGCGCCGGTAGAACGCATCACCGCCGAGGAGGGCGTGCTTGAGGTGGTGAGACAGGGGCTCAACGGCCAAAGCACCGCACGTATCGTCGAGACTGGACCTTATGCGATGTTGCTCAACTGCACGACACTGCGCGAGGAAGGCGGGGACGTCGATGGCGCAGTGCTGTTGCTTTCCGACATCACCGAACAAAGGCGCATCGAGGCTGCTCAACGCCGATTCGTAGCAGACGCGAGCCACGAGATGCGCACCCCGATCGCTGCGCTCAAGGGGATCCTCGAGCTGCTTGCCGATGGCGCGAAGGATGATCCTGAGGTCCTCGATGACTTCATCGCGACCATGCAGGTGGAGGCTGACCGGCTCGGCAGGCTCGTGAGCGATCTCCTCACCCTCGCGCAACTCGATGCCAGGAGCCTCACGCTCTCCATGCGACCCGAGTGGGTGCCCGACCTGCTCGGCGACGTGGCGCGCGTGATGCATCCTCTTGCCGAACAAGCTGGCGTCACGCTTGCCGTAGAACCGACCTTCGATGACGTGCAGGTGCTAGCCGACCGCGATCGTGTCGTCCAGGTGCTGCTGAGTTTCACCGACAATGCGATCAAGCACTCGCCAGCGGGTTCGAGTGTGCGCCTGCGTGGCGTTCACGTCGGCGATAACGTGCGTTTCGAGGTCGTCGACCAAGGCATCGGCATCTCGCCCGAACAGGTGGCGCGCGTCTTCGAGCGCTTCTACCGAGCCGATGAAGCGCGTCGCGGAACGCAGAGAAGCGGCACTGGGCTGGGGCTGGCTATCGCGAAGGAGATCGTCGAGGCTCACGGGGCGAGCATCGCGGTCATCTCGGCACCCGACAAGGGCACGACGTTCTCGTTCGAGCTCCCGGTCGCGTAGCAGCCCCAAAATGCTCACACAACCCTAACAGTACTGAAACCAGTCCCGAACCCACTCGTGTGCAAACGCGGCGATACTCTCTGTAGGTTCTGTAAGTCGCCTCGGCGCACAGCAATGGAGGGAGAGGACGATGACAATCATCCTAGCGGCGGTCCTCATGATAGTCGCATTCGTCGGAACAGTCGCGGCTATCGTTGTAGTGCCGGCGTACTTCGGCGCTATCGTCTACGATCTGGTCAAGTCCCGTGAGATCGACACCGCCAAGGTAGCCGACACTCGGCTGCGCATCGCGTCGGAACGCAATGTCGCCCGCGGGTTTGTGATTGCTGGCGGAGCGTTTTGGTCGGTGGCGAGTTTCGTGGGGCTGTTCAGCTCAAGTGAGAGCGGGCTTTCCAGCGCGCTCATGGGCGCGTTCATCCCGCTCGTGGCTATCGCAGCGACGCTCATCATCGGCTGGTACTACGAGCGCATTGTAGCGTTCCTGCTCGTTTTAGCCTCGTTGGGCGTGGTGGCATGGGGCGTTATCTACCAGTTTGAGCCCGGTGTCTGGGCGATCATGGGCGCGTTCCTCATGGGCCCGATGCTCACCGCCGCCTTGCTCTTCTGGCTTGCCCGCAGGGATCAGGATGCGTTGGAGCTAGCGCTTTCACTCCATCCCGAGTTGCAGCCGGCATTTGCCGACAGCGCATCTCAGTAGAACGACCCTGGCTGAAGCGGCGCGCCGCATGCCGCTTGCTCAAGACGCATAGCGTTCAGCACATCTCGTGACTCACACAAAGGCTGGTGGGAAACCACCGGCCTTTGTCGATGCACGGGGCCGTCTTCAAGACCGCACAGCCTCGCGAGCGCCCGACCTCCTGCAGACGTTGGTTGGGCAGCAGAACGCGTCATGTCACACCCTCCTGCTACCCTCTTGCCATGACCACACGGCTGTCAAAATCACGTTTCCAGAAGGGCCTGCAGTGCGAGAAAGCGCTCTGGCTGGCTGTGCACCGCCGTGAGCTTGCCGATCCCATCACTGAGTCCACCCAGTGGATCTTCGACCAAGGCACAGAGGTGGGGCAGCTCGCGCATGGCCTTTTTCCGGATGGTATCGAGGTCACCGAGGATCACCTGCACTCCTCCCAGGCACTGAGCACTACCGAAGGTCTGCTCGCCGATGGCGCCCGCACTCTGTACGAGCCTGCCTTTCGCTTCGACGGCGTGCTCGTGCGTGTCGATATCCTCGTCCCGATCAGAGACGGCCGGTGGGACCTGTATGAGGTGAAGTCAAGCTCCACGCTCAAACCCGAACACATCACTGACGCAGCCGTACAGACCTATGTCGTCGAGGGTGCGGGCCTGTCTGTAAGGCGCTCATGCATCGTCCATCTCGACACGTCGTACGTCTGGGAGGGGGGCGCGTATGATCTTGCACGCCTGTTCGCTGTAGAAGATGTCACACGTGACGTCCGCGCTTTCATGCCCGGGATCCCCGCGTTGCTGAAGAGATTCCGGGCCACGCTCAAAGGCCCTGAGCCACACGTGCGTATCGGCGCACAGTGCAAGAAGCCTTACCCATGCGACTTCCTCGGCTATTGCCACGCATCCCTTGCCGGCGCCCATCCCATCACGGATCTGCCGCGCCTGAGCGAAGGTGCACTGCATTCGCTTCTCGACATGGGCGTGACCAGCATCTGCGATGTCCCCGAGGGCTTTGCTGGCCTCAGCCCAGTGCAACAAGAGGTGGTGCGCGTCGTTAAGGCTGGCGTATCCGAGATCGACGTCGCAGGGCTTGAGGGTGCGCTTGCGAATCTGACGTGGCCGGTCTACCACCTCGATTTCGAGACCGTCATGCCGGCCCTGCCGATCTGGCCATACACCCATCCCTACCAGCTCATCCCGTTTCAGTACTCGGTGCACGTCCATCACGAGGACGGGTCGTATGAGCACCGAGAGTACCTTCACACCGCTCCTGACGACCCGCGTCCTGCTCTCACCCGCCAGCTCATCGGTGATCTCGACGCGACCGGCTCAATCATGCACTACACGCCCTATGAGCGGCGCTGCTTACGGGAGCTTGCCGCTGCCGTCCCCGAACGGGCCGCCGACATCTCCGCGCTCCGCGATCGCCTCGTCGATCTCGAGCCCATCGTCCGACGCAATACTCTCCATCCCGCAACTAACGGCCGCACTTCAATCAAAGCGGTCCTGCCAGCCTGGTTCCCCGAGCTTTCCTATGACGATCTTGCGATCAGCGATGGCACAGCGGCAAGCACGCAGTACCTGCGATCCTTGCGCGAGCTGCGCCCGCCCCTAGAGACCGCCGCTCTCTACGATGACCTGCGCGAATACTGCAAGATGGACACGCTCGCGATGGTGAAACTGCTCGAAATACTGCGAGAACAGGTGGCAGAGTAGCGGACCGGCCTCGGCGTGATGCGCACACATCACGATGGCGGCCTCGATGGCGTTTGCATACGCAACAAGCGGTGCAGCTATACAGCTGCGTCTGATTGCGGCACCATGCAGGAAGGAGGGATGCGGCACGCGCCGTGTGCCACACGCTAGGGAGGCCGTGTGATCGAGAAGCTGCTCAACCGTTTCGTGTTCGCACTGGAGATCATCGTGTCTGCAGGTCTCGTGGTCGTGGCCGCGTTACTGGTCGTGACCTTCGGCATGCAGCTTCTCGAGTCGGTGACCGGCGGCTTCGAGTTCGGACGTCAGCAGTTCACGACAGTCATCTCCACCGCGCTTGAGGTCTTCATCGTCATCGAGCTCTTCCGGATTGCGCTCGCCTACATGAAGCACGATAACGTCGTCCCCACGGTGCTTGAGGCAGCACTCGTGGCGGTGGCGCGGAAATTCGTGGTGTTCGAGCCCAAGGGCGACTACATGCAGACAGCATTCGGGCTTGCAGCGCTGCTGCTCGCCATCGCCGTTGCGTGGTGGCTCCTCAACCGCGCCGAGGTCCTTGACGCCGACTGACACTTAGGTCGCTTCGTCGAAGCGCGCGAGCTTCTTCTCTCGTGGTCATGGCAGCCCCATCAGCGGCTGTGACGCGAGCCTAACGTGAGCAACGTCTCAGACGCTGATGGCCTCGTACTCTGACTCAGCTTCCCACGATACCGGTGGCGGCTCGGCTTCCATGCGCCGGAAGAGGCGGCGGAACCACAGCACAGCGATGATCCCCGTCGCCGTATTTCCTGTGAACGCCGCCCACCACACGCCATTGAGCCCGATGAGCCACGACCCCAGATAGGCAAGCGGCACATAGAGCACGAACACGCGCACCGCCGAGAGCAACATCGAGAGAACCGCGCGGTGCAGTGCGTTCAGCGTGTTCAGGGTGGTGACCAGCGCGCCGAGGAAGCCATAGCTGGGAAACACGATAGCCATGTATGCAAGCTCCGTTGCGAAGACTGCGGGGTCGTCGTTGAAGATCGCAGCGACCGGTCTTCCGACGGCAAGCGAAAGCAGCCAGACGAACGTCCCCCACCCAGCGGCCATGACAAGCGCTGTCTTGACTGCGCGGCTGACGCGAACCTTCTTGCC
>JAVEVF010000019.1:0-24014 GCA_034005175.1 Coriobacteriia bacterium | reverse complement strand
CTGCATGAGCGGCACACCCAACACAAGACCCGTCTCCTCGGCGAGTTCACGTTTCGCCGCATCTTCAAGCGGCTCGTCCTCGTCGACAAAGCCTCCTGGAAGCGCCCACCGGCCCTCGAAAGGCGCCGAACCTCGTCTCACGAGAAGGACCGAGGGATGCGCGCGCTTGCCAGCAACCACAACAAGGTCGACCCCGAGAGCAGGGCGCGGATAGTCATACGCGTATGTGGCGTTCGTGCTCATCGGTGATGGGCCTCCACTGAGGCGGATCGCAGGCTCACTTGTTGCAGTAGCGCTTGATGAGGGTCTCGTCGTCGGGCATGCCGAGCACCTCTTCGACCTGCACGCGCGCGTAAAACGAGCACTTGCGACACTCGTGGATCTTGTCCTCGAACGGCCCTGAGCGTTTTCCTCCGCACCGAGTGCCTGTCACGATCCAGCATGCACGGCCGCCGTCGCGTCCTCCGTTGACTCCATCAAGCGACGAAGCCGAGGCTGCCGGACACTCGCCATCCTGGTTGGTGCGTCGCCCACCAGGGCCACGTCCGCAGCCCTGGTATTCCCAGCAGTCCAGTCGGTTGTGCGAGGGCACCTACAGCGTCTCCTTACAGGACGGATGGCGACGGTCCGCGGTCTCTCGTGCTACGTGCAGCAGCATGCCGCATGCCAGACGAACCTTGCTCACGGTGAAGCACGTGTCGCCTCGCGCATCGCCGCACGCCCTTGCGCTCGGCGGTATCCTATGTGGACGCGGCTCCTTGGCCGCTGTGTCCTGCGCCTATCAGAAGAAGGTGACATGCACCGAAGGCTCGATGCGAAGACCCTCCTCGCGTTTGCCGCTGTCTATGTGATCTGGGGCTCCACGTACCTTGCTATCCGGATCGGGCTAGAGCACCACGTGCCTCCAGCGCTGTTCGCAGGGACCCGGTTCGTGCTGGCCGGGCTCATCATGCTGGCCTTCGCGCGTCTGCGGCGCTGGCGCTTGCGGTTGTCTCGTTACGACCTCATCACGGTCGCCGTCGTCGGCATCTTCCTGCTGTGCGGAGGGATGTATTTCACTGTTCTTGCCGAGCAGTACATCCCGTCCAGCCTCTCAGCGCTCGTTGTTGCGGTGGTTCCCTTATGGGTAGCTGCTGCCGAGTGGATGTTGCCAGGTATGGAACGCCCTAGCGCACGCGGCGTCACCGGCCTTGTGATCGGCTTCACGGGCCTTGCCGTGCTCATGTGGCCGCGAGTCCTCGGCGTGCACGGCTCGGGAATGGAGTGGCTGGGCGTCGGTTTGCAGATATTGGGGACGTGGTTGTGGACGACCGGGTCGCTCATCTCACGCGCACGCCCGGTGAAGGCTAACGCCGTCGTGGCCACAGGCTATGAGATGTTGATCGCGGGCTGCATTCTGCTTGGCATCGGCGTCGTATCCGGCGAACTCTCAAGCGTATCCAACGTGACGAGCGGGGGGCTGTGGGCGCTGGCCTACCTCACGGTCTTCGGCTCGTGCGTGGCCTTCACCGCGTTCGTGTGGCTGCTTGCACACGTGCAGACCTCGAAGGTGATGACATACACGTACGTCAACCCCGTCATCGCGGTGTTTCTCGGCTGGGCGGCAGGTGCGCTCGGTATCATCGCAACCCCAGAGCCCATCGACGCATGGGTGATCGCCGGCATGGCGATCATCGTTGTGGGTGTAGCGCTCACCACCACCGCACCTGCGCGTCCACCACGCGTCCGAGAACGTGTCGGCATGCGCCACCCCTCAAACGACCCAGCTCTCTCGGATCCCCCTGCGTGAACACTTGTGCGTCTCCACGCATTCTCCATGTACGGTTCACGCTGTCTTCGCTCTCGCGGGGCATACTGATGTCATAGCGAACAGACACAGGGGGTGAATCGCGATGGGCGTGGAGCAGGTTCTCATCGGTGCGCTTGCACTGCTCGCTATCTTCGCGATTCACACCGGCCAATCGCTCGCACGGTTGGGCCGCATCCCCGTACCGGCATCTTCGCCCGCCGACGGTGCGCTGCGCATCACGCGCGACCGCCTCGCGCACGGTGAGATAGACGTAGCCGAGTACGAGCGGATCAAGCGCGTGCTGCGCGGCTGACTGTAGCCCATCCTGGCTGATGCCCCAGCCTTCTCTCCTCCCCTTTCATGAGAACGGGCCCGTATCGGGCCCGTTCTCATGTCCGCGCTTACGTGCCAGTGCCGCTACAATCGAACGGTTGCCACATAGCTAGCGCACCCGCCCCCGCGTGACGAGGAGAACCGTGTCCAGCGCACTGCTGCGCGCCTTGAGGTTTCTGCGTGCATACCGACTGACTGCCATGGCAGCCGTGCTCGCCGTGCTCGCCGCATCCGTGGCCGATCTCGTGTCCCCTCAGATCCTGCGGCGGATCATCGATGACGGAGTGAGCGCGGGGCGTGTCGATGTCGTCTGGCGTGGCGCCATCGCGCTCGTCGTTGTGGCCGTCGCCGGCGGGATAGCCACGTTCTTGCAGGGATACCTCTCGGCACGGGCCAGTCACGGTGTGGCGTTCGACATGCGTAACGCCATCTTCGAGAAGCTGCAGCGGCTCTCTTTCTCCTACCACGACCGGGCCAGCACTGGACAGCTCATAACGCGCGTGACAAGCGACGTAGACCTCGTGCGCGATTTCGCTGGCGGAGGGCTCGTCCAAGCTGTCTCGGCAGTGCTGCTTCTTTCCGGCGGCGTCGTGCTGCTGCTCACCATGAACACCATCCTGGCGCTTGTGGCGTTCACGGTGATACCTGCGACCATTACAGTGTTGTTGGTATTTGTGCGACGGCTCGGTCCGAGGTTTCGCGAGTCCCAGAAGCGTCTCGGTGCGCTGAACGCGATCTTGCAGGAAAGCATCGCAGGCGCACGTGTGGTGCGGGCGTTCGCACGTGAGGACTATGAGATCGCGCGGTATCACCGTGCCGATGAGGCTTTGCTCGAGCAAGCGCTCTCGGTGCGCCGCACAGTGGCAAATGCTTTCCCCCTGCTCTTCGGCGTTGGCGCTCTTGGCGTGGGCGTGGTGACGGTGGTCGGCGGGGTGCTCATTGTGGGTGGCGACCTCACCGTAGGCGAGCTTGTGGCCTTCACGTCGTATCTCTCCCTGCTTCTTCAGCCGCTATACGTGATCGGCTTCGGCGCGCAGACCATCGCGCGCGCAGGAGCCAGCGCAGAGCGCTTGTTCGAGGTGCTGGATGCACCCATCGAGGTCGCCGACCGCCCAGATGCGATCGCTCTGCACCATCTCACCGGACACGTGCTCTTCGAGGACGTGCACCTGCGCTACCCCGGAGACACACACGAGACTCTCGCTGGCATCACCTTCTCGGCCGAGCCGAGCTCAGTGACAGCGCTCGTCGGCGCCACAGGGTCAGGCAAGACCAGCGTCGTCAACCTCGTGCCCCGCTTCTACGACGTGACCGCCGGCCGCGTGCTCATCGATGGCCATGACGTTTCAGACATCGCGCTCTCGACGTTGCGCTCGCAGATCGGCGTCGTGATGCAGGACTCCGTGCTCTTCTCTGGTTCGGTGCGCGACAACATCGCATACGGGCGCCCCGACGCCACGGACGCAGAGGTGCAAGCAGCAGCCCGAGCGGCACAGGCGCACTCGTTCATCAGCGCGCTTCCGGAGGGTTACTCCACACGCGTGGGCGAACGCGGCATCAAGCTGTCCGGCGGGCAGCGACAGCGCATCGCCATAGCACGCGCGCTGCTCATCAATCCCCGCATCCTCATCATGGACGACTCCACATCCAGCGTCGATGCGCAGACCGAGGCTGCGCTTCGCGACAATCTCGATGCGCTCATGAAAGGACGCACGACCTTCGTGGTCGCGCAGCGGTTGGCGACCGTACGTCGCGCAGACCTCATCGTCGTTCTAGATGAGGGCCGCGTGGTCGGCATCGGCACTCACGAGGAGCTGCTTGCTTCCAACTGCCTGTATGCCGAGATAGCCTCAAGCCAGTTCGTCGACGTGATCGCCAGCAGCGCTGGTGACGAGGTGCCGAGCGCAGCTGACACCGGTTTGCGGGATGATGGCTGATGGCACGCACCGGGTCCTTGCGCTCTCTGACCAAGACCGATCGACCTGAGTCCAGCTTCGTGACTGTGCGCCGACTCCTCAGCTATCTCCTCCCCTATCGTTCAGAGGTCGCCATCGCCATCGTGTGGCTGGTGGTGGCCTCGGCTGCCACGGCCGCACAGCCCGCTCTCACGGGACGCATCATAGATGCGGCTGTGCAGGCCGCCGCCAGCGGAGACGGCCCCTCGGTGCTGGCCGTACCGGCGATGTTGCTCGTGTCAGCAGCCATCGTGGGCTGGTGGACGCAGCGTGCGCAGATACTGCGCCTCGGGACCGCCGGACAGCGCGCGCTCTTCGAGCTGCGCGAGGAGGTGTTCGCCACCGTTCAGCGGTTGTCGGTTTCGTACTTCGAGGCCGCCGAGTCCGGTGATCTCATGAGCCGACTCATCAACGACATCGAGACGCTGAACTCCTTCCTCTCACAAGGGTTTCGGCGGCTGTTGGGAG
The DNA here is from genome assembly GCA_034005175.1 of Coriobacteriia bacterium. Classification (GTDB taxonomy): domain Bacteria; phylum Actinomycetota; class Coriobacteriia; order Anaerosomatales; family SLCP01; genus JAVEVF01. The sequence goes on along the minus strand of JAVEVF010000019.1, from coordinate 19,469 downwards.
CAGCTCTCGGCCTTGTTGCCACGCTCGCCGGGATGCTGCTCGTCGACTGGCACCTCGCGCTCGTCACGCTGCTTGCCGTACCGGTGATGCTCGCAGCGACCCGGCTGTTCGGATACGTCGCCAGGCGGGCCTTTCGCAACCGTCAAGAGGCCATCGGAAAGGTCTCTGCCACGCTGGCCGAGGAGCTTGCCACCATCAAGATCGCGCAGGCGTTCAACCGCACAGACACTGACCGCGGTGGCTTTGCGCAGCGCAATGCCGCGAACCGCGAGGCTAACGTGACTGCCTCAGCCGTGTCATCCGCCTTCTCCCCCGCCCTTGGCATCATCTCGGCTATTGCCACCGCGCTGGTCACAGGGTTCGGAGGCTGGCTTGGCGTACGCGGGCTCGTGACGATAGGAGTGGTGGTGGCGTTCCTCGGCTACGCACGCTCCTTCTTCAACGCAGTCAGTCAGCTCTCCAGCCTGTACGCCGACACCCAGTCTGCGCTTGCCGGCGGCGAGCGCGTCTTCGAGCTCCTTGACACCGCCGATGAAGTGGCCGACCTGCCGAACGCGCGGGCTTTAGCTCCTGTCAAAGGGCAGGTGGAGTTTCGCGGCGTGTGTTTCGCGTATCGTACCGGGCCGCAGGTCTTGCACGACATCGATCTTGTGGTGGAGGCACGCACCACCGTGGCCGTCGTGGGAACAACTGGTGCGGGAAAGTCGACTCTCTTAAACCTCGTGCCGCGGTTCTACGACCCCACATGTGGCGCGGTGCTCGTGGATGGACACGACCTGCGCGACGTCACCATGCGCTCCTTGCGCGCCAACCTCGGGATCGTGATGCAGGACCCCTTCCTGTTCGCGGCAACCATCGCGGACAACATCCGTTACGGCCGAGAGGGCGCGAGCGATGAGGACGTGCGAGCGGCGGCGAGGACCGCACGCGCTGACGACTTCATCGCGCAGCTGCCGGAGGGCTACGGCACGATCGTCGAGGAGCGCGGCAGCACGCTCTCGGTCGGACAGCGCCAACTCATCGCCCTCGCGCGTGCGGTCCTCGCCGATCCAGCGATTCTGATTCTCGACGAAGCCACCTCCTCGGTAGATACACGCACCGAGGTTCTCATACAACAGGCGCTACGCGCCCTGCTTGCTGAGCGCACTGCGCTAATCATCGCACACCGCCTATCCACGGTTCGTAACGCCGACCGGATCGTCGTCATCGACGAGGGGCGCATCGTGGAGGACGGCACGTACGCGAGCCTTCTTGATGCGGGTGGCCGCTTCGCCCGACTCCACAACAGCCAGTTCGCCGAGTAGCGCCGACCCTCCACGCGCATCTGTTTACGTTGGTCACCACCGGTCCCCTGCGTCTGCTCACTAGATGATGCGGTCTCTCTGAACGACCTCTTGTGCCATATCAAGGGAGACTTGAGGCCTTGAACGACATGCCTGAGCATAGGTTTCTTGTCTAACCCTTGATTCTCACACGAGCCTTGCATTGCTATATGTCCTCACATATACTTGTACCGTCCTATATTCCGTGAAGCGAGCATCAGTGTCTCTTGAACACGCGATTCTAGGGTTTCTCCGCGAACAAGCCATGAGCGGCTATGACCTCAAGACGCTTTGCTTCGACCATGACGCTGCTCACTTCTGGACCGCCGATCAGGCACAGATCTACCGCACGCTCGAACGCCTTGAAGCGCGCGCCCTCGTCTCTTCCAAAGTGCGGCGGCAACGCTCGCGGCCCGACCGCAAGGTCTACACGCTCACCCAGCCAGGTGCCGAGGAGCTTGACCGCTGGGCGTCGACTATCCATCCCCTCCCTCCCCTGCGGGACCCCTTTCTCATCCAGCTCAGATTCGCCGGTGAGCTCAGCGATGAACTCCTGCTCGATCTGCTGCGAAGCCATCGTGTCGCACTGCAGGATCGTCTCGATACCTCACGGGAGCGCTTGGGGGTTGAGTCTCGCGGGCAGAGCCGAGAGGTGCTCTTGCACCGGCTCACGCTGGAGTACACGACAACCGTCACGCGTGCAGCCATCGACTGGGTCGACGACTCGATCAGCTCTATCGAGACAGCCATCGAACAAGATCGCCCCACCGCGGCCGGAGTACAGCGCCGGCTTTTCTCACCGCGCACACAACCCAAAGGGAGCGCATCATGAGAATCCTTGCCATCGACACAAGCCCGCGCCACGGAATCGTCAGCCGCTCGGTGCAGACCGCGGCCGACGCCGCCAAGAGCGCGGGTGCCAAGGTGGAGTTCGTCCGCCTCGCCGAGCTGGAGATCCGTTCGTGCACCGGATGCGGGATGTGCCGCGTGACGGGCGAGTGCAAGATCGCCGATGACCTCCCCGGGCTTGCCGAGCGCATCGCATCAGCAGACGGCGTCATCATCGGCACACCCTCGTACTTCCGCAAGCCTGACGACACCACCGCAGCGTTCCTCAAGCGAGTGAGCGGCTACTTCTCCTCCTCGGGACAGATGCGCTTGCCGGGCATGGGTGGCTCAGGCGTCGCACGCTCGCCGGCAGCCCGTGATGCTCGCCGCGCCGTCATCATCACCGCATGCGCGGCGCCCGAGCCTCTCGCGACGTTCTTCGGCTACACGACCGGGCCTGTACGCGACCTACGCGCTGCTCTCGGAAGCGGAGGCATACGCACCGTGGGCACGCTCGCTGTGACGGACACCTGGCGCCATCCCGTCGTCCACCAGTGGGAGTGCGACAAGGCTCGGTCACTCGGCCGCATCGTGGCTGGAAAGATCTGACGGCTCCACGTGCGTCCGGGCGTGCGAAGCGCTACTGCAACAACAGGTCCATCACGCGATACCCCGGGTCCAGGAACAAGCCCGTCCCCGCAGCGGCTGCCTCGTCATACGTGTCTGCCCCGTTGCGGGCGATGCCCGGGCCGTGCAACACGAACGGCACGGCTTCGCCACAGTGCGTCCGTAGCTCTATGGGGGTTGGATGGTCGGGCATCGCGAGAACGCGCAGGTTGTCAAAGGCCCCGACGATGCGGCCAATCACCTCGCGGTCGATAGACTCGATAGCCGAGATCTTGCCCTCCACGTCGCCCTGGTGACCGGCTTCATCGGGCGACTCTATGTGCACGACGACAAGGTCGTGATCGGCAAACGCGCCTAGCGCACCGTCTGCTTGCGCTGCGTAGTCGGTATCAGGGCCGTCGGTCACTCCAACGATGTCCAGACGATCGATACCGAGCAGCACCGCAAGCCCGTTGAGCAGATCGACACCGGATGTGAGGGCAGCACGCACGCCAGAATGCCGAGCAGAGAACGGCACCAACCCCTCGGGAGCCTTCCCCGGCCAGAACGGCCACACGTCCGTCGGCGCCAACCCCTGCGCCTTGCGCTGGGCTGTGACCGTGCTCGCTGCTACGATCGACCGCGCTCGCTCCATGTAGTCGAGCAATATATCCGCACCCGGCCCGTGAGGAAGATGCTCGGCAACACGCCTGTCGGGAATGTCATGAGGCGGCGTGTAGCGTGTTTGGAGCAGCTCGGAGTGGCCCTTGACGACAAGTATGTGCCGGTACGAAATGCCTGGATACAAGCGAAATACGTCATCATCCAACTCTGAGGCTAGCTCAGACACAAGCGTATGCGAATCGCGTGTGGGGATGTGGCCTGCGGCATAACTCGCCATCGCGCCCTCGACGACAGTCACGAGGTTGAGTCTCAGCGCAACCTCGTCAGCGTTCAGCTTGATGCCCATGCTCGCTGCTTCGATCGCCCCTCGGCCCACATAATCGGCCACAGGATCGTATCCCAGGATAGAGGTGCATGCGGCTGACGAGGAGGGCTCCGTCGACTCGGGCACCGTCTGTGCCAGGCCGAGCGAACCTTCTCGGGCCAGACGGTCAAGATGCGGCGTGGATGCCGCCTGCAGAGTGGTGCGCCCACCGCGAGATGCCAACGGCCAACCGGCGGCGCCGTCCAGAATGATCGCGCAGTACCGCACCTTGATACCTCCCGTTCGGGTACACAACAAGCGTACACCATCGCGCCCGACTTAGGTCCGGAGGCCAGTCATGAGTGAGACGCCCCAACACCCCATCTTGCACGGAGAAAAGGTCACGATCCGGCCGCTCACTAGAGCCGATGTCGAGACCTTGGCACAAGCCATAGCATTGGATGAGAACGCCGCTCCTTGGTGGGGAGATGACCCGCACAGAGTGAAACGCTGGCTCACTGAGGAACGCTCGGTCGGACTTGCCATCGAGGCGGACAGCACGCTTGCAGGGGTGATCCTCTACCACGAAGAACCAGACCCCGACTACCGCTGGGCAGGAATCGACATCTCAGTACTCTCCCCGTATGCCGGCAGAGGCCTTGGCCCCGATGCACTTAAGACGCTCGCACGCCACCTGTTCGAGGAGCGCGGACACCACCGCATAAACATCGACCCCGCTGCAGCAAACCCCCGAGCCATCCGAGCGTACGAGAAGGTGGGGTTCCGACCCGTAGGAATCATGCGACAGTACGAGCGCGGACCCGACGGCGCGTGGCGCGACGGCCTGCTCATGGATCTCCTACAAGACGAGTTCGACGGCTAGAGGTGGCCCTTCTCACTCGGCACTCAGGTATCATGCACGCATGGCACATGTGACCACCTACCACGACACACGCGGCCGTGACATCACCCGGCCCGCTTTCAGCGACGTCATCGTGGCTGGCATCGCTCCCGGCGGCGGGTTGTACGTGCCCGATGAACTCCCCTCGCTTGCCCTCGATGACATCCTCGCCCTCGAGGCGCTTCCCTACTGGCGGCGCGCTGCGGATCTGTTCGTCCGGTTCGGGGTCGATGTCGGAGCTGATCGCATAGCCGAGCTCATGCGGGCAGCCTATGGGGAGCAGTGGTCGGACCCACGCATCGCTCCGCTCACCGAGGTGGTGGCCGGTACTCATGTGCTCGAGCTCTGGCACGGACCCACCAGCGCCTTTAAGGACATGGCACTGCAGTGCATGCCGTTGTTCTTCTCCGAATCAGTCCGCGCGAAGCAGGCGGCTGGCATGCTGCGAGAAGATTTTCTCGTGCTGGTGGCCACCTCAGGCGACACCGGCAAGGCAGCGCTTGAAGGCTTCGCCGACCGGCCTCACACGAACATCGTGGTCTTCTATCCCGCCGAGGGCGTGAGCGACCTTCAACGCAGACAGATGGTCACCCAGGCCGGTGACAATGTCGGCGTGTTCGCGGTTCGCGGCAACTTCGACGATTGCCAGAACGCCGTCAAGGCCGCCTTTGCCGACAGCGCGTTCGCCAGCGAGCTGCGCGAGCGTCATGGCCTCCTCCTCTCCTCGGCGAACTCCATAAACTGGGGACGTTTGCTCCCGCAGATCTCGTATTACGTGAGCGCGTACGCCGATCTAGTGGGAAGCGGAGGCGTGGTCCCAGGCAAGCCGATGGACGTGTGCGTGCCGACCGGCAATTTCGGAAACATCCTCGGCGCGTACTACGCGAAGCAGCTGGGAGTGCCGATCGGTCGCCTCATCTGCGCGAGCAACGAGAACAAGGTCCTCGCTGATTTCATCGCCACCGGTCTGTACGATGTTTCGGGCCGTGAGTTCGTCATCACGCCAAGTCCCAGCATGGACATTCTCATCTCAAGCAACCTCGAGCGTCAGCTCTATGAACTCACGCGCGACCCTGAGCGCACGACGCGGTGGATGGCTGCTCTGCACACCGAGGGGCGCTTCACTGTAGACCGCGAGACCTTTGCACGTGTGCGTGAACACTTCGCCGCCGACTCGGTCACAAACGATGAGTCGCTCGCGACGATCAAGCGGGTATGGCACGAACACCGCTATCTACTCGACCCGCACACAGCTGTCGCATGGGAAGTCGCCGAGCGCTTGCGTGACCAAAATCCTGTGGTCGTGGTGTCAACCGCACACTGGGCGAAGTTCGGTACAGACGTCTACAAGGCGCTGTTGGGGATTCCCTATTCCAGCCCGCTTCCCGACGACGTCGCATCGCTTTCCGGGGTCGAGATGCTTGCCGAGGTGCAGCGGCTGACTCCCGGGAGTTCCTGCGTGCCGACCGCGCTCGCAAACCTCGATGACGCCATTGAGCGTTTCTCTGAGGTCGTCGATGGAGGGCGCGAGGGCGTTGAGGATGGTATCGACCGATGGCTTACTCGCCGCTAAGCCGCTTGATCTCGCTCACCACCTCATCGGCATGTCCCTGCACCTTCACCTTGCGCCAGATCCGTGCGATGCGGCCCACGGCATCGATGAGAAAGGTCGAGCGCTCCGCCGTCACACCCAGCACCTTTCGTGCGCCATATGAATCGATGATGTGTTTGTCGGTGTCAGAAATCATGGGGAAGGTGAGATCGAACTTGTCGATGAACCGCTGCTGCACCTTGGGCTTGTCCGCACTCACGCCCACCACGAGGGCGCCGAGGTCTTCCAGAGCTGCCTCGTGCTCCTGGAAGTCCTTCGCTTCATGCGTTCAACCTGGAGTGTTAGCGCGAGGGTAGAAGTACACTACCACCCACGACCCGCGGTGATCCGCGAGATGGAACTCGCCTCCGCCAGTGATGGGCGCCACGATGTCAGGAGCGATCTGCCCCTCGGCTAGTTCGGTCCGGGTCGGTTCAGTCATGACACATCTTCCTTTCACTAGACCTGCGCCTGCATATCGCATGGCGATCAGCTGAGTATCCTCTGCATGAGCACAAGATCGTGGTAGCTGCCGAGCTTGTCGCCCACCTCGCGCAACACACCAGCTCGCTCGAAACCCGCATGCTCAGCCATCGCAAGGCTTGCGGTATTGCCAGCGACGATCTGGCCTATGAGCACATGATGACCAGCGTCTCGGCCACGCACGATCAAGGCCTCCATGAGCGCGTGGCCGACACCCTCACCATGATGTTCCCGGGCCACGTATATCGAAACCTCTGCCGTCCTGTGCCACGCGGGGCGATGCGCCCAACGGCTGAGAGCGCCCCAGCCCACGACCTTTCCCTCAACCTCGGCGATGACCACGGGATGGTCATGGTCATGACGTGCTAGCCACTCGCGACGCTCCTCGACCCCTACAGGCTCGGTGTCAAACGTCACCGCGGTCTCGGTGATATAGGTGTTGTACACGGCTGCGATGGCGGCAGCATCAGTCGCGCAAGCATCGCGTATGTGGACGTCCCCCATGAGCATGCCTCCTTCAAAGACTGCAGCAGGCGTGTGCTCGCCGGGGCTGCGACATGTGCTTTCTGCGACTCGATTGCATCAGGCTGACAGTTGATGACAAGTGGCACACACGTTGCTATTATCAGCAGCAGAGCAGAGCGACCCGCCCTCTCCTCCCCCTTCAAGGGGCGGGAAACGCCGCTCGGTACGCAACAGGACGCGCTCCCCCCAGCGCGCCCTGTTCTTTATTCGGCATCTTTCGGCTGGAGCGTGGCGGGTCTATCCACGCTGCTCGCGCGTCACCCATGTCACGTAGCTGGAAGTGGCACCAACAAGCAGGGCAGATCCCAGCATCCACGAAGCTATGACATCTCCGAGGTAATGTACCCCGAGATAGACGCGCGAGAACGCCACTCCAAGCGCGAGAAGCGTGCATACCAGGCCGCCCGCGAGCTTCACGCGCGCCGAGTCTGCCAAGATGAAGACCAAAAACGCCACCACACCGAAGAACAGGAACGCGGCGAGTGCGTGTCCCGACGGGAAGCTGTAGCTGTCCGGTATCGGTATGCGTGCCGCTTCCAGGCCAGGGCGCCCACGCTCGATGAGGAGCTTGAGCATGCTTCCCACCGCCGTGCCGATCACCATGGTCGCTACCAGCAGCCCCGCCTCGGAGCGACTGCCACGTACGTACAACCACACTGCTCCGATCGCCGTGAGGGCGGTCATGACAGTAGCGGAGCCGAGAAAGGTGAGCGACCGAGCCAGCGGATCCAGCCCCGGCAACGCTATCTCGCGCAATGTTGCTGATACGCGCGCATCTGTCGACTGGAATGCCGGGAAGAACAGGATCGCGGCGTTGAGCGCGATGAATCCCGCAAGCGCGATGCCAGCGATGAACGCTGCAAGGCCGGGTCTGGGGTCCTTGCTCCAGGGCGGCCTGATCTCTTGATGTGTGCGCACGCCCTACCGCCCCACCGCATCAACCAACCGGGCTGCTATCTGTTTCTTGCGGGAAAGCACACCGGGCATCCATGCGGACCCCTCGGCAAGAGACACCGACAGCCCGCGCTCAGCGAGGCGCACCTTGCCTGCCGCGATGATCTCGCTGCCTTCCCGCACCACATCGGTCACCATGAGCAACACGAGGTCATAGCCGCGTGCCTCTCGAAGCTCGGCCATGACGGACCGGATGTCTTCGATATGCTTCATGACCGAATCAAGCTCTACCGTCTCGATCTGCCCGATCGCGACAAGCGTGTCGCCGATCCGGTACTCCTTGAGATCGGCCTTCACCGCGCGGGCGGCTGAGAATGACTCACCTGCACTGCGCGCTTTGAACATCTCGAGACCGAAGGGCAGAGGTGCAACTCCAACAATCTCGGCAAGCTTGCCGGCGATGCGATGGTCAGCCTCCGTGGTGGTGGGCGATTTCAGCAGCACCGTATCGGAGAGCACTGCGGAAAGCAGGATACCCGCCATCGACCTCTCCAGGTTCACCCCCAACTCCTCGTAGCGCATGGCTACGACGGTGGCGGTCGATCCCACGGGTATGTTGAGGAAGAGGATGGGGCCGTAGGTCTGCACATCACCGATGCGGTGATGGTCCACCACCTCCATGACATCGGCAGACTCTATCCCCGGTGCGGACTGTGCCATCTCGTTGTGGTCGACGAGGATGACGCGCCTTCGGATACCGCGCGCGATGTTGGTGCGCGTGACCATGCCGAGCGGAGCGTTGTTGTCATCAACCACCACACCCTCACGATGTGTGGGGCCGAGAAGATCCTCAAGGGCCTCAGACAGCAGCATCTCAGGATCGAACCTCAGTACGTCGGTGTTCATCACATCACCCACCGTGTGCGAAAGGTTCACAAGACGCGCGGCGGCAAACGTCGCGTGCGAGGTCAGGACAACCGCCGCGCCGCGTTCACGAGCGAGCTCTAGAACGTCGCGTGCCGGCACCAGCCCGCCGGTGACTATCAAGCACGCCACTCCCGCGTCAAGGGCCATGGGTTGCGAACGCACACGGTCGCCCACCACAAGCGTGTCGCCCTCGGTGATGTAGCCCACCATGGTCTCGGGCTCCATGGCGCCGATGAGCACGTCACCGGAGAGCACCATGTCGGGATCGCCCACGAGCAACGTGCCGTCGAGCACGTCCACTATGCGTTTGAGCGCCACCGGCATGGACATGAAGCCACGCATCTCAATCTCGCCGAGATAGGCATCTGCAAGAATCGTCTCGTTGATGAGGCCGCGAACCGTACCGTTCTCAAGGACGGGCAGTGCCCGCACATTGCGCTCACGCATCATGCGACCAGCATCCAGCATGGTGGTCTCCACATCCACGCTCGTTACGTCGGCGCTCATGACGTCACGCACCCGCGTATGCACGTGGTTGATCTCCTCGGGCGGCAGCACACCGAATCTCTCGAAGGCCCACGCCGTCTCGGGCGGAAGCGGCCCGAGACGTGCGGGCAGATAGATGTTTTCGGTGTCTGTGAGGTTCTTGAGGTGGGCGTAGGCCACCGCGGAGCAGATCGAATCGTTGTCGGGGTTCCTGTGGCCGAAGACCAGGACCGGACCCATCGGCTCGTCCCTCCTCTTCAGGGAAGACATCCTTGCTTCAGTCTCGCATGTTCCTGAGTGGCGCGAAACCCGCAAGGAGCTTCTTGGTGCCGCCCTTGACGAATGCCACCGTGATGCGATCACCCTCGACAGCCGTCACTGTGCCAGAACCGAAGACCTTGTGCTCGACCCGTGCGCCCACCTCAAAGCTCTCCTGCTCTGCTGGAGCACGCGGCTCACGCCGCTGCCGACCGGTGCCATACACGTGCCCTCCCCCACCCCCGGTCCCAGCCATCGAACCGCGAGACCCATTTCCTCGGCGCGTGAATCCCGTCCCGGAGACGCCCGTGGAACCAAGCCCCGCGGAGGTCATATGCTCCTCGGGGATCTCTCCGATGAAACGGCTCGGCAGGTTGTGCTGCGTGGCGCCGAACAGACTGCGTGCATGTGCATGTGTGAGATAGAGGCGCTCGCGCGCTCGCGTGATCGCCACGTATGCGAGGCGCCTTTCCTCCTCGAGACCAGACTCGTCGAACATCGAGTTCGCGTGCGGGAATATCGAGTCCTCCAGACCCACGATGAAGACGACCGGGTACTCGAGGCCCTTGGCGCTGTGCACCGTCATCATCGTAACCGCGCGCTCGCCTTCCACAAGCGTGTCGATGTCAGTGCGCAAGGCCACCCACTCCATGAATGCCGGGAGGTCCGCTTCGGCGTGTGCCGCGACGTACTCGTCAACTACACCGAGGAGCTCCCGTATGTTCTCGATGCGGCCCTCCGCCTCGAAGGTGCGCTCGGCCTGAAGCGCGGAGATGAGTCCCGAGCGCGCCACTACCTCCTCGACGAGGTCGCGGAGGTCACCCCCCTGGGCAGTGATTGATCGGACTGTGTCGAGCAGATCGAGGAAGGCAGCGATCCGCACACGTGGTGCAGTGGCGGCGATGGATTGCTCTTCGACCGCCGCGCGCAGTGCAAGCTCGAACGTCATACCACGCCGAGCTGCCTCGTACTCCACAGCGGCGATGGTGGTATCACCGATGCCGCGCTTGGGTTTGTTGATGATGCGCTTAAGCGCTACCTCATCGGCGGGGTTCACGGCCACTCTGACATACGCCATGACGTCGCGAATCTCGGCACGGTCGAAGAATCGGGTCCCGCCCACGATCTGGTAGGGAACGCCTGCCCGCAAGAACACGTCTTCGAGGACACGCGACTGCGCGTTGGTGCGATAGAAGACCGCCACATCCGCGTAGGAGCGCCCCTCCTCGCGCAGCAGCCGCTCTATCTCAGTGGCTACGAAGCGCGCCTCGTCGCGCTCGTCAGACGCATAGTACCGGCTGATAGCCTCGCCGCCGGCGTTCGCCGTCCATAGCGTCTTGGGCTTACGGCCCTTGTTGTTGGCGACAACCGCGTTCGCCGCAGCCAGGATAGTGGCTGTGGAGCGGTAGTTCTGCTCAAGTCGGATGACGGTTGCATCCGGGTAGTCGTTCTCAAAGTCGAGGATGTTGCTTATGTCTGCACCGCGCCACGAGTAGATGGATTGATCGTCATCACCAACCACCATGAGGTTTCGATGCTTGGATGCCAGCAGGTTCACGATCTGGTACTGCGCGTGGTTGGTGTCCTGGTACTCATCGACGAGGATGTAGCGGAAGCGGTCCTGGTACGCCTTCAACACCTCGGGATGGTCTGCAAGCAGGCGGTGCACTTCGACGAGCAGGTCGTCGAAGTCAAGCGCATTGGCCTCACACATGCGCGACCGATAGCGCCGGAAGACCTTGGCGGCAGCCTTGTCCAGAGGGCTTGTCGCCTTCTCGGCGAACTCCTTGACATCGATGAGCTCGTTCTTCGCCGCCGAGATGCGCGCAACGATGCCGTTGGGCGGATAGCGCTTTGGATCGAGTTCGAGATCCTTCATGACCGAGGTGATCATGCGCTTGGAATCATCCGCATCATAGATGGTGAATGAACGCGTCAGACCGATGCGCTCGGCGTCGGTCCGCAGTATGCGCACGCACATGGCATGGAAGGTCGAGACCCACATCGCGCGGACACTGGCCCCGCACAACGCGCCCAGGCGGGATCGCATCTCTCCGGCCGCCTTGTTGGTGAAGGTGATTGCGAGGATCTCTGCGGGCGAAACCCCGAGATCGCCCACGAGATGTGCGATGCGGTTAGTGAGCACCCTTGTCTTGCCAGAACCCGCTCCCGCCAACACGAGCAAAGGCCCCTCGGTAGCCATGACCGCATCGTGCTGCGCGGGATTCAAATGAGAGAAGTCCATAGTAGTCATAGGGGACTCAGTCTATCGGTTCGAGGGTGACGATACCATGCTCTGCTCAGTGCGATACAAGCAGATGAGGTTTCCGGCGAGAAGATGCGCGCAAGCCAAGAACAGGCAATGAAGCTATTTGACGAACTTGATCATGGAGAACGAGTCGCCCGATTCGCGCAAGCACTCGTTGTGAATCACCTGGCGCTCGCCCTTGATGTGCTGGACGTTGCCGCACTTCTCACAGACCGAGAGCCGGCAGACGCTGCATGAACCGAGGCGTGGTGAGCCGAACGTTCCGCAATTGGGGCAGAACTTCGACTTCGCACCGAAACCGCTCATACTCCCAGACCCCCGAGTTGATGTAGGTGTCCGGCTATGACCAAGCTCACTGCTGGCTGTCGCTCGCACCTATGCAAGCCGCTTGCCCACCGCCTTCGCCACGGGCCGCAACTCACCGATCATCTTCCTCAATGCTACCAGGTCAAGGGATTGCGGGCCGTCACAAAGCGCTGTTCGCGGATCAGGATGCGACTCCACCATGAGACCGTCAGCGCCCACCGCCACTGCCGCTCGGCAGACCGCAGGCACCAGATCGGCCTGACCAGTGGGGTGTGAGGCATCGACGATGATGGGTAGCAGCGAGAGCTTCTTCACCACGGGGATAGCCGTGATATCGAGCGTGAAGCGCGTTGCAGTCTCAAACGTCCTGATGCCGCGCTCGCACAAGACCACGTTGGGATTGCCAAGCATGGTGATGTACTCGCTCGCTGCAAGCCACTCCTCGATCGTCGCAGCCATGCCCCGCTTGAACAGGACAGGCTTGTGCGACTCTGCCGTCGCTGCACCGATCTTCTTGAGCAGCGAGAAGTTCGCCATGTTGCGCGTGCCGACCTGTAGGATGTCGGCGTAGGCGTCAACCACAGGTATGTCTTCGGGGTCCACTACCTCCGTCACGCACAGCAGGCCGTGTGCATCGGCGGCTTCCTTGAGCAGCCGCAAGCCCTCCTCTGCCATCCCCTGGAATGAATACGGGCTCGTACGTGGTTTGTATGCCCCTCCACGGAGAATGCGAATGCCGAGCTCCGCGCAGGCCGCAGCGACCTCCATCATCTGTTCGCGGCTCTCCACAGAGCACGGGCCAGAGATGACAGCGACATCCCCGTCACGCACGATGGGGTTGTTGGCGAGGGAGCGTGCTGCCACCACGCTCAGAGCTCCTTCATCACTTGCAGGACGGCCTCGTAGATCTCGCGGAGGTTGTCAGCGTATAGCGGACCTTCGTTGCAGCGCGCGAGGCGAGTGAATATCTCCTCTTCTCGTTTTGGGTCGTACAAGCCGAGCTGCGCCTTGGGCTTGAGAGCACGGATGGCAAGCGCATATCGTGCGCGCTCGTTGAGAAGCTCGACGATTCGGCAGTCGATCTCGTCGATATGCACTCTCAAAGCGTCAATCTCGCGCTGGACGTCGCCAGTGGACTGTGCCATGCAACTCACTCCGATCGCTTCGGGTCACCTCGGGTCGACGAGGTGCCGCCACGGTCCTACCGATGTCCTACTCCCACTCGATGGTACCCGGAGGTTTGCTGGTGATGTCGTAGGCTACCCGGTTTATTCCCTCTACCTCATTGATGATACGGTTGCTCATGTGCGCAAGAAGATCATGGGGAAGCCGCGCCCAATCGGCGGTCATCGCATCGGCCGATGCTACAGCGCGAACGATGATGGGATGACCATACGTACGCTCATCACCCATCACGCCCACTGAACGGATGTCCGGCAGCACCGCGAAGTACTGCCACACTTCCCGGTCGCGGTCCCATGCGGCGATCTCCTCGCGCACGATGGCATCGGCCTGGCGCAATGTCTCAAGCTTGTCATGCGTGATCTCACCGATGATACGCACACCCAGGCCGGGCCCGGGGAAGGGTTGCCGATGAACGATCTCATCAGGCAGGCCGAGCTCAGCACCCACCGCGCGCACTTCGTCTTTGAAGAGCGCCTTGAGCGGTTCGATGAGATCGAAGTGCACCCCTTGAGGGAAGGGGATGAGGTTGTGGTGGCTCTTGATCTTCGCTGCGGTCTTGCCACCCGACTCTATGACGTCAGGGTAGAGCGTGCCTTGCGCAAGGTACTTCACACCTTGGAGTCTCTCGGCCTGCTCGAAGAACACCTTCCAGAACTCCTCGCCGATGATTCGACGCTTCTCTTCGGGGTCGGTGACGCCTGCTAGAAGGGCGAGATAGCGCTCCTCGGCCTGCACGTGTACGAGATCGATGTGGAACTGGTCGCGGAAAGTCCGCACCACCTGCTCGGCTTCGTTGAGCCGTAGCAGCCCGTGATCGACGAAGACACAGGTGAGCTGGTCGCCGATGGCACGGTGCAACAAAGCAGCCACGACCGAGCTGTCCACGCCGCCTGAGAGCGCACAGATCACGCGATCGTCGCCCACCTGCTCGCGCACCTGCTCGACAGTCTCGTCGATGATGTTCACCATCGTCCAGACAGGAGGGATCCCCGCGATCTCATACAGAAACGTGCGAATGATGTGCTGTCCGTAATCGCTGTGGGCGACCTCGGGATGGAACTGCGTTGCATACAGCCCTCGCGCGCTGTCTTCCATGGCGGCGATGGGCGTAGCAGCGGTGCTGGCAGTGACCGTGAAGCCAGGTGGCACCATGGTCACGCTGTCGCGGTGGCTCATCCACACCTGCGAAGTATCTGGCACGCCCTCAAGCAGTCGACAGGGGGGTTCGGCCACACGCAAAGTAGCGGGCCCGTACTCTCCTGCGTCTGTGTGCTGTACCTGCCCGCCGAGGTGAAGCGCCATCTCCTGGAAGCCGTAGCACAGCCCGAGCACGGGGATGCCCAGGCCAAGAATGGTCGCATCCAGGTGCGGGGCGCTCTCGGCATACACGCTCGCAGGCCCGCCAGAAAGGATGAGTGCAGCAGGCTCGCGGCGTTTCACCTCCGCAGCAGAGATGTCGTACGGGACGATCTCAGAGTACACGCGCGCCTCGCGCACGCGGCGCGCCACGAGCTGCGTGTACTGCGCGCCGAAATCTAACACCAAGACGACAGGTTGCTGCTCGTGATATGAAGGGTCACTCACGACCGGCTCCTATCGCCCCATGCCCACACCCTGCGACTGCTGGAGGACCTTGCCCTCCGTCTGCAGCGAAGGCGCGACCATGACCTCTGCCTTTTGAAACGCCTTGAGGTTCTCGTAACCCGTCGTGGCCATGGAAGTGCGCAGCCCGCCGAGCAGGTTGAGCGTCCCGTCGTTCTCGTGGGCCGGCCCAAGCAGGATGTCTTCCAGCGAGCCCTTGACGCCTGCACGCACGCGCGTCCCGCGTGGCAGGTCAGGATGGAAGGTCGCCATCCCCCAGTGATATCCGCGACCCGGTGCCTCCGAGGCGGCGGCGAGCGGTGAACCGATCATGATGGCGTCAGCCCCCACCGCGACGGCTTTCGCGAGGTCGCCACCGGTACGCATGCCGCCATCGGCGATGACGTGTGCGTAGTACCCGGTCTCGTCGAGGTGGCGCATGCGCGCGGCAGCCGCATCCGCTATGGCTGTGCACTGCGGGACGCCGATCCCTAGCACGCGTCGCGAGGTGCACGCATGACCCGGACCGACACCCACTAGCACTCCCACCGCACCGGCACGCATGAGGTGCAGCGCGCCCTGGTACGAGCAGCACCCACCGATGATGCACGGGATGTCGAGACCTTGCACGAACGCGTTGAGGTCGAGTGGCTCTGAGAACGAGGACTTGTGCTCGGCAGATACGACGGTCCCCTGGATGACGAGGAGGTCCAACCCGCCTTCCAGCGCAGCGTCGATGTACATCTCAACGTTTTGCGGCGTCAGGCTGGCTGCGGCAAGCACGCCGCCTTCCTTGATCTCACGCACACGCTGCGTGATGAGCTCCGCCTTCACAGGCTCGCGGTAGATGTCCTGCATCTTACGGGTGGCTTCTTCTTTGGAGAACGAGGCGATGGCGTCCAGGTGCGGCACCGGATCCTCATAGCGCGTCTGGATACCTTCGAGGTTGAGCACGGCAAGGCCGCCGAGTCTGCCCATCGTCACTGCGAAGGCCGGGTCGACCACTCCATCCATCGCCGAGGCAAGCACAGGCAGCGGGAACGAGTACTCCTTGTCACGGAAGGTGAACGACCAGCTGATGTCCACATCCCGCGGGTCGCGGGTCCGCCGTGAGGGCACGATCGCTACGTCATCAAAACCGTACGCTCGCCGTGCGGTCTTACCTCGCCCGATCTCGATCTCCATGAATCCGCCGCCTCCTCAAAGTCCGCCTTGCCACTCACTCGGCTACTGTATCAACAAAGACCACGCCACAAGCGCCCGAGACACGCTGGCGAGCGCATGGCCTGGTCTGGTGAAAGCTGCATCATGGCTTGCGGCGCTGCAACGCCGCACTCGGTTCTCGTATTCTAGGCGTTTAGCGCCACCGCGTGAACCGCCAGCACGTTAAATCTCGGCGATTTGAGGGTTCTTGCCAGGTTCTAGACGTTGAACCTGAAGTGAACTACATCTCCATCCTGCATCACATAGTCTTTTCCTTCGATGCGCAGCTTGCCAGCAGCACGCGCCCCCGCCTCTCCGCCGTAGGTATCGTAATCGGCGAATGAGGTCACCTCGGCCTTGATGAAGCCGCGCTGGAAGTCGGTGTGTATGACGCCTGCGGCCTCCGGTGCAGTGGCACCCATCCTCACCGTCCATGCACGCGCTTCTTGTGGACCGTGCGTGAAGAAGCTCTGAAGGCCCAGCAACCGATACGCCTCCCGGATGAGAGCGTTGAGTCCAGGCTCCTCTAAGCCGATGGCATCGAGATACTCGGCCGCCTCAGAACGCTCGAGCTCCGCCAGATCGGCCTCCACCTTCGCGCAGATCTTGATGGGCGTCACGCCATCGATGGGCGCAAGTTCATCATGTAGACGTTCTTCATCGACATTGGCGACGTACAACATGGGCTTCATGGTGAGAAGATGCAGCCCCGCCAGGTGCGAGCGCTCCTCGACGGTCATATCCATGCGCGCTGCGCGGTGCCCCTCGCCAAGCCACTCGGCAACGCGATTGACGCTGTCCACGGCGGACTGAACGGCCTTGTCGCGCTTGGCCTCCTTTTCCAGCCGAGGCAGCGCTCTTTCCACGGTAGCCAGATCGGCGAGCACGAGTTCCGTGCGAATCGTCTCCACATCGCTCGCGGGATCTACCACACCGTTGACATGCACGACGTCGGAATCGGCGAAGTAGCGCACAACCTCGCATATCGCGTTGGTCTCGCGGATGTTCGCCAGGAACTTGTTGCCGAGTCCTTCGCCTTCGTTTGCGCCCTTGACAAGGCCCGCGATGTCCACGAACTCGACAGTGGCAGGAAGCACCTTCTCGGGCGGCTCGATCTCAACGATACGATCAAGACGGCGGTCAGGCACGACAACCATTCCCACATTCGGGTCGATTGTAGTGAAGGGATAGTTCGCCGACATCCCCGTCTTGCGGGTCAACGCGGTGAACAGTGTGGACTTGCCGACATTCGGCAAACCCACGATACCTATGGAAAGGGCCACAGAAGCCTCCTGGTATGGGTATTGTTAGCATAGCGGGCAGCAAAGTATCGTACGTACTCTACTCGACGCACCCTGACGCTGCCACCCGCCAGGAGGACACATTGCGAATCGGCATGTTCGCCGACATGTACAAGCCGCACCTCAGTGGAGTGACGAACTACATCTCACTGTACAAGAAGCGGCTTGAGGAGCTTGGTCACGAAGTCTGGGTGTTCACGTTCGGCAACACCGACTACGTCGACGATGAGCGCAATGTGGTGCGCTCCCCCGCCATACCCTGGGGAGACACCGGGTGGCAGATGGGACTCGTCCTCTCCTCGGCGGCCAAGCGCATCATTCCCACGCTCGACATCGCTCACGTGCACCATCCGTTCCTGTCAGGACGGGTTGCACTGGAGTACTGCAAGCCTGAGGGGATCCCGATCGTATTCACCAATCACACGCGTTACGACCTGTACTCCGACGCATATGCGTGGTTCATGCCTAAATCGATGCGCTACAACTACATCCGTCGCTACCTGCGTGAATTCACGAGCGACATCGATCTCGTCATTGCGCCTTCACCAGGCATTCGTGAGTGGCTTGCGGAGTTCGGCATCACCGACAAGAGCGTCTTGCTCTCCAACTGCATAGACACCGAGCCGTTCAAGCACCCCTTTGCCCCACACTCCCGCCAAGACTATGGCTTCGCCTCCGATTCCGTGGTCTTCTGCTACCTGGGCCGTGTGAGCGCCGAGAAGAACATGGGGTTGCTCACCGAGGCAACCATCAAGGCAGCGCTGCAGGTAGACTCGGTGTGCTTGCTCGTCTTAGGAGAGGGCACTGCGCTTGGGGAGACGCGCGAGGCGTTTGGAGAGGCGGGGCTCGCACAGCGAGTTCGTTTTGCCGGCCTCACCCCGTATGCCGAGGTCCCCAACCACCTTGCTGCTTGCGACGTATTCGTTACCGCATCCGTCTCCGAAGTCCACCCGCTTGTGGTGATGGAGGCGTTCGCGGCTGGTCTGCCTGCCATCGGTGTGCGCTCGCCAGGCGTGGGTGACATCGTAGAGGATGGAGTGACGGGCTATCTCACGAACGAAGACGCCGCCCAGTTCGGTTCACGCATGGCCGAGCTCGCTCTCGACGCGGAGCTGCGCGGCCGAATGGCCGAGGCCGCTAGCGCTGTCGCCGGCAGCTATGATGTGCGCATCATGGCCGACAAGATGCTCGCCCACTACCAGCGGCTCATAGAGCATCGCGGCCAGCGTGGTCCGGGGCGTCACTCCCGCTGGCTTGCACGCACAGGCGCAGTGGGCCTGCCCGCCCTACGGGAGGTTCTCGACTCGGCCAGAAGCCGAATATCCGAGACCGCGGATGAGTGATGTCAGACCCCAGCCAATGACGGCATATACGGCGATCGCCAACAGGTTGCTCCAGTCGAATATCGAGCCTAGTCGTGTCTCCGTGACCCCAAATACCGCCTCGAACGGCACCATGAACGGCGCAGACACCTTGTAGATGAACTCAACGAACCCAGCGTCGGGATTCGCGCCGAAGAGCAGCAAGCCGAAGCGGAACGCGAGCACCACTTCGATGAAGCCGGTCACCCATGAGATGGTGCCCGTGATGAGTCGGTTTGCCGAGGAGCGAGTCCTCTTCACCACGACGGGCCTAGCGGGCTGATCCGTGCGCTCTGTTCCTGCCATACCGTACCCCCCTTGCTAACCACGATCCCCAACGGGGCCGTCTCTTCCTGTTCGCACACACCACGATACTGCACACGTCTCTCCGACGCGAAACAAAGGGCCCTGACGCGATCGCGTCAGGGCCCGCTTGCGCCATCCGCGCGTGCGGACAGACAATTCTTACATCATCCCGCCCATGCCGCCCATGCCCGCCATCGCAGCAGCCGCG
>JAVEVF010000018.1:0-24305 GCA_034005175.1 Coriobacteriia bacterium | reverse complement strand
TTCTGAGAAGGTGTCTCGGTACTGTTGTTCCACGCATAGGTCATCGCGTACTGCATGAGATCGTTGTCTTCTCCGCTGTTCCTACCCTAGGGGTAATCGACAGCGAGGTTGCGATCCCATACACCCCGAGCGAACCCCATTCCGAATATGGAGGCAGAATCCGCGTAGATCGTCTGCTCCCAACCGATGGCGATGTCGGTACCCTTTGCACGGGCCTCATCGAGGAGGCTTCCCCTGGTCGGATGAATTCCCGCGGTTTGACATCCGATGGCCATGAACAGCTTGAGATCGGCGATGTCGGTCGAAGACATATTGCTAAGATAGTAGACGGGCCAGGAGTTGGTGCCTCCTTTGCCATAGATCCAGCTGTCTCCGTTCGCCTGCATCAAACCCGGAGCCCCATGTCCGCACGACATGTACACGGCATCGCTCTTCATGTTCGTGTACCAAGCATACGCACTCAAGTTCGTACTCGTGTAGCAGTTGTAGCCGGATTGATCGAGCCAGCCCTGGCCCCACGTGAGCTTGTAGGTTTCCGGAATCGCGTTCATGTGCGCCCATGGCGGTGAGTACTGGGCCGCGTATGCCGTTGGAGCAGCAAGCACGAAGCCGATCGAGACTGCCGCCAGGGTCAACCTGAGCCGTTTCCGCACGGTGCCTCCCGACGAACGTTAGCCTTCGTCATGATGCTATGCCCCCCCCCGATAGCCTGTCAACGGACCTTCGCTGGTCCATTGCTGCCACCATCATGAGCGCAACGGGTGCTATTCCCTTGCGGGACGGCCGAGTACGTGTTCGTGCAGCGTGACGGTGTGTTCGAGCTTGTCTCGCTGCAGTAGGTTGATGCCTACAGCCCGCTATGTCCAACCAGCGCATCGAGCAGGCGCGCATGAGGTAGAATCGACCTGAAGGCGCACGGCGCGCAGCTCATGCGCCACACGTTAGGCCCACTGAGCAGCGGGCAATGCGGCTAATTGACGCGGTAGCGCCGTATGCTCACGTGCGTGTCCATGCGCGCGGTGTCCATGCGCGCGTTGATACCCCCGCCAGCTTAGAGCGCTTGCGGCTGCGGGGGGGGGGGGGTGCTAGGTTCGCCGTGGGCATGTTTGCACGAGCTGGGGGGCTCGCGTGAAGAGAATCGTCTTGGTTGCCGCAATGGCGACGTCGTTCCTGCTAGCGGCTGTACAGCTCGCGTACGGCCTCAATTACTTCGCGCCTGGTGTCTGCACAGATTCTTCCGGGACGAGACTCCTGTCTGACGCGATCTACGCGCAGATATACATCTACCCTAAACCAACACTCGATCCGGCCAACGGCGATCACGTCAACTCAATCTATGCGAGACGTGCGAACACCGACAACGTTGAGGTGGGCTGGTACTGGAGGGCATATATGACCAGTCTGCCGCAGAATTTCATTGCAACGTACAGCACACCTAACGGGCACTGGGAGTCCAATGTCAGCGCCTGTGGAATAGTGTCATCAACCTTCGAACCCTACGAGCTTCGTAGAATCGCCGGGACATCGAAATGGACGTTCTACATCAATGGCACGGCCGTGGCATCCACCGCCTACAGCACGGGAATCACCTCGGCGTACGCGATCGTCGGTGCCGAAAGGAACACGACTAAGGACGACGGTCGCGGATCTTGGACTTACGTCAAGTACAAGCCCTATGGTGGAACGAGCTATGCCTATTGGCCTTCGGCCCGCACAGACACCAATAGCAGCGGTGGTTCGTACGACAACGATCCCACCTACAGTTTCTACTACAACAAGATAGGTGCCTCCAATCACTGGGTCTATGTAGCCACCGCCCAGTCCAACTGAAGGAGTCATACCAATGCGATGTCCCCGCATCTTGCTGGCTGCGTTCTTGTCAGCCGCATCCCTTGCCGCTCTCGTCGGCTGTAGTTCTCCCGATGCAAAGGTTGGTCCAGCACTCCCATCCACCGAACATGGCGGGTACTACCGAGTTGTCGCTCCGTCGGAGCAGGCTCGCGGCCGGTCTCCCATCTCACTGGACGCCGTCCATGCGCAGTCATCGGCAGACATCAGACTTCCGTCCGTGGGTACGGTTGGCCGACCGGTCAGTGCTGAGGCGATAGGGTCCGCTGAGGCAAGTGAACGGCGGAGGAGGGGCGCATCCGTCCTGTTTGACAAGGGCGTATTGCTCACGGCCGAGCCGCGTATCGGCGAAGCACCGCTCGATCTTCAGTCACGCCTCAAGGGTCCCAGCGCGCCATTCAGCGATGGCCGCAGACAGGCATTCGAGATTCAGACGATCGAGGGCTTCGAAGTTGGCGTCCAGCGAGGCGGCTACCAGACCAGTCAGGTTCGGGGCGAGATCGCTATCAACGCTGCGCTTGAGTGGCAAGATGGAGACATCGTGTACTCCATGCAAAGCGATGTCTTGAGCGCAGACGCCTTGATAGTGGCTATGCGATCCATGTATCTCAAGTAATCGGCCAGGAACTCCCTGGGTGCTACCAGCGGGGCCTGACAATGGCATGAACACCGACACACTGTGGCAGTGAGCTAGTCTGAGTTGGAGACGTGGTTGGGCCGCAGTTTGCGGGTCATGCGCAAGACGTTAGCGGTATCACGGAGCGCGAAATGGGACCAGGGTGATGGCTGAGAGGATTACGGCAAGCACCTGGCGTGTCACAGGCACGGTGCTGATGTGGGCCACCGGGCTTGCCTTGGTGGCCGGGGTGGCACCGCTCGTGCGCGTGAGAGTGCCTTTGAGCGATGAGCTCGACCTGGCCGCCCTCGTGATGCCGGTGTGTTCCTTCCTCCAGATCGTCGTCGTGGCTGCCTTCCTTCGCGTCGGCTCGCCCTCCGCGAGGCGGTGGTCCATCGGTCATCGCGCGTGGTTCGCCGTTGCGGCGGTGGCAGCAGGGCTACTGCTCGGCCCCTCGACTCTATCGCTCCTCGGCTATCTCCTCTTCGGCCCCGGACTATCCGTGCTCTGGCGCGACCCGCTGCAGGTGCAGCTGCTCTGGAGTGTGCCTGCGATGCTCTACGTCCCTGCGGCGGCGACGCTTGCCGTGCTGTGGGTCCGCGACCCGACCAGGCCGCTCGCACGCATGCTCGCCGTCTCGACTCTCGTGCTCGGGTCGATGAGTATCGTGATGGTCTTCTGGTTCACGCACCTTTGGGCCACCTACGTGGCACAGTGAGCCACGCGGAACCGCTAACAAAGGCATCGAGCGGGCGGCGTCAGGTAGACTGCGGACGAGAGATGCTTGGCCTCCGCTGATGCGCAAACACGTTAGGTGCCCTCCCAGAAGCCGTTTGCCACTTGACGCGCGTGACGTTCGTGTACACAATGAGGGCACGATTGGAGGCACACCATGAAGTTCGTCAGCGTCCGGGATCTGCGCGGCAAGTCGGCTGACATCTGGCGCGAACTGCCGGATGAGCGCGAGATGGTCATCACCAACAACGGTCGGCCTGTCGCGATTCTTGCAGCGGTCAATGAATCCAACCTCGAGGACTCGCTCGCGGCCTTTCGTCAGGCGCGCGCCGTCGACGCGGTCGCGGCACTCCAGCGCCGGTCGGCCGCTCGCGATGGCGATGCGTTTTCCGCAGATGACATCGAGGCAGAGATCGCAGCGGTGCGCAGGGCGCGCACCCGTTGAGGATCGTGCTCGACACCAACGTGCTCGTCTCGGGCCTGCTCTCACCGTTCGGTCCTCCCGGCGAGATCGTTCGCATGGTCTCGTCCGGTGCCGTGACGCTGTGCCTCGACGCTCGCATCTTCTCGGAGTACGACGAGGTGCTCGCGCGACCGAGATTCGGGTTCGATTCTGATTCGGTTGCCGCCCTGCTCGACTACGTGGACTTCACCGGCGAGGTCATCGCGGCCAAGCCGCTTGTCGTGCGTCTACCTGACGCTGACGATGAGCCGTTCCTCGAGGTCGCCTTGGCGTGCGATGCCGGCTGCCTGGTCACGGGGAATCTCGCGCACTTCCCGCCCGAGTCTCGCGCGGGTGCGACGGTGCTCTCACCTGCGGAATTCGTCGACCGGGTGCGCTCCCAGAGGTTGGCGGGAGACACCTGACAAAGACATCAACCTGACCGCCAGGCGGTAGACTGCTGAAGGGAGGACTATCGGCCGCCGCTCATGCCCAACAGCGTTAGGCGCCTTCGTATCCTTTGAGTAGGGCGAGCACCTCTGGGACCACGGTCAGTGCTGCGGTGCGTCCCGCGTGGATAATCTCTTGCACCCTCCCGAAATCCCATGTCGAGAACGTTGCTGTGTCAGGCACGACCAGGTAGTCCGCTTGCCTTCGAGACTCAAGTTGTCTGCCACTCGACATGATACTGACGGTTGACGTCAACACATCGCGAAGGTTCTCCGGCTTCCGCACCTCTCGCAACGGACTGACATCCACCGCTATCACGACGTCGGCTCCGATGGTCTTGGCCACATCCACCGGCAGGTTGTTGACAACGCCCCCGTCGACCAGAAACATGCCGTCACGTTCGAGGGGCGCGAACAGTCCTGGTATCGCCGAGCTCGCAACGACAGCGTCAACCACGCGCCCTGTTCGCAGGACGACCATGGTGCCGTCCACGATGTTGCAGGTCACTGCGGCGAGGGGGACGTGAAGGTCTTCGAACTCCACATCGCCCAAGACACCTCCCAGCCATTTGTGCAAGGGTGTGGTGTCGAACACACTCAGAGTCGGTACCCGCGGCGATCCGGTTACCTGTCGCCAAGTGGATGCCTCAACTCTCTCGCTCATCTGCTCGACGGACAGCCCCGCTGCGTATCCGGCGCCCACTATCGCACCCGCACTCGTGCCCGCAATCAGATCAGGCCGTATGCCTGCCTCCTCGAAGACAGACAGAAATCCGAGATGCGCCGCTCCCCGCACCGCACCGCCGCTCAGGGCGTACCCGAGCTTCGGCCGCCTCAGCTCTTCCTTCTTCGCAGGAGACATCACGAACCTCGTTTGGGCTCGGCCAATTGGTGTTAGTGCTCCATTTCCAGAGGATAGAACTTGGCACGACAAGATGCACCCACCACCACCCAAACTGCGCATGGCAGCGGCAGACGCCTCGGAGCGTCTGACAAGCGCGTCAACGAAGAGATCTCGCCGAGGACCCGTCGCACTTGCATCGGCTAGACTGAAAGCCACTGGCGCGTCGGCTCAGGGACGACCTTGGAGCCTCCCTTTTCGCGGGGACGACCCTGCAGTACAGGAGTAGTGCTGTGAGTTGGATTCTCCTCGTCGTGGCCGGGTTGCTGGAAGTCGTATGGGCAGTCGGCCTCAAACACACTCAGGGGTTCACGGTCTTCTGGCCATCGGTACTCACCCTCGGCGCGATGTCCGCAGGCTTCTACCTGCTCAGCGTTGCTATGCGGTCTCTGCCGCTTGGGACCGCGTACAGCATCTGGGTCGGCATTGGTGCCGTGGGGGCGGCCATCGCTGGCATCGTGCTGTTCAAAGAGCCAGTGAACGCGCTCAAGGTGATCAGCCTGATCATGGTGATCGCAGGCATTGTGGGGCTCAAGATCTCCGCTGCTGCCTGATAAGCGCATCGAGCAGAACGCGAGGAGGTATACTGACCAGAGCGCGCATGGGTCTCTGCTCACGCGCCACATGTTAGGCATTCACGGAGAACATCTGACGTATGCCTCTGTGGTTCATCAGCGCAATTGCGCTCCTGTCGTTCATCGCGGGTGCGACCGCCTCGGTCGTGGGTTTCGGTATCGGCAGTCTGCTGACCCCGGTCGTGGCGACACGCGTCGGGACGGATGTCGCGATTGCGGTCGTCGTGTTGCCGCACCTTGCCGGCGGTCTGCTGCGCGGTTGGCGCCTCCGCCACTCGATCGACCGGCACGTCCTTGTGCGGTTCGGGTTGCTCAGCGCCGCCGGCGGTCTCGTGGGTGCGCTGGCCTTCGCCCGTCTCGCCCCGACCATGCTCGCCCGGGCCCTCGGCGTACTGCTCGTCGTGACAGCGACAGCAGGTCTGACAGGATGGTCGGGGCGCTGGAAGCCGTCAGGGCCACTCGTTTGGGTGCTCGGAGCGCTGTCTGGCTTCTTTGGCGGCGTGGTCGGCAACCAAGGCGGCCTGCGTGCCGCCGCCTTGTCCACCTTCGGACTGCAGCCGTCTGTGTTCGTGGCCACCTCTACGCTGATCGGGGTGATGATAGACCTGGTCCGTGCGCCCATTTACTTCGCACGGTCGCCCGTGAGTCTGACGGGCTTGTGGTCTCTCGTCGCTGTCGCCATAGCCGGCGTACTGGCCGGCACGCTGTATGGTGAGCGCATCCTGCTCGGTCTTTCCAAGGCACGCTTCCGGCAAGTCGTATCCGTGGCCATCGCGCTCCTTGGGCTCTGGTTCCTCGTACACCCCGGCTAGTGACCGCTCGCGTGCTGCCGACACGCGCTTCCAGTCGACTCACGCACGCCCTAGTCGTCGTAGTCGTTCTCAATCAGATCCGCCGGTTTGAAGATAGGGTGAATCTCGACCGCTCCGTCTCTTGCGGCCGGATGCAACGCTGCGATCTGTGACGCGATCTCGATGCTTGGGGCGGCCAGCACGTAGAAGGCCGACGCGACTAGTCCTGAATCGGTGAGAGTCCCGGGCTGCATTTCGTCCCGACGGACGGTCACTGCAAGGGTGCTGGGGGCAAACGCGAAGCCGCGCTGCTTGGCGAAGTAGCTGCCTCCAAGGATCTTGCCCTTCAGCGCTCTGACCTGCTCCGGGTAGTCTGCGAGCGCGGCCAGATGCTCCGCGTCCATGCCGAGGGGATCGGCGGGTGCCTGAGAGAACACAATCATCCCGTACTGCGGCATTGCCGCCTCCTTGTGTAACAGATGTGTCAGTCATTCCCTGTGGCGTCGGCGCGCTAACAAGCGCGTCGAGCAGAACGCCACGAGGTAGACTGATCTGAGAAGGCATGAGCGCAGGTCATGCGCGACTACGTTGGACAGAACATGGCTGAGGCGGGGGCATGCGAGTCACCAAGAGTCAGGTTGCATTCTCCCGGTGACGAGCGTTCGCGTGGGTGTGGGTGCCGGGCCGCCTCATGCATCACCTCGAGCTGGACTCGGCATCAGATCTCGATGATGAGGTGCGCCTGGCTACGTGATGCGAGGACTGTCGCTGAGTGACGGGGCGACCTGGGACGTCTGCCCAACAAAGGCATCAGCCTGACCGCCAGAAGGTTGATGTATCCTGCAAGCAAGTGGCGCTTTGACTGAAGCGCCGCCACGTTAGGTGCATCGAAGGAGACAGGAGGCAGGGTGGCCGGATCGTTCGTCATCGAGTCCCTTCTGGCTGCCCTTGGCATCGCGATAAACCCACCCGCAGTCATCGCCTCCATCCTGCTGGCGTCTATCTCACGGCGCAAAGCGCTCGCCTTTGCCGCAGGGTGGGTGACCGGCCTGTTCCTCGTCGGGCTTGTCGTCGTGCTCGTGGGTGAAGCGATCGAGCTGGCGGGGGTGACATCCGTTTGGGTGCTCGTGGCAAAGGTCGCGATCGGCGTCACCTTGCTTTGGCTGGGGACAGCAAAGTGGCGCAGCTATCGCACGGTCTCTGGCGACAAGGGGTCGCCGGTCTGGATGCGACGGCTGCATGGCATCTCGGCCGCTCGCGCCTTCTTGCTGGCTGTTGCGTATGCATCGCTCAACCCCAAGACAGTCGCGTTCGGTGCTGCGGGTGTCGTGGCGATCCTAGGGGCTTCCCTCGGCGCGACGACGACGGGGATCTTGCTGGGCATGTTCATCGTCTTGTCGAGCCTGACCGTCACCGCGCCCGTCGCTTTCGCCGTGCTCGCTCCACAGCGCTCCACACAGGCGCTCGCCTCTGGCGAGCGATGGCTCGGCGACCACGGCCGGGCGGTCGGCGCCGTCGTGTTGCTTGTCCTCGGAGTGGTCGTCTTGTACTCAGGGACAGAGGGATTACTGCATCTTCGCTGATCAGCATCGAGCATCTGACAAGCGCATCAACGCGGCGTGCAGGCGTCATCAGCTAGCCTGTAACCGCATGACGCGCAGCTGAAGCGCCACACGTTAGGCCTGCGAGAGGGGATGCCGATGAACCGACCGTGCGTGATCTCGTTTCCTTCTACGGTCCACAGGCCCTGCTCGAGGGGAGCGGCTCTTTCGTGACAGAAGAGGAGATCCTCCCCGAGCTGCCTCCCTCGGAGTTCGACCGCATGGAGTTGCATCAGGACTACTTGCCCGATGACGTCGTCAACAGGTCCGGCCACATCGGCTGGTTCGTGGTGGTGGACGGGCGCGGCCGCGTCAGAGCGGGGATGAAGGAGTTCCCGGGCTGGGACGGTTGGCGCACGCTTCATCTTGTCGCCCGATCGACCCCCGACGACTACCTCGCATTCCCCAGGCGTCGTGAGATCCCGTACTTGGTTTCGGGGCAGGAACATGTGGATTTGGAGTCGGCACTGGAGAAGATGGCCTCTTTGCTCGGAGTCAGCTGCGTCGTCTGCACCGCAGGAAGCAGGCTCAATGGGGCAGTGCTGCGGGCGGACTTGATCGACGAGGTCAGTCTCGTGCTCTTGCCCGCTCTCATCGGAGAATCGGAGACCCCAGCCCTGTTCCAGAGCGCTGGCCTCGGTCCTGCGGAATGGCCCGCATGCCTTTCGCTGCTGTCCTTAGAGAGCGAGCCTACCGGGCGCGTTCACCTCCGGTATCGGGTCGCCGGAGCGGCACACGAGACCTGGCAAGCGCATCAAGTGGACGGCGCATGCTGGTGCCAACAGAGGAGCACATAACCGCCGTTCATGTGTAAGAACGCCAGACAGGATCGGGAGGGTATCGGGGTGGCTTCGACCTTTGACCTTACCGTGCGTCTTGTGGAGTGGGATTCACCCGACTTCGCGGCCCTCGCGTCGGCTCTCGGCGCAGAGCTCGGAGCTCGTTATCCCGGGCTGGGTGAGGACGAGCTATCTCCGGCCGAGGATCTGGCCATCGCTGTCGTCGCCTATCGCGGTGACACCCCGATTGGCTGTGGCGCCCTTCGCGAGCTCGAGCCGGGCGTCGGCGAGATCAAGCGGTTGTTCGTGTCGTCGGATGCCCGGCGCCTCGGAGTCGCACGTCGGATGCTTCAGGCCCTTGAGGCGCAAGGGCGCGCTTCGGGCTACTCAGCACTGAGGCTCGGGTCCGGCATCCGATAGCCCGAAGCGCTGGCGCTCTACGAGTCTTCCGGCTACCGGCGCATCCCGCTGTTCGGCGAGTACGAAGGTGCTGACCTCTGCGTGTGCTATGAGAAGACGCTGAAGTGACTGCGATCTGTCCAATGAGCGCATCAGTCTGAGGCGCTGCGCTCACGGCTCCTGCGCAACAACACTGACTGGACAACACGAAGCCCGACTCTCCAGATGCTAGAATAGAGGCGCTCACAGCGACGTGCGCGTCACGCGTCGTCCATCTGACTTCGAGGAGACAAGGCATGAGGCAGTAGGCGAACTCATACGTCTCTGCTTACTCTAACCTTCTCGGAGGCTGCCTTGTTTCTCACATTCTCGGGCGTTTCCTTTGCTTATCGGAATGCCGTCACACCCATTCTTGATGACCTCTCGTTCAGTCTGCCCAACGGATGGACAGGTGTCATAGGCGCCAACGGCCAGGGCAAGACCACACTTATGCGGCTTGCCGCGGGAGAGCTCACCCCCGTGAGCGGTGCCATACAACTGCCCGGCCATGCACTCTACTGCGCTCAGGCCACAGAAAAGCCTCCCGCACTGCTGAGCGACTTCTCTCAAGACTGGGGTGCAGACGCCTCTCGACTGCGTTCGATCCTTCAAATCGATGACGACTGGCCATGGCGCTTTGACTCCCTATCGCATGGAGAGAGGAAGCGTCTGCAGTTGGCGGTTGCGCTATGGCATCGACCGTACGTACTCGCGATTGACGAGCCCACGAACCACCTCGATATCGAAGCACGTTCCTGGGTGACCCAAGCGCTCGAGGATTATGAGGGTATCGGACTCCTGGTAAGTCATGACCGCAGCTTACTCGATGCCCTGGTGGGACAATGTGTGGTGCTGGAGCACGGCGGAGCAGCGCTGCGATCCGGCAACTACACTGAGGTACACGAGCGGATTGACCAGGAACGTCTCGCTGCGCACAGATACCGCAGGAACGCCAAGCAGGAACTGTCGCGCTTGACGCAGGAGGCTACTCGGCGACGCACTGAGGCAGACCGTGACCAATCCAAGCGATCAAGGCGGCGGATCGACCCAAAGGACCACGATGCCAAGGCTAAGATCGGCTTCGCGATTCTCACCGGCAAGGACGGTCACGCAGGACGTTTGTCGTCCCAGATGAAGGGGCGATTGGCACGCGCACAGGAACGGTTGGCCGAGACGCGAGTAGATAGAGAGACCCGAGCAGACATCTGGATTGATGGTGAGCACTCAGCCCGAGCGATTCTTGCGGAGCTGGGTCCTGCTCGGCTGCCTTTGGGCGGCACGCGCGTGCTGGAAGTGCCATACCTCACGATCGGACCCAAAGACCGGATTGCTGTGGTCGGGCCGAATGGAGTCGGCAAGACGACCCTACTGAACTCACTCATATCTTGTCTTCGGCTTGAGTGCGACAGAGTGCTTCTGGTGCCTCAAGAACTCTCTCAAGTTCAGGCGGCCGATGAGATCAGAGAGCTGAAGCTGTTGGACTCGGCATCGCGGGGACTGGCCCTGTCTATCGTAGCGAGACTGGGTTCCGCGCCAGACCGGCTCCTGGATGGCGAGACGCCAAGTCCGGGCGAACTAAGGAAGCTGATGATCGCCCGAGGGGTGCGCTCTGGACCACACCTCCTTGTGTTGGATGAGCCAACTAATCATATGGATCTGCTCGCGACAGAGGCGCTGGAGGAAGCCTTAGCTGCATATTCAGGCGCGCTCTTGTTGGTATCGCATGATCCCCGCTTCATTGAACGGCTGACTGATGTGACTTGGGAGATTCGCCGTTCAACGGATGGAGACTCCGTGCTGCACATCAGATGATGATCGAACAATGTGCCTGCTAACCTTGGCTCTCAGCTGACTCACGCATGCGCAGCTCCGCGTTGTCGGGCTGGCGCTCTTGGCGTCAGTCCGAGCCCAGGGTTGACATGCTCAGGCAACACCGATGGGCCGTGCATTGCACGCTACTGCTATCGATACCGAGCTAGCCATGACCACCGTCACTATTCCCCGATCGATCAGCCTCTTGGAGTCGTCTACTGGCGCTCGCTGCGGAGTTCCTCAAGCGGGGCCTCGGATTCATACAGGGAGCCCACTACAAACCTATGGGGGACATAAGTCCCCCGATTGTATGGCAGCGCGGTCGTGCGGGTGCAGATCGTGGGTACGATAGTGCTGCCGCACAACACCGGAATGTCGCCACTCGCCGACGAAACAGTACCAGTCGTAGGTTGTGCCGTGCTCTTTGCACTGCATATCGAAGTCACAGAGCGTAGGATTGCCGGTATTCGGAAAGCTCCGAGACGCGCCGCCCCCAGGCTCTCCTCCCTAGTCTTCTGATGCTGGCGAACTCGGTGCTTGGAACTCTGCACGTCGGGAAAGACGCTCTTCAACCTTGACCGTGAGCGCCCACGTGCCGCCGGCGACCCAGATGGGCCAGCACCAGAAATCGGTCTGTGCCACAACGTTGATCAGGGCAGACCCAAACGCCACACCCATCCATACCAGCAGCGCCTTGCGAAAGCGCGCCTTGTAGACAAGATCACGAGTTTCGACAGCGTCGGGCGATTCCCGGTATGCCGAGTACGCCTCGCTGACCCACCAGATGCCCACAGCAAGCACCGCCAGCAGTGAAAACCCGGCACCCGGATGGATCAGCCTGGCCCATGCTCCCAAGATAGTGCTGGCGATCATCACCGCGGCACCAATGCCGATGCTGATCAAGATGACGTGGAGATCCAGGCGCGTTGCATAGACGGTGGCCGTAGGAACCGCCTCGGGCGTCTCATCAGCAGACTCGAACTCAGAGACTAACGTGGATAGGTCGCCCAAAGACGCGATTGCCACTCCGAGGGCCTCATCTTTGGACTTGCCTTGTGCGACGAGGTCATCCACTTTCGCCGTCAAGTCGGCGATGAGCTCTTCTTGCTGCTCGAGCACCTCGGGCGTCATCTTCACGCCCTGGAACGCGCCCTGCACGTAGTACCTGATGGCTTCCATGATTACTCCTTCTCGGCTTCACCGGAGACAAGGCGATCGATTAGGCGACGCGCACGCTTCCAGTCTGCAAGGTTCTGCTGGTAGGTCTGCGTGCCGTCAGGCGTGATCGCGTAGTACTTGCGACGACCGCCTTGGGATTCCCCACCCCAGTAAGAACGAATGAGTCCCTGTCCCTCCAAGCGCCGTGCGGCCGAGTACAAGGTCGGCTCTTTGAGCTCGTACTCGTTGTCTGACAGAAGTGCCACCTGCTTGCAGATGTCATAGCCGTAACGGTCCTCGGTGCTCAAGAGGCCAAGCACGATGGTGTCGATGTGACCTCTGATGAGGTCGCTGCTTATCGGTGTGTCGCCCATGCCCTGCACCTCCTTTTGATAACAACATGATGCATAATACTATGACTGTCAAGGTAATATGAATGACAGATAACTTCGATGCGGTTTGCCGAGAGTCCCGGAGTGGCGTGGCAGTCGGTCATCAAGAGGTGAGTCGCGAATCGTCTTGAGCAGCAAGCATCGTGATGGCGCTGCTCACTGACAAGCACACCCACCTCGGGCGTACCGCTGTTGGCGCTGACGCAGTAAGCTGTTGGCGTGCAGGTGGTGCGTCACGATATCGGCCGGACGCAAGCGGAGAGTCGGATGCGAGCCCTCATACGCATCAGCGCAGCAGTTCTTGGTGCCGGGGTCGCGTATGGCGCATGGCTTTCGCTCGTGCTGCTCATCACGCCTCGGCCAGGGCCTGCACCGATCGCTTACTTCATGCCTGCACCTTTTGCCACAGCGCTGGGCTTTCTTGCAGGGACTCTTATCGTCGACCGACTCTCAAGCCGGCCTCCCTCGGGGTTGCTGCGCGCTTACCTGTGGCCGCTTACCGGATGCGTGATCGGCGCGCTTGTGTCCTATCCCTTCGGCCCGATGCTCATTGTCTTCGGCATGTTCGGGCTGGGGACGGTGGCCGTCGCGATCGAGACCGCTTACAACCTCAGAGCCCGCGCCGCTGGCTGACGTGCGCACTCCCCGCCAGCAGGGGAACCGCTATGCTTCTGGTCGTCTTTGATAGCCGACCACCAGGTGCCTCAAGCTGTCGTACCACACGTTTGGCGCGTCGGGATATCCTGGTGGTGTGCAGACTGTGCGCTGAGAAGTCGGCCCGTCGTGTTCGAGAGGTATCGTTTGAAATGGGTTCGACCGTGAACTACGTCAAGTCCAGACAACGCGTTGCTGACCATGGGGAGGTCTTCACGCCCGTATGGATGGTTGATGCGATGCTTGATCTCGTCCAAGGCGAGACGGAGCGGATCGACTCGCGCTTCCTGGAGCCAGCGTGCGGGAGCGGAAACTTCCTCGTCCCAATCCTCCAGCGCAAGCTCGTGGCCGTCGAGTTCAAGTTCGGGAAGTCCGAATTTCAGAAGCGCCACTTCGCCCTACTCGCACTGATGTGCTGCTACGGCATCGAGCTTCTCGAGGACAACATTGCCGAGTGTCGCGCAAACATGCTCGAGGTCCTAGCCGACTATCTGAAGCTCGAGGAGTCGGACGACCTTCACCGAGCGGCCTCCTTCGTACTCTCGCTGAACCTGGTCCACGGCGACGCGCTCACGATGCGCACTAGCGATGATCAGGCGATCACCTTCGCGGAATGGGGCTACCTGGGCAAAGGTAGGTTCCAGCGCCGCGACTTCCGGCTAGACACTCTCACCCAGGTAGCCGCGCTCCATGCCGAGGGGTCCCTCTTCTCCCAGCTTGAGAAGCATGAGATCTTCACGCCGATCAAGACCTACCTGCCGATGACGGTGCGTGAGCTGGCCGAGGTGGGCACCGACGATGCATTCGGGAGGGCAGAATGAACGGACAGGCGAGCCTCTCACTCCGCGGTCGCAATCCCGATGTGCTTACGTGCATAGCGAACCTCTCGAACGATGAGGTCTTCACGCCGCCCGAGCTCGCCAACAAGATGTTGGATGCGGTCGCTGATGCATGGGCGGCAGACAACAACGGAGCAGATATCTGGTCGGACCCGTCGGTCAGGTTCCTCGACCCGGTCTCGAAATCGGGGGTCTTCCTCCGCGAGATTACCAGCCGCCTCAATAGGGGCCTGGCCGACCAGATTCCCGATGTGCAAGAGCGTGTCGACCACATCCTGACCAAGCAGGTGTTTGGAATTGGGATCACGCAGCTCACCAGCCTGCTTGCGCGCCGGAGTGTGTACTGCTCGAAGCACGCCCAGGGGGAGCACTCCGTCGTCACGTCGTTCTCGAGTGACCACGGCAACATCTGGTTCGAGCGTACCGAGCACACCTGGGTGGGCGACCGATGTCGGTACTGCGGCGCCAGCGAGAAGACTCTGGCGCGAGGCGATGACCTCGAGACCCATGCTTACGCGCTCATCCATGCCGATGATGTGAAGGCCCGAGTGGCCGAGCTCTTTGGAGGAGACATGCAGTTCGATGTGATCATCGGAAACCCGCCGTATCAGCTGGATGACGGTGGTTACGGCACCAGTGCCGCGCCGATCTACCAGCTGTTCGTCGACCAAGCGAAGGCGCTTGAGCCGCGCTATCTTTCGATGGTCATTCCCGCCCGGTGGTTCGCGGGCGGCAAGGGACTGGACGAGTTCAGAGAATCAATGCTCTCAGATGACCGGTTGCGTTCGATAGATGATTACTTGAGCGCGTCGGACGTCTTCCCGGGAGTGGGGCTTAAGGGCGGCGTCTGTTACTTCCTGTGGGACCGGGACAACCCCGGGCCCTGCACGGTTTCGACGCACTTCAAAGACTGGCCGGTCTCCACGAGCACTCGTGTGCTGCTCGAGCGGGGCGCTAACGTGTTCATCCGCTTCAACGAGGGCCTTTCCATCTTGAAGAAGGTCGTTGCCGTCGAGAGCGGACAATCAGATTCCCTGTTGCTGCCCGATGACAAGCGCTTTGACCAACTCGTCAGCTCGAGCAAGCCCTTCGGACTCCGCACGTTCTTTCAGGGCAAGGCGACCAAGTCACCCGACGACCTTCCCGTTCATCAGAACGGTGGAATCGGGTATGCCGACCGATCCTCGATCACTGCGGGTGTTCACTTCATTGACAAGTGGAAGGTCTACGTCGGCGCCGCTGCCCCCGGGACCGGCAACAGGGACACCTATCCGCACAGGGTGCTGAGC
Source organism: Coriobacteriia bacterium (assembly GCA_034005175.1). Taxonomy (GTDB): domain Bacteria; phylum Actinomycetota; class Coriobacteriia; order Anaerosomatales; family SLCP01; genus JAVEVF01. The sequence continues at coordinate 8,986 of JAVEVF010000018.1, read as the reverse complement.
ACTCCGTTCGTCGGGGAGCCTGGTACCGTGTCTTCGGAGACCTACCTTTGCATTGGGCCGTTCGATACTCGGGCGGAGGCCGAAAGCGCCTTGTCCTATCTCACTTGCCAACTCACTCGACTGCTCATTCTCCTGCATAAGCCATCCCAGCACACGACTCGCAAGGTCTACACCTTCGTCCCGACTCAAGAATGGAACCGGGTGTGGACTGATGAGGATCTCTATGCGAAGTACGGCATCTCTGAAGACGAGATTGCCTTCATCGAGAAGCTCGTTCGTCCCATGGACTTCCAGCGGAGTCTCGAAGAATGACCAGGACGATCGAGGACATTCTTGCGCCCAAGCCGCACGCCCGTCCGCGAATCTACGCGTATGCCATCCACGATGAGGCTCATGCCGGTCTCCTTAAGGTCGGTCAGACCACTCGTAACGTGAAACAGCGCGTTGCCGAGCAAGTCAAGACGGCGGCAATCAAGAACTTCAGAATCGAACTCGACGAGTCCGCTGAACGCGACGACGGGACTGTTTTCACCGATCACGAGGTGCGTGCAGCGCTTGTCCGGAAGGGCTTCGAGAATGTCGACCTGGAGTGGATGCGCTGCACGGTTGCCGATGTGCAGACCGTGGTGGCTGAGCTGCGCAGCGGTCAGCAGTTCACGGGCACTCATCACCAGACCTTTACGATGCGGCGCGAGCAAGCTGCAGCCGTTGAGAAGACGCACGCCTACTTCCACTCGATCTGGGCCGAGGACATGCACGCTGTCCCGCGCTTCTTGTGGAACGCGAAGATGCGCTTTGGCAAGACCTTCACCGCGTATCAGCTGGCCAAGAAGCTCGGCGCCAGGCGGGTGTTGGTGGTGACATTCAAGCCGGCGGTCGAGGATGCATGGCAGACGGACCTTGAGACTCATATCGACTTCGACGAGTGGCGGTACATGTCGCGTCAGTCAGATTTGGATCCCAGCGAGATCAGTCGCAAGACACCCCTCGTATACTTCGGCTCTTTCCAGGACCTTCTTGGTCGTGACGAGGCGGGCAACATCAAGGCGAAGAACGAATGGCTCCACAAGGTTGAGTGGGATCTCGTGGTCTTTGATGAGTACCACTTTGGCGCATGGCGGGAGACCGCAAAGGAGCTCTTCGAGGGCGAGGACGACGCGGTCGTCAGGAAGGCGACTGAGCTTGAGTACACTTCAGGTCTTAAGGGGATGAACGAAGACCTGAGCGTGCTGTCGGAGGAGGAGACCGAATTCCTCCCCATCACAACCAAGGCGTATCTCTACTTATCGGGCACGCCCTTCAAGGCGCTGGCCACTGGTGAGTTCATCGAGGAGCAGATCTTCAACTGGACGTACACGGACGAGCAGCGCGCCAAGGAGGAGTTCGCAGCGGCGAATCCGGGCGCGTGGGGCCCCTATGGTGCGCTACCGCAGATGCGGCTGCTCACGTACCAGATGCCCGATGAGCTGCTGGCGATAGCCAGTGCGGGGGAGTTCGACGAGTTCGATCTGAACGCCTTCTTCACTGCGTCGGGAGTGGGCAAGGATGCGCAGTTCCTGCACAAGAGCGATGTGCAGAAGTGGCTTGATATCATCCGTGGTTCGTACGCGCCGCACCGGATTGAGAATCTCAAGTCCGGCACGCGGCCGCCGTGGCCATACTCGGACGATCGGCTGCTGCCATACCTGCAACACTCGTTCTGGTACCTGCCGAACGTCGCCGCGTGTCACGCGATGGCGAACTTGTTCGCGGAGAGGCACAACATCTTCTGGCGCGACTACACGGTTGTTGTTGCGGCGGGTGCATCGGCAGGCATCGGTCTTGATGCACTGCCGCCCGTTCGTTCTGCGATTGGTGGCGGATTCGACACCAAGACGATCACGTTGTCATGCGGCAAGCTCACAACGGGCGTTACGATCCCCCAATGGTCTTCAATCCTGATGCTGCGCAACCTCACCTCGCCGGAGACCTACTTCCAGGCTGCCTTCCGAGTGCAGTCGCCGTGGTCGATTCGCAATCCCAATGGCGATGACCCCAACGAGGAGGAGGTCCTCAAGCCGGTCTGCTTCGTGTTCGACTTCGCGCCCACTCGCGCGCTTCGGCAGCTCTCGGAGTACGGACTAGGGCTCTCACCCAGCGAGTCGAACCCGGACAACGCGGTCAAGGACCTGATCTCGTTCCTGCCTGTGCTCGCCTACGACGGCGCCAACATGATGCAGATCGATGCGGGCAGCATCCTCGACATCGCCATGGCCGGTACGTCGGGAACACTGCTGGCTCGGAAGTGGGACTCCGCGTTGCTGGTGAATGTCGACAACGAAACCCTGCGCCGCATCCTGGACGATCCCGAAGCGCTGGCTGCTGTGGAGCGCATTGAAGGTTGGCGCGCGCTCGGCGACAACGTCATTGAAACCATCATCAACAAGAGCGAGAAGATCAGAGAACTCAAGAACAAGGCGAAGGAGAGCGGCCTTACGGCGAAGGAGAAGCGCGAGCTCACCGCTGAGGAGAAGGAATTCAAGTCTGAGCGCAAGCGTGTCCAGGAGAGACTGATCAAGTTCGCCACGCGGATTCCCGCGTTCATGTACCTGACGGACTTCCGTGAGAACACCCTTCAGGATGTCATCACCAAGCTCGAGCCGGACCTGTTCCTCGCGGTCACCGGTCTTACGGTGAAGGACTTCCATCTGCTCGTGAGGCTGCGGGTGTTCAACACCGAGCGGATGAATCAAGCGGTGTTCGCATTCCGCCGGTACGAGGATGCCTCGCTACGATACACGGGCATCGAGAGCCATCCTGGGCTCACACACTACGGCCTGTACGACACCGTGGTGGCGCGAGAAGAAACCCCACCATACGTGACTGGAGGCTAACGAGCAGCTGTTGTCGATGCTGTGTGTCAGCGCCGCCCACACACCCCACGGCGCGCACCGTCATCAACGTCGTCTTCTAGGTGGCTGACATTGGAACCCATACGTCCGCGTGACTACCCAGGCCTCGGTGTCGGAGGCCTACTGGTCGCAGGTCAGCTGATACTGCTCTTCATAGGCGGAGTGGGCCGAATCTGCCCGCTGCTCATCCTCGGCGCCCTGCTGTGTCTTGTGTCGGTGGTGTTCCTGATAGTGCCCGTTGTGCAGCTCAAGCGGCGTGGCGGTGTGGCAAAGGGCGACATCTTCGCCAACACGACTGTGGTGGTAGACACTGGCCTTTATGCGATCGTTCGCCATCCGCAGTTCCTTGCCATGCCCATGCTGACAACAGGAATCGCCCTGCTGGGGCAACGGCTTGGCCTGGGGCTCCTCGGCGTGGTCGCAATCGCGGCGTTCATGGTGGATTTCATCCGAGCAGATCGTCGGGACAGCGCCAAGTTCGGCGAGGTCTACCGTGAGTACATGCAGCGCGTTCCCGGTTGGAATCCCCTCGCAGGGTTGTGGCGTCTGAAAGGCCGCGCTCGGCGATGAGGCGCGGGCAAGCGCTTCGTGCTTGACGCAGCGGGTCGACGGGACGCAGGCGCTCATCCATGCTATCGGTAACACTCGGAAATCCTCGGGAGGAGGCAGACAGATGGACGCTCGGGAGGTGTCTGGTGGGCTTGAGGAGTATGACCACGCCCTTTACGAGGAAGAGGCTCGTGAGAGGTGGGGCCACACCGACGCTTACAAGGAATCGGCGCGCAGGACGAAGGCGTACTCGCAAGAGGATTGGGACCGGCTCGGAGCTGAATCGGAAGCGATTCTGAACCGATGGATCGAGTTGATGGTTGCAGGTCGAGAGCCCACCGATGAAGACGCTCTGGAAATAGCGGAGGAGCATCGGTTGCACCTGGACCGCTGGTTCTACACGTGCAGTCACGAGATGCATGCTCTTCTTGCGGAGGGATACGTATCGGACGCTCGATTCCGCGCATATCACGACAGGCGGAAGCCTGGCCTGGCCGAGTACGTATCGGCCTCGATCCGAAGCAACTCGGCTCGTCAGAACACCTCCTGTCCATGACCGTTGTCTCCCCCTTTCCAGAAGCGTGGTGGCTCGAATCTCCGCAGGGTGTCTTAGCTGTCGAGGGTGATGCCTGTTGTCGGCACTGGCTTGCACGAGGCGGTGGTAGACTGCGAATGGAGTGGCGCGTGGTCTTTGCGCCTCGATGATGGGCCGATTTGGCCCCCGTTGGGAGGGGGTATCATGATGCCGTTGGTGGTTATCGTCTCATCGACACTGGGATGGCCGCTGGTCGAACTCGCCGTGTTCTGGCTCCGCTTCCGCCACTTGCCCCCGAATGGGGCGGCCGAGGCACTTGTATTCGTGCCCATGGGCTTGCTTGCCGGCATCGTCGCTGCAAGCCTTATGATCCGGGCTTCGACTGATCGTCAACGACGATCGGTGATGTGGGGCTATCTCATCGCGAGCCCGTTCGCGTTGGTCGGTGCGATTTTGGGCGGGCTCGTCTTGTCCGGAATCTGGGGGCCTCTGGTAGCGGGAGGCATGCCTCTGTCCATAGGCTGTCTTGGGGGGTTCGTCATTGGCCGTTCCCGTGACGAAACGGCCTAGCAGGCGCATCGAGTAGAACTCGGCGGGCGTCTTATGTGGCTCGAATGGCTCGGCCTACAATCCCCCTCCTCTTGGCCCGCGACCATCGCGCTCTCGCTCACCTGGCTTGCGATGATGCTCGTCTTGAGCCCTCTGGCTGACCGACTGGCCTCAGCGCTCGTGAGCGAGCCGCCTCGCCTCGAGGCATTCCGGGTGATTCAGAGAGGATGGGGAAGCCTTGCCGTGGGCATCGCGGTCTCGTGGTTGCTCGGCGGCTTCATTGAAGAGATCGCGCTTCGCGGGATCGTCGTGCGCCACATGCAGACTCGGCTCGCGCCATGGATCGGATCGTTCAGCGCCGCGATCGTCGCCGTGCTTCTCGCCGCTTTGGTCGCCGGTATCGTCCATCTCTACCAGGGCGCGCGCGGTGGTCTCATCGTCGCGCAGCTCTCGGTGCTCTTCGGCATGCTGTATGTGGTGAGCGGCTACAACCTCTGGACCGCGATCATCTGTCATGGCTGTTATGACACGATTGCGTTCGTGAGATTCGCCAGACGCAGCTCTAAGTACTCTGACTTGAGCGGCGAGTCTGGTTCGGGTGATGTGGGGCCAACGCATCGAGCAGATGGCGCCGGGCGCTAGAATGATCTCGAGACGCGTGGTCGCCGCCCATGTGCGACTGCTGGGCAGAACGGGGGAGGTCATGGCGAAGAACGTCACCTACAGCGGACGCCGCGACATCCGGTTCGTGACTATCCGCCGTGGCGGCACCCTAGAGGATGCGCAGCATCGATTGCTCGCCGCATGGGCTGCAGACTGCGCCGAGCACGTGCTGTGCTTGTTCGAGGATGACCATCCCACCGACGATCGGCCGCGTCGCGCCGTCGAGCAGGCACGTGCCTGGGCGCGCGGCGAAATCACGGTGGGAGAGGCGCGGCAGGCCGCCTGCGCCTCGCACGCTGCTGCCAGACAGGCCGCCGGTGCCGCGCGCGACGCGGCACGAGCAGCGGGGCATGCAGTTGCGACCGCACACGCGGCAGACCACGAGCTCGGCGCCTCGGCTTATGCGCTCAAAGCGGTGCGAGCGGCCTCCGACGCCGGCAGGCGCGATGAGGCGGTCAGCGTCGAGCGAGAATGGCAGCGTGCGCAGCTCCCCGATCAGATACGCGAACTGGTGCTCGACGACCAGAGGCTGCGCAGCAAGAAGCTGTGGTCGCTCTTTGACGGATGATGTCGGGGGATCTACTCGGCTGGTTGGGTCTTTCGGCCGCGCTCCTTGATGATCTCAAGCGCAGCCTTGCCGGTCATCTCCTCGATCTTCAACTCGAGTACACACGTGCGGTCCCAGCTGCCGTCGATCTCGGCGTCGGCAGCGTCAAGGCAGTCGGGCGAGTACTTCTCCGCTAGCAGCCAGAGTGCGTGGCGTTTGCGCTCGTCGTCGGTGACCACGCTGATGCGCCCGAAGACGATCGCACTGCGGAAGTGGGTCGTGAATGTCTCCTGGACCACGTCGTCATCGGCTATCACGCAAAACGACGCCTTGTCCGAGTGGTCGATGGCGTCGAGTTTGTATCCAGCGTTCGCCGAGTGGAAGAAGATGCTTCCGCCCTCATAGGCGAAGCTCAACGGTACCGCGTACGGGTAATCGTCCTTATCGGCGACGGCAAGCACTCCAGCTGTAGCAGCATCGAGGATCGCCACGGTCTCCTCGGCTGAAAGCAGCTGCCGCTTGCGTCGCATCGGCCTGCGCATCATCTGGCTCCAATCGGTGCGTCGTAGGAGCGTTCATGGTAGCCGAAGTCGGAACGGTCAGGTGAGCCGCTCAAGCATCATGGTCTCGCCAGGATGGTCCGATATCCCTGCACCAGGGATCCGGTAGCGCCGTCAACCCATCGATCCGAGCGGCACCCGTGGGTCTGCCTCGATGTCTTTCCCGTCGATCAGCACGGTAGGCGACCCGCGAAAGCCCAGGGCAGCACCCTGTTTGGCAGAGGTGATGACGACACCCTCAACGGTGAGGTCGGATCTTGTGTGCGCGAGGGCGGAAGCTATCTCAAGCGCTGCCATGCCGCCCGCGCACTGAGCAATGTGAAGCACTGTGATGGTGTGCATCGTCAACATCTCCTCGTGGCGGTTCTGGGCAATAGAGTAGCGCGTCGGTCGGAAGAGCGGTGTGGCCTTTCTGCTCTTGTGCCGGCAGCGTGCGGTGGGTTCTTGGGTACACTTCTTTGAAGGTGCTGAGGGCTTGCTTGCCGGCTGATCACGCAAGCCGAACCTAAAGGGGGAGCGAGTGGTCAAGCACATCGTTTTCTGGAAGCTTGAGGAGCACGCGCAAGGCCGCTCGGCGGCGGACAACGCCGTGCTGGTGAAGGAGCGCCTCGAGTCACTTAGGGGCGAGATACCCGGCTTGCTCCATCTGGAGGTGGGCATCGACATCTCTCGCACCGATGCGTCGGCAGACATCGCGCTGTACAGCGAGTTCGAAGACATGGCAGCGCTTGACGTCTACCAGGTCCACCCCGCGCACCAGGCTGTTGTCGGGTTCGTGGGCGAGGTGCGCACGAGCCGCCTCGTGGTGGACTACGAAGTCTGAGCGGGGCGCTTGTGATACCCGTCACGATCCGCACCGCCGCCGCCATGGCGCTCCCAGTCGTGCTGGTCGGCGCTGCCTCGGCACTTCCGTTGGTGCTCGGAGCCTGGCTGGCCCTCAACTGGCGGCTGTCGGATAGGGTGGTGGGGCTCATCGCCGCCTTCGGCGCTGGTGCGCTCATCAGTGCCATCGCGTTTGAGCTCGTGCTTGACGCCGTCGATCATGGTGCCCCCGCATACCTGGCTGCAGCTTTGGCGCTCGGCGCGATGGTGTACTTCATAGGAAGTGAGCTCCTGGAGCGCCGCAGCAGGTCCGGTGATGAGAGCAGCCGAGGCCTTGCCTTGCTCATGGGTGCTACGCTCGATGGGATTCCTGAGTCCCTCATACTCGGGATCTCGATGGCCGCAGGCCGCGGGCTCAGCCTGCCCTTTCTCGTGGCGGTGATCATCTCAAACCTCCCCGAGGGGATGGCTTCAGCCGCCGAGTTGAGGGATGACCCCGACTACACCACGAAGCGCATCCTCGTGATGTGGGGCGTCGTCGTGTGTATCTCGGCCATCACGGCGGGGCTGGGTGCTGCTGTGGCAGCCCGCGGTGCAGCTGCAGGTGCCGTTGCGGAGGCTTTCGCCGCGGGGGCGCTCCTCACCATGCTCACCGATGATCTCATCCCTGAGGCTCGGCAACGTGGCGGGCTAGGTGCGGGGCTGACGGCTGTCCTGGGATTCGCCGTCGCCTTCGCGCTTCACCAGCTCGGCGCCTAGCGAAAGGGCACTCTCGGCGCGGGCATGACGCCTCCCGGAGACAGCACGCGCTATCACTGCGGTCTTGATGTGCGGTCTTTCTTCGGCGAGAGTGCGGACATGCAGGACGACACACACACCACGCAAGAGCGGAGGCTCAGTGACCACTCGGCATTGCCCGTGGCCATCGCGCTTGGGGTAATGGTCGTGTGGGGCGGGACCCCGCTGTTCTCGAAGGTCGCCGCTCAGGAGATCGACCCCTTGCTCGTGGGCGTCCTGCGCACAGTTCTAGCCGGTTGTCTTGCCGCGCCCCTGGCCCTACTGACGCGCCAGCCGCTGCCGGCAGACGCGCGCGGGAGACAGCTGCTGGCCTTCTCGGGCTTCGCGGCGTTTGTCGCGTTTCCCCTCATGTATACGGTCGGCCAGCATGCCACCTCCGCACTGCATGGCGCGCTCATCCTCGCCACGCTACCCGTGTTCACGAGCTTGTTCGGCACGCTTGTCGAGCGCCGCCGCGTCTCGCGCATGTGGATTGTCGGGTGCAGCGTGGCGTTGGCGAGCGAGGCAGTCGTCATCGCTTGGCGCACTGCAGATGCCCCTGCTGGCTCAAGCCTGTCAGGTGACCTCGTCGTGCTGGCATCTGCGGCAGTATGCGCGATGGGATATGTCACCGGAGCCCGACTCTCGCAGCGTGGTTACGCAGCTGTGCCTACCACGCTTTGGGGAGTGGCGTTTTCTGCAGCCTTCCTCATCCCTCTCATGGCATGGTCATACACACGCACAGGTATCCCGCATGCCGGGCCGGCGGCGTGGACCTCGCTGCTGGTGCTTGCGGTGGCAACCTCCGTCATCGGCTACATCGCATGGTATTGGGCGCTGGCAAGAGGCGGCATCAGCCGGATCGCGTCCATCCAGTTCACTCAGCCGCTCTTCGGTATCGCGTTGGCTGCAGTGGTGCTCGGTGAGAGACCGGGTCTTCCCACCGCCCTTGCGGGAGCAGGCATTCTGCTCGGCGCATGGATGGTGGGGCGCGCGGGCAGCGTGGCTCAGGGCTGACACGCCATTGCTCGCCTGATCTGTGCGCAGCGTGTGCTCACTCGGAACTTGAGCCGGTCGCGCTCGTCCCCTCAGG
>JAVEVF010000108.1:0-5047 GCA_034005175.1 Coriobacteriia bacterium | reverse complement strand
CAGCCCCAACACGAGATTCGCGCACTGCACGGCTTGGCCAGAGGTTCCCTTGACCAGATTGTCGATAGCGCAGGCTGCCACCAGCACTCCCGCAGCTTCGTCCACCGCTAACCCGATATGCGCGCGATTCGATCCCCGGACTTCGAGCGTCGAGGGCATGCGACCGGCATCATGCACGGTGATGAACGGTTCGCCAGCGTACCGTTGTCGATACACCTCCACGGCCTCGTCTGTCGTAAGTGGCGTTGTCAGCTCCAGATACACCGTCGCGAGCAGCCCTCGGCTCATCGGCACGAGGTGCGGAGTGAAGACGAGACGGACCTCACGATTGGTGATACGCGAGATCTCCTGAGCGATCTCAGGCGTGTGGCGGTGCGTGGTGACCTTGTACGGGGAAAGCGAGCCTGCGACCGAAGGGTAATGCGTACCCGACCCCGGAGTACGTCCCGCTCCCGAGATGCCGGACTTCGCATCGACGATGACGAGATCGGCCGAGACGATGTGTGCCCCGAGAGCAGGTGCACATGCCAGCAAGGTGGCGGTGGGATAGCAGCCGGGACACGCCACGAGCCGAGCGCCGGGCAGCGCGGACCGATCGAGCTCTGGCAGCCCGTAGACCGCCTCCACCAGAAGCTCAGGGGAAGTGTGCGCAACACCGTACCACCCCTCGTACACCTCGGCACTGGAAAGTCGGAAGTCCGCTGATGCATCCACGACAACTACACCACGCGCGAGAAGTTCAGGTGCGATCTGCAGTGCCGCAGTATGCGGGACAGCAAGAAACGCGACCTCGCAGGTTTCGGCAATAGCAGCGACATCGGGTTTCACATAGGTGGCATCGGTGTACGGCCCAAGCGCGGGGTAGACGTCGGCCACGGTGCGGCCCGCCTCCGTCGAGGAAGTGAGCATGACGGGCCGCAGGTGAGGGTGCGCAACGAGCAACCGTGTGAGTTCGGCGCCCGCGTACCCTGGCGCACCAACGATTGCGACATCTGGCATCATTCAATCCTCTCGAAACAGGAAGATGACACCAGCCTATCAATATCTTGTATAACTGTCAAAGTCGATACGCTGAAACAAGATGAATCGCCCAATATATACATTCTATTGGCATTCTAGCTGACTGTGCATCCACCTATGATCGCAGTTCAGCTCCCACGGCTGCAGAGACCTTCCGGATGAGCTTCTCGTGCACCGGACGAACCTCGTCTTCAGCCAACGTACGATCGGGAGCACGGTACGAGAGCGCCCACGCAAGCGATTTTGAACCTTCAGGCACGCCTGCACCACGGTACACGTCAAACAGCCGCACCGAATGCAACAGCGCGCCACCAGCCTTGGTGATCGATTGTGCCACCCGCCCCGCGCTCACAGACTCATCTACGATGAGCGCGAGGTCAAAGGTCACTGCGGGATAACGCGGCACATCAACATAGGTACGCAGTTGGCGAGCCGTCTTGAGCAGCACGTCGATTGCGAGTTCGAATGCGACGACCGGAACGTCGGCCTCAAACGACGATGCCACGGCCGGGTGCACCTCGCCTAGCCACCCGGCGACCTTGCCATCGAAGAGGATCTCGGCGCTGCGACCGGGCTGCAGCCAGGGAAGATCGACCGTGCGCACGGTGAATTTGCGTACGGAGAGATCCTCGGCAAGCGCTTCGAGCACGCCCTTGCCGTCAAAGAAGTCGAGTGTCATCGACTCACCCGTCCAGCTCGGCCGTGACCACATGCCTGCCATCACGCCTCCGAGCGAGACATGCTCGCGAGGCAACTTGCGACCCTGGCTCGTGGAGAACACTGCACCGACCTCATAGAGGTGGATATCGGGGACACCGCGACGCTGGTTGTACGACACGGAGCGAAGGAGACCCGGAAGCAACGAGGTGCGCATGACCGCCTGCTCCTCGGACATGGGGTTGGTGAGCTCGACCAGCACCTCTCCCTCGGCCATGCTCATACGCGCGTGCGCCAGATCAGCAGGATCGATGAACGAGTAGGTCATGGTCTCATTGAGCCCCGCCGATCGCATTGTGGCGTCAATGCGCCGCAGCCACCGCTGCCGTTCGGTCAGCCGACCCACACGACCCCGTCCGCCAGGCAGTGTGGACACGATTCGCTCCATGCCCCACACGCGCACGACCTCCTCTATGAGGTCGATCTCCCGCGTGAGGTCGGGGCGAAAGGTTGGGACGGTTACGCGTAACACACCCGGGCGGGCTTCTTGCACGCCGAGGCCGAGCGCCTTAAGGATGCGGGCGCTTTCCCGCAGATCGATCTCGGCCCCCAGGACTCTATTGAGTCTCGCCCCTCTCAGCTCGAGGTCGCGAGGGCGAGAGGGCACCGGATACACGTCGATGACACCTGGCGCGACAGTGCCACCCGCAAGCTCGGCCATGAGCGCGGCCGCGCGGTCGGCGGCGCGTATGCAGCCTTCCGGATCAAGCCCGCGCTCGAAGCGCGTGGATGCCTCTGAGATCAATCCCAGCGCGCGGCTCGTGCGGCTCACCGAACCAGGGTCGAACCCAGCCGATTCCAGCACGATGTCAACGGTCTCATCACAGACCTCTGTCTCTTCGCCGCCCATGACCCCCGCGAGCGCAATCGCGCCGTTGTCATCGGCGATGACAAGCATCTCACTATCAAGCACCCTATTCTGGCCATCAAGCGTCTTCAGCCGCTCACCGTCTTTTGCCCTGCGAACCGTGATGGCCGCCTTGCCGTCACGACATGCGAGCTTGGCTGCGTCGAACGCATGCAGCGGCTGGCCGAGCTCGAACATGATCAAGTTCGTGATGTCGACGACGTTGTTCACCGAGCGGGCGCCCGCTGCCGCCACACGCTCGGCGAGCCACTTAGGTGATGGCCCGATTCGCACATCGCGAACGAGGCGGGCTGTGTAGCGTGGGCACAGGTTCGGGTCAGCGATCTCGACACTCACTGAATCAACCACCGGCACGCCTGACTCAGGCGGTGTGGAGGCAGGCACAGTCGCCGTCTTTCCCGTGATGGCGCCCACCTCTCGTGCCACACCGACCATCGAGAGGCAGTCGGGGCGATTTGGCGTGACCTCGAGTTCAATGACGGTGTCCGTTTCGCCAAGATACTCGGCAAAAGCCATTCCCACCGGCGCGTCTGGTTCCAGGATGAGCAGACCGGATGCATCCGCGCCAAGACCAAGCTCAACCGCCGAACACATCATGCCCTCGCTCACCGCACCGCGCAGCTTCGTCTTCTTGATGGTCATGCCGCCAGGAAGCGTGGCGCCCACACACGCGACCGGCACGCGATCGCCCTCTTCGAAGTTCGTCGCTCCGCAAACGATGCGCAGCGGCTCGTCACCGCCGACGTCGACCAAGCAATACGAGAGCTTGTCGGCATCCGGATGTTTCTCTTTTACGAGCACCGACCCCACGACGACACCTGAGAAGTCCTCCCCCACTGCATGCACAGACTCCACTGCGGTACCTGTCATGTCGAGCCGGTCAACCAGCTCGTCGACGGTAAGGTCGACGTCAACAAGCTCTTTCAGCCACTTCATCGAGACCCGCATCTCGGCATGTGTCCTTTCGTATCAGATGGTCGGAATGATTGCCTTGTGTCTAGAACTGCCTCAGGAAACGCATATCTCCTTCGACGAGCATGCGCAGGTCAGGAATGTCGTAACGGAGAGCGGCTATGCGCTCCACTCCCATGCCGAACGCGAATCCCGTGTGCGTCTCCGGATCGATGTCCACATAGCTCAAGACGTTTGGATCGACCATGCCGCAGCCAAGAATCTCCTGCCATCCGGTGTGCTTGCAGAAACGGCATCCGGATCCCGCGCAGATGCCGCAGGAGACATCCACCTCCGCGCTGGGTTCAGTGAACGGGAAGAAATGCGGGCGAAATCGTGTCTTGCGATCCTTCCCGAATAGCTCTTTGCAGACGTAATCGAGTGTCCCCTTGAGGTCGCCGAACGTGATGCTCTCGTCCACCGCAAGCCCTTCGATCTGGTGAAACTGCGGCAGGTGGCTAGGATCGGCGATATCGCGCCGGTACACTCGTCCGGGGCAGATGACGTAGACCGGCGGCTTCTGCCGCTCCATCACGCGCACCTGCACAGGGCTTGTGTGCGTGCGCAGCAACACATCGGTGAGCGGGCCCTCCTGCCCGACCGCTCCCTCGGAGAGATCCTTGACGTAGAAGGTGTCAGTCACAGAGCGTGCTGGATGCGTAGGTGGATGGTTGAGCGCGGTGAAGTTGTAGTAATCGAGCTCGATCTCGGGACCCTCGGCCACCAAGTACCCCAGTCCCGTGAAGATGTCGACGATCTCATCGGCAATCTGACTGATGAGGTGCTTGCGCCCAGGCATTCTCTTCCTGCCGGGAAGCGTCACATCCACCGCGTCAGCTGCCACACGCGCCTCAAGCGCTGCTTCTCCGAGAATGGCTTTGCGGGCCTCGAGCACTCCTTCTATGGCCGCGCGCACCTCATTCGAGGCTTTGCCGACGGCCGGTCGATCCTCGGCCGGAAGTCCGCCGAGCCCGCGTAACACACCGGTGAGCGAACCCTTCTTTCCGAGAACCTCCACACGTACCGAATCGAGTGCCGCAAGGTCAGCCGCGGCCTCGATGCGCTGTATCGCGGAATCTCTCAGTGACTGCAGTTCATCGATGATGCTCATCTACGCCTCTCTCACGACGGGCCGTCTCACCTGGCCTGATGGCCGCTTGCATCCCTTCTGCCAAGCACAAGGGAGCCGGCCCTCTTCCTGGATCTTGCAGATCCGAGGACGAGAGTCGGCTCCCGCGGTACCACCTCGATTGACCCAGCTCGCAGGCCAGGCCCACCTCGTTGCAGAGCGAGTCGCGCCCAGCAGACACATGGCCTCGCTGCCACGCTGTCCCGCTAACGGGGGATCCGGCTTCCCTACTTGCACTCTAAAGCAGATGCGTTCAGGTCGCAGCTCGGGAGCGAACGGCCGGCGTGTTCCACCGAGAACCTCCCAGTCTCTGGGTTCCCTTCCTGGCAGTGGAGGCGTAGCGCCGACTCTTCTCCGTCATC
>JAVEVF010000107.1:0-5101 GCA_034005175.1 Coriobacteriia bacterium | reverse complement strand
CGATCTCGGTCGCATGGCTCTCGCTACCGATGACCAACGAGCGGCAGAACTCAGAGGGCTCACCGTCCTCGGTGTTGTACGCCTTCTCGTCAAGGATGGAGTTGGCCGACACGCCTGTGATATCGCTTTGGTAGAGGATCTGCAGCGCCTGAAGGCGTGCCCTGCTGCGCTCCTGCATCCTGTCTGCAGGAGAACCCGTTCGACCGCTCGCGCTCACTCAGGGAACTCGATGCTATCGATGAACACATCGACCGAAGCCACCTCGGCACCTACCTGACTTCTGATGGCATCAGAAACCGCCTCTTTGACGCTCGTCCCAAGCTCTTTGAGGGGAGTGCCGTAGATGGCCATGATATGAACAGAGATCGCGAGGCGGCCGTCCTCGGCAAGCGCGAAATCCACCGCTTTGCCCGCCGCACGGTTCACGAGCCCACCAAGCCCTTGCCCAGATGACGAACGTGCGACACCCTCGACGTCTTCGATGGCCATCGTCACGATCGTATCGAGGACGGAAGGCACGATCTTCATCCCCTCGAGCGTGATCTCGTCACTCATCTCACACCTCGTCTTCTGCGACCGCTGATCTCGGCGTCATATGCGTGTCAACGAAGTCAGTATAGACGTCCCCGCTCGCAAACGCCTCGGTCTCGATGACCGCCTGATGAAACGGAATGGTGGTGGGGATACCGACGATGATGAACTCATCGAGTGCGCGTCGTGCACGGGCAAGCGCCTCTGCACGTGTCTCGCCCCACACGATGAGCTTGCCGAGGAGTGAATCGTAGTACGGCGGAACGAAATAGCCCGAGTACAGGTGGCTATCCACACGTACCCCTGGGCCGCCAGGCGGATTGTAGATGCTGACCTCGCCGGGGTTTGGGCGGAAGTCATGCGCGGGATCTTCGGCATTGATGCGAAACTCCATCGCGTGCCCCCGAAGTCTCACATCCTGCTGATCGGCGTGTTTCATCCCCTCTCCAGCGGCGATGCGGATCTGCTCCTTCACGATATCGACGCCAGAGATCTCCTCTGTGACAGGGTGTTCGACCTGCACGCGCGTGTTCATCTCCATGAAGTAGAACGACCCGTCGGTATCGAGCAGGAACTCCACCGTACCTGCATTGACATAGCCGACGGCACGCACCGCCAACAACGCCGCGTCTCCCATCGCCGAGCGCAGCTCAGGCGTGAGCGCGGGGCTGGGCGCTTCTTCGATGAGCTTCTGGTGACGGCGTTGGATCGAGCAATCACGCTCGAAAAGGTGCACAGCGTTGCCATGTGTGTCAGCGAGCACTTGGAACTCGATGTGCCGCGGACGTGCGAGATAGCGCTCGATGTACACCGCATCGTTTCCAAATGCCGCAGCGGCCTCGTTTCGTGCGGCGGCGAACTGCGCCGCCAGCTGCGCGGGCTCGTTCACCACTCGCATGCCCTTGCCACCGCCGCCAGCCGCGGCCTTGATGAGCACAGGGAATCCTGCCGTCTCAGCAAAGGCCAACGCCTCGTCTGCGGTTTCCACCGGACCGTCGGAGCCCGGCACGCACGGAACACCTGCCTGCATCATCGTGCTTCGCGCCGCCGCCTTGTCACCCATACGCTCGATTGCCTCGGGTGATGGGCCGATGAAGGTCAACCCTGAATCGGCGACCGCGCGCGCGAACTTCGCGTTCTCAGCGAGAAACCCGTAACCGGGATGGATGGCCTCGGCACCGGTGGTGAGAGCGGCTGAGATGATGTTGGGCATGTTGAGGTACGACTGCGTGCTCGCAGGTGGACCGATGCACACCGCCTCATCGGCCATCCGTGCGTGCAGGCAGTCACGGTCGGCCTCTGAGTACACCGCCACCGTCGCAATACCCATCTCCTTGCACGCACGGATGATGCGCAACGCCACCTCGGCACGGTTCGCGATGAGTATCTTCGTGAACATGCGCCTACCCGAGCGGTTCGTAGTAGAAGAGCACAGTGCCGTACTCAACGGGCTCTGCGTTGCCCACTGTGATCTCGCGGATGACGCCAGGTTCCTCGGCAGTGATCTCATTCATAAGCTTCATGGCCTCCAGAATACAGAGCGCCTGGCCTTCTTCTACCGCATCGCCTACCGCCACGAACGCATCAGCGCCCGGAGAGGGCGAGCGGTAGAAGGTGCCCACCATCGGCGCCACGATGCTCTTCCACGATGCGGGACGTTCGGAGGCGTCATGCACAGTCACATCGGTGGGAGTGTCGGCAGATCCCCCACCCTCAGCGGGCTTGGACGCGTCGCCCCCAGCAGCAGGCGCTGCGGACTCCACGACCGCCCCGGGTGCCCCACGGCGCACAACGACCTTCGCGCCACCCTCCTCGACCATGACCTCGTTTACCTCGCTTAGCTCAACGATCTTGATGAGCTCTCGGATCTGGTTGACATCCACGGAGCTGTCCTTCCTGACGGTGTCGATCTCCTCACCCATCATGAAGACCGCGCTTTCCGCACCTTCCTGATGTAGCGTGAGGTAGTTGCGTGCTTCGTTGGGGAAGAGCGCGTACATCAATACGTCTTCTTCGCTGTGCGCAAGGTCGCCGATCTCCGCCTCGACCTCGGCATATGTAGTGGTGACGAGCGAGCCAGGACGCACGTCGGGTGCGAGCGGCTCTTCCTTGCCAAGCACTTTTTCGACGATCTCGGGATTCATCGCGCCCGGGGCCTTGCCGTACAGCCCACGGATGTAGTCCTTCATCTCCTGCGGAACAACCGCCCAGCGCTTGCCGGTCAGCACATTGATGACGGCCTGAGTGCCCACGATCTGAGAGAGCGGCGTGACGAGCGGAGGGTAACCCACCTCGGCACGTACCCTCGGAATCTCCTTGAGCACGTCAGGAAGGCGCTCAGTGGCCTTCTGCAGCTCGAGCTGGCTGATGAGGTTGGAGAGCATGCCTCCCGGCACCTGGTGGCTGAAGACCTCCATATGCATGAGCGAGGTCACCCCGCGCTTGAGCTTCTTGCGCTCGCGGATGTCCTCCCAGTACGCAGCGATCTCGAAGAGCAGGTCGAGGTCGAGCCCCGTATCGTACGGGCTTTCCTGGAGGGCTGCCACGATCATCTCCACCGCCGGCTGGCTGTTGCCAAACGCGACCGCCACAACCGCCGTGTCGATGATGTCGGCGCCAGCCTCGGCGGCCTTGAGGTAGTTCATGGGCGCCATGCCCCCGATGTAGTGGCAGTGCACATGCACGGGCAAGCCGACTTCTTCTTTGAGCGCACGCACCATCTTCTCCGTGCGGAAGGGCGTAAGCATGCCGGCCATATCCTTGATGGCGATGGTGTCAGCACCAAGTTCCTTGAGCGCCAGCGCGTATTCGATGTAGGTGTCAAGCGTATGGACCGGGCTTACCGTGTAGCTGATGGCACCTTCGAAGATCCCGCCGCACTCCTTGACAGCCTCGGCCGAGACCTCGACATTGCGGATGTCGTTGAGCGCGTCGAAGATACGAAAGACGTCGATGCCGTTTCGCTTCGAAGCATGCACGAACCTCGTCACGATCTCGTCGGAGTAATGTCGGTAGCCCACCAGGTTCTGGCCACGCAACAACATCTGAAGCGGGGTACGCGGACAGTACTTCTTGATGACGCGCAAGCGCTCCCAGGGATTCTCGTTCAGAAAGCGCAGCGCCGCGTCGAAGGTCGCCCCACCCCACACCTCAAGCGACCAGTAGCCCACCGAATCCATCTTGTCGAGGATGGGAAGCATGTCCGCGACTTCCATGCGTGTCGCCCACAGCGACTGGTGAGCGTCGCGTAGCGTAGTGTCCATTATGCGTATCGGGCGCATCGCAGGCGTCCTCTCTTAGCAGTCAGGCCAACAACGTCAGACGCGGGTGATGTAGCGCCCGTCGCGTGTGTCGATCTTCAGGCGGTCGCCCACTTCTACGAACATGGGGACCTGCACAACCGCTCCAGTCGAGAGCGTGGCCGGCTTGGAGCCGCCCTGGACAGTGTCGCCCTTGAAGCCGGGTTCGGTATCGGAGACCTCGAGCTCCACGAACATCGGAGGTTCCACACCCATCATGTCGCCGCCAGCGTACATCACTTGCACCTCATCGTTCTCCGAGAGCCAGCGTGCAGCGTCTCCGACGAAATCAGCATCAAGCTCGAACTGCTCGTAGGTCTCGGCGTCCATGAAGTGAAACGCCGCGTCATCGTTGTAGAGATACTGCATGCGCTTGGTTTCCACTCGGACGTCATCGAACTTCTCGCCTGCACGAAACGTCACGTCTACGATCCGCCCGGTTTGGAGCTCCTTTAGTTTGGTGCGCACGAACGCACCGCCCTTTCCGGGTTTCACGTGCTGGAATTCAACGATCACCCAGCGTTTGTTGTCATGAACGATGCACATTCCGTTCTTGAAGTTCGCGGTTGAGACTGGCACTCGACATCTCCTTCACGCACCTGGCCGCTTCTCTCTTGCTGCGGCCTACAACTCTATCAGCGTCTTGGGTGATTGTGGCAGCACACGTGCGCCATCGTCCTGCACCACCACTGAATCTTCTATTCTAACACCGCCAAACGACTCGATATACACGCCTGGCTCCATCGTTACCACGCTGCCGAGACGAACCGGTTCTTCTGAGAACATCCCTACACCAGGCAGCTCGTGAACCTCAAGTCCCACACCATGCCCTAGACCGTGTACGAAGTACTCACCGAGACCCGCGTCGATAAGCACTGCACGCGCAGCGGCGTCGATATCCTTGCCCGCACGGTCCGGCTGTACCGCCTCGATACCGGCGAGCTGAGCTGCAAGCACGGCCTCGTAGACCTCACGTTGGCGTGATGATGCGGTGCCCAGGACCAGGGTTCGCGTCATGTCTGCGCAGTAACCCCCTGCACGCGCCCCGAAGTCCATCGTCACGAAGTCGCCAGATTCGATGGCGCGCGAAGTGGCGTGGGCGTGCGGCAGCGCCGAGTTCGGCCCGCTCGCCACGATAGACGGGAACGCAACGCCCTCGCTCCCCTCTCGGCGCATGAAGGACTCAAGCTCGATGGCGATCTCCCGTTCGGTGACACCTGGTCGCAGATAGCCGCAGATATGCTCGAATCCGCGGTCGGTGATCTCCTGCG
>JAVEVF010000017.1:0-24886 GCA_034005175.1 Coriobacteriia bacterium | reverse complement strand
CCGCATCGGCCGGCACCTCACGCACGCCGATAGCCATATCGCTCGTGGCGCCGCGTGTGAGGACAAGCCGAGTGACACGGCCATCCCCATCAAGATCGGCGTCTTTCACCAGGCCGACAGGCGTGCCCGATGCCGTGCGTACCGGCATGCCGCGCCAGACGACCACCGCGCTCCAGTCCACACCGGCTTGGCGTCCGCCCACCTTCTCTAACCGGGCCCCCTCGGCCAGTGTGACCGCTCGCGAGGTGACCTTGACTCCGGAGCGCGGAACGTACCGACGCTTGCGCTCGAAGAGGTAGAGGAACAGCTTCATGCGTACCTCAAACCCGACCAGCACCGGATCCGAAGGGTGGAAGAGCACGCGAGCCACCCGCCCCACGGCCTTACCGCGAGCATCAAAGACCTGCAGCTCTTCGAGGTCACTTAGATGCATCGGCACACGCTCACCCTTACTTCGGCCAGACGGAACAGACCGGCCACGCGTGGAGCGGCCGATCCGTCCGACCAACGACCTACTGAGAGGATATCAGGACTCGGTCGCAGCCTCTTCAACTGCGTCGGCAGTCTTCTGCACCTTCTCGCCAAGCGATTCCAGCGCACCGGTGGCCTTTGTCTGGGCGATATCGACGCCGTGCTTCACGCTCTCGCCAGCTGCTGTGACCTTCTCTTTTGCCGAGGGAACAACCTCTGCGACCTTGTCACGAGCAGCCTCAGAGGTGTGCTCGACTTGCTCCTTGAGACGGTCGCGCGCTGCATCGATCTTGACGCGCAAGGCCTCGGCCTTCTCCCCTGCGACTTCGCGTCCAGACTCGTAGGTCTCGGAAACGCGTGCGCGTCCGGTCTCATAGAAATCCTTGCCCTCATCGTAGTACCGCTGTGCGGCGTCCGATATCATGTCGCGATTCTCCTTGCCGGACCGCGGCGAGAAGAGAAGGCCAAGAACCGCACCAAGCACTCCGCCGAGGAGAAACGCACCGATAACACTGCCGCCACTGTCGCGCTCGTAGTAGCCCACGCAGAACACCTCCGTTGTCGAGGTCCTTACCTTGTCCAATTCAAAGGGGACTGCTGCATATGTACCCTAATCACCGCTCCGGTACCTGCCTCGCAGGGCTTCTCAGCTCCGCCGAGACAGCGCAGCGCGCACGATTCTTCCTACCACATCCTGGAAGGTCATGTCAGCTGCGCGTGCTGCCATAGGCAGGAGCGAGATCTCCGTCATGCCAGGCGATGTGTTGCACTCCAAGACCTGCGGTATCCCCTCAGCCCCCACCACCATGTCCACACGACTCACATCTCGACACCCAAGAAGCCTATGCACGTCAGCAGCGAACCGAACGACCTCGGCCATGACGCCATCGGGCAGACGCGCGGGGATATAGTAGTCTGTCTCCCCCGCGGTATACATCGCCGAGAAGTCAAAGAGCCCGCTCTTAGCCACGATCTCTACCGGCGGGAGCACTGCTGGACACGCGCCGTCATCAAGGACCGAGACGGCGAGTTCGGTCCCGTCGACCCAGCGCTCCACGACGGCCGCCTCCCCGTATGAGAGCGCGGTGAGCAGCGCCTCGGGCAGCGCCTCGGCGTTGTCCACGCGCGTAAGGCCGAGCGCCGACCCCTGCTTGGAGGGCTTCACGACGATGGGAAACCCGCCCACCGCTTCAGGCACTATGTCGAGGGCTGTGGCGGCCCCCATCTCTTTGAACGCATCGGCGGTGAGTGTGATCCAGGGGGGCGTAGGGATGTCCTCCTCGGCAAAGAGACGCTTGGCGACGGATTTGTCCCACGCGAGCGCCGAAGCGCTTACGCCTGGCCCCGTGTAGGGGATGGAGAGGAACTCGAAGAGCTCCTGGATGGTACCGTCTTCACCGTACTTGCCATGCAATGCGATGTATGCGGCATCGGGACGCTCCCTGCGCAGCGTCTGCACGAGCTCGGGCGTGATGTCGAGCGCAAGGACACGATATCCGAGGGTGCTGAGCGCCTCGCACACCTGCTTGCCGCTCGCAAGAGAGACCTCGCGCTCCAAGGAGCGACCACCCATGAGAACCGCGATCTTCTCCCTCATGTCACGTCCTCCGCACTCGATGGCAACACCCCAGCAGCAATGAACGCACGGTAGAGCACGAGCCGGTCTTCAATCACCTCGGCAAGGCGACGAATGCCCTCGGCGATCGCCTCGGGCTCGGCATAGCAGAAGGCAAGCCGCATACAGTTGCGTCCTTGGCCCTCAGGATAGAAGGCCGAGCCCGGCACGAATGTCACGCCATGTTCGACCGCCTCGGCAAGCAACGCTCCCGCATCGATGAATGAGGGGAGCTCCACCCACACGAAGAACCCTCCCTCAGGCCGCGTCCAGCGAACCTCGGGCGGGAAGTGCTCATCAAGCGCCGCAAGCATGGCGTCACGCCGCTCGGTATAGGTGCGGGTGAGGCCTTGCAGCACACGCCGCCAGCGCGTTCCCTCCAGATAGCGCTCCGCTGTCACCTGGGCGAACGCGCTGCCGCAAAGATCGGCGGCCTGCTTGGCGAGCAGCACCTTCGCAAGTATGGGCCTGGGCGCGACCAGCCAGCCCAGCCGCAGGCCCGGCGCGAAGATCTTGGAGAGGGTGCCGAGGTAGATGACCTCGGCATCAAGAGCGCGCAACGGCTTGATGTGCCCGCCTTCGAAGCGCAGCCGTCCATACGGGTCATCCTCAATCACGGGGACATCGTAAGCGCGTGCCAGCTCGAGCAGGCGCCGCCGCCGCTCAGGCAGGAGCGTGACCCCCGCGGGGTTTTGGAAGTTGGGGATCGTGTAGATGAACTTCGCGCCACGCGGACCAAGCCTCTGCAACTCGGTCTCCAGAGCATCGATCCGCATGCCGCCTTCGTCCATCGGCACGCATACGACAACAGGCTCATATGCGGAGAATGCCTGCAGCGCACCGACGTATGTGGGACCTTCGGCGATGATGGTGTCACCGGGATCGAGAAAGACCTTGGCGAGCAGGTCAAGACCCTGCTGCGCCCCTGCGGCCACCACGACATCATCGCTGGAAAGCCGCACCCCGATCTCGGCCATGAGCTCGGCGATCTGCGCACGCAGACCCGGACGCCCCTCGCTCGACCCGTACTGCAGCGCACTGGCGGCTTCATGCATGACGGCTTCATATGCCGCCGCTGCCACGGACTCGGCCGGCACCTGGGAGACTTCGGGCATGCCGCCCGCGAAGCTGATGATATCGGGTCGGCTCGCCGCCGCGAACAGGTCACGGACGGCACTCGAACGCACATGCGCCATACGATGCGCGTAGCGCCCATCCCACTGATCGAACACGACCCGAGCGGTACTCAATGGTTCGTCCTTCCGCCTGGGCACATACGCCCCTCCCCTGGGCAGGGCGAGGGGCGTGTCGCACTCTCATATGAGGCGGCCTGGAGATTGTCCGCGAGAATACCACCGGTCTCGCGAAGCGGTCAATGTGCTCCTCAACGCACCTGCGACATGCGCCGCAGGTCACGCCGCGCGGGCAGCCGAGATGCGATCGACGATGGCAGTCAGATCCACCGGGGCATCCGGGGCGGCACATAGCGCGTCGAGGAGCGCGACGCCCTCATGAAGGGCGGCGAGCGCGACAAGGTCGTGATCGTAGCCGAGCGAGACGCGGTAGACACCGCGCCCATCGCGCGCGAAATCCCACTCGGTCCAACCCCCTAGCGCACGAGGCGACCCGGATAACGCCATGAGCTCGAGAGCCACGTGTTCGAGGACGTGTGCGAGTTCTGTATCCGCAAGCTCGGCGACGACTCCGCGGGCCGAGCCGCACTCGCAGCGGTGTGCGCGCATCCCGGGCAACAAGTCCATGAGCGCATCGGTCAGGCCCGCTATCGCAGAGCTACGCAGTGGCGTCGTGGGCGCCAGTCGCACGAACGCCGTCACCGCCGTGGCCCCCACCACCACGTGCTCTACGATAAGCGCATCACCTGGGGACATCGCGCGGTCGGCAACGACGCGACCCGAGATAGTATGCCAACGACGCGACCACGAGCGCGCCCACCACAGCGTATCCCACCATGCGTGCGGGATCAGTGCGAGTCACGCGCCTGACCTCGGCTCTCGCAAGATCACGGACTTCTTCCGCGTGATGACGGACGTCGTTGACGGTGAGCCTTCCCGAATCGGTCGACGGAGTGGAGGTCATCGCTGCATGCTCCTCATCTTGATGATGGTGAAGATCACAGAACCCAGCACCAGCACACCACCGACCGCGAGCAACGCGCCGGGCCAGGTGAGCCACTGGGCAAGCAACATGAGCAACCCGACCGCGATGAAGCCCAGACCCAGCACCAAGAAGGCCGCAGCTGCCCACGCCGCCGCTGAGGCCAGACCGGCCTTCTGAAGGGGAAGGGCGACCTTCTCGCGAACGAGAGCCTCGGCCTCCTGACGCAGCCAGTCCACGGTCGTCTGGAGTAGATCAGCGGCCGCATCGATGACCGTGCGCTCATCGGGAGCCGCAGAGTGGCCACTCGCAGAGCGCGTGTCGGGGGCCCCGGTGGTCTCGTGCTCCTCGGGCATCAAACACCTCCGTGGTCAAGCGCGGCATCCACAACCGCGACATGTATAAAGGTACCCCAAAGCGACGGCGCCGGTCTCCTATGAGGGGACCGGCGCCGTTGCCATGTCGCTCTGCTGCTACCTGCCGAGAATACGATAGTGCACTGTGCCTACTCCGCCAAAGCCCAGGGCTTGCGCGGTTCCGGGGCCAAGATCGAACGTTCGTCCGCCGACGTACGGGCCACGATCGTTCACCACTGCCGTCGCAGTGCGACCCTTGTACTCGAACTGGATTCGCGTGCCGAACGGCAACGACTTGTGCGCGACATTCATCATCCCTTGCACGAGCACGGCGCCGCTCGCAGTCCTGCGACCGTAGAAGCCGGGACCATACCAAGAGACTCGGGCCGACTGCCATCCACCTGTGTCGCTCGCCCTGCTTGATGCCGGGGCGGCGGGCGTGGATGCTCTTGCCGCAGGCTTGGCTATGTGCCGGGCTGCTGGCTTGGGCTTCGGTTTTGGCACAGGAGCCTTCGCGCGCACCTGAGCGGTGGTCATGCTCTGGGGGATCTCAGCTGCGCCCACAGGGAGTTTCTCGGAGATGTCGAGATCTGCAACCGTGTCACCGACACCCAGCACATCGGAGCGTGGTGCGGCCGGTGTCGCCACCGCATACGGGGCCGAGACGCCGCCTATGGCAACAATGGCTGCAGTGACGACCGCCACGACACCCATCACCGCGCTAGCGGCCAGGACCGAAAGAACGAATCTACTGCTTGGACTCAAAACAACCTCCACGTACGGGAACAGGACAGGCGACGGTCGCGGAGGCGTTCAGGCACACAAGAATGCCCGAGAGAATGGAGCAAAGGAAAGGGGAGAAGCTGCCTCGCACCGGCATCAGGGGGCCGTACGGCCGTCGCCCTGTGCCTCACAAGCACGAGTATGCTGTTCGGCTCGGACCTTGTGGTGCTTCTGCTGTCTGGCCTGTCATCGCTTGCTAGACGCTGGCGGCCCTGCGATCGGTTGTCTGAACCCGTGGGCGTCGGTCCGGGCGGCTGCACCGATCATCTCACAGCCACACGCTCTCACGGATCACGGCAGTACAAGTAACAAACGCGAACTATACCACACTCCACCATCGGCATGCCAGCCCATGTGCTTGAGGTGTGTCAGATGCTTTCACTGCATGTCACAGATAGTGGTCTACCTCGATGTTGAGCGTGTCGGGTTCAAGATACTGGCTGATTGCCGGTGCCTCCTCCAGCGCCAAATCGAACTCATATGGCTCGATGAGCTCTCCTTCGGGAGTGGCGATGACCCGCACCAGAGGCCGCCCGGGGTTAGCTTCTCCCGGGCGCACCACAACCGCCAAGCGCCCATCATCCAGCCGCACCACCGAACGTGGCGGGTACACCCCGAGCATCCCGATGAACAAGCGCGCAAGCACCGGATCAAGCGTGTCGCCAGCGTTCTCGGCGATGAGCCGCATCGCCTCGGTCTGCGGACGAGCTTCGCTGTATGCGCGTCTCGATGTCATCGCGTCGTAGGCGTCCGCGACGGCAACAATGCGCGAAGCAAGATGCTGCTGTGCGTCTCGGGCGTGACGCGGCTGCGGATAGCCGGATCCGTTGTACGCCATGTGATGCTCCAGCACGATTACGGCTGCCGAGCGATCTATCCCCGGAATGCCGCTCACGATACGTGCACCAGCAACGGGATGCTCACGCATTGTCTGCCATTCTTCGGGGGTGAGTTTCCCGGGCTTGTTCAACAGGTCACGATCGACAACGAGCTTGCCGACATCATGCAAAAGCGCACCGGTACCAAGCGCCGTGAGAAAGCGCGGCTCTCGTGAGATGGTAGACCCCAAGCCGAGGGCCAAGATGGCGACGTTCACAGAGTGGTAGAAGGTGTATTCGTCGTAATCGCGCATCGCAGTGAGCTGCAGCAGCTCGCCTCGTTGTTGCAGCACACCATCGACCAGCCCTGAGACAGCGGCCCTTACCGACGCGCTTGAGATCTGACGGCCAGCCTGCAAAACGTTGTCGACCTCACGCACGAGGCCTACCGCGTTCTCATACGTCTGACGCGCGAGCTCGCCATCGCTCACCCAACCGGCATCCACCTCGGGCACCACGACTCGGCCGAAACGTATCGTTGTCAGGTCAGCAGCACTGATCATGCGTTCGATGCCACCGGCCGCGCCGACGTCGGTGGCATCAGCGGCGAGAATACCGACGGCTGTTGCGATCTCGTCGTGGGTCACGTCGGGTTGTATCTCTATGCTGTCCACGCCAAGCGCGCTCACGTCACGGATCAACTGATCGAAGAGCACGCTTTCCTCGGTAAGCACTCGGTCGTCAACCACCAAGTCACCCTCGAAGAACGTCAGCACGACAGGTTCCCTGCCCACACGCATGCGCCGCAGCGCCGCGAAAAGGTCATCAAGTGCCTGTTGCACAGCAGGGTGCTGGGAAGGGTAGAACCCCGAGTTGCGCCGAGCCGCCGCCAAACATGTGAGGAACTCGCGCACCGAGCTCTCGGCCACTCGTGATCCTCTTGCTGTTGAGTCGCTCATCACGGTTCCACCTGCGATATGCGTCGTATGGCTTCCATCGCTGCCGTGGCGGCCTGGGCAAGTTCACGCGAACGGCCGCCGGCAAGCTTGCGCGGTGTCGCGAGAGCCTCAAGTGCTGGACACGCATCGGCTGAGCCTATCTGTCCCTGGGCCTCGATGGCCCTGATACGAGCACCTTGGTCCCTGTTGCCGGCCCCCTCGCCGCGCGCCACTTCTATCAGCGCGGGAACTGCCGTCGGGTTGCGAAAACTGCCGAGATAACGAGCGGCTATCTGAACGACTTCGGCATCCATGTCACCAAGCGCGGCCACGATGAGCTCGGCGCTTCGGGGGTCGAAGACGCTTGCGATTGCGCGGATGGACTCCCTGCGTACTCGCATATCAACATGGTGCAATGTGCGTTCAAGATAGGGCAGGGCCTCGCTGCGCTTCGTCGTGCCGAGGATTGCGACGACATTGCGGACGAAGTACCACCGCCCATCTGTGATCCTTCGGCCGAGCTCTTCGATGTGCTGCTCGGCGACGGATGAGATGATCTCCACCATCGACCTGCGCAGCGCTGTGTCTTCTTCGTTGGCGAGAAGCTCAAGTGAGGAGTCGATCGCCAACATTCCCAGCGTGCGCAGCAAGCGCTCGCATGCCAAGGACTCCGCCGCGCCCTTGTCGAAAACCCGCAAGGCCCGGTGAAGCGCTCGCAATTCCGGCTCGTCTGCGAGGCGTCCGACAGCATCGACGACACGCTTCCCTTGCTCGGCAGGGGCGTCAGCCACAGCGGCCAGCAGAATGTCCGCTGCTCGGGCTGCGGTCTCAAACTCACCACGCCTCAGCAAGATGCTGAGATCGTCCTCGACAAGACGCAGGCTGTCGAAGAATTCCTCTCGGCCGATGTCAAGCACAATGAGTGTCACGAGGGCTTCAGTCACATCTCCGTCTGTGAAGCCACGGTTCGCCTCATCGCGAAGCGCCTGCACCTCCGGAAGACCCGGCTGGGCCATCGGCGCTGCCGCCGCGATGTCAAGGAGCCTGAGGACACCACCCGGCGTCTCAAGCGCCTCGCTGATCGGGTAATCAGACTCCGCGATGACGTGTGTAGGCATCGCCATGGTGAGTGCCTCGCTGATCATGGGTTCTGGGATGTTCGCACCTCGCATGGCCGCCCCCGCCGAGTTCACCACCTCTTCACGGCTTGCCAGATGGATATGCGCGAGGTTGCGCACCGCCCGCATGAGGCCCTCAGCGGAGACATCGCCGGCGGGCACACCTTCTACGAGCAACTTCGACATCTCATCAAGCCCGATCTGGCGAACAAGAGCTGCAACCGCGTGATCAGTGCGCCCAGCCGTCAGCAACCGCTCCGCGATCTGGGCGCGTGGCTTCTCGGCGGGCAGGGCCACCACGGCTTCGGCGACAGCGGCAAGGGCCATAGCGCGCTCTTCCTCGGACAGCGTGTCGATCACGCGCGCCATCGCAAGGATCTCCCCGCCTGGCTCCATCCCCTCATCAGGCGTACCTGTTCGGTCGTACGAAGCAGAGATATAGGCGATGACGGCCGCTTTGTCCAAGAGGACACGCATCAACAGACGGTGTGCGTGAGAGCCAGCCTGGCGCACGGTTGCCAGGAGCTCATCTATCTCTTCATGATCAGGCAGTACGATATCGGCCTGAGCTGCTTGAGCTGGGTGGATCTCGACATCAACCACGGACGTGAGAGCATCCGCGACGGTGATCGATCGGACGCCCAGGTCCCACAGCGTCGTCTCAAAGCTGCCAGCTTGCTCAGTGTCATCGGCGCCCTGCTGCAGCACGCGCAGAAACGTGAGCACCGCCTCGGCATCCACCGCATCGCTGAACCGCACGCACGCAACACCGCGATGGTACAGCTCAAGCGCGAACGTGCGCGCTGCCGCCTGGCCGATGAGCACCGCCGTGCCGTCTACCTCCAGCTGCGCCTTGGAGATGGTCAGCGTGAGTTCGCTCGCCGCTCCCATCGCGTCGCCAAGAAGGCTTGCGACTACCTGTGCGTTGCTCTTAGGAATCGCACTGGATGTCGGATAGAGCACAACGGCCTTGTATGTCGTCACAAGCTGTCGCAAGAAACGCTCGGTCGCGGCTGAGACCACACGAGCGCCAACGGGCTGCGTCACACTGCCTCCAGGAAGATGCGAAGACGGTCACAACACAGTATAGAGGCCCGTCAAAAGCGTGCCACTCTCACACAACGCAGCGGCATCCCTTCTCCCGGTGCTATCATGCCTGCGTGCCGAGGACAGCAGACACCCCTCTCGTTCTCGCGTCAGCCTCACCACGCCGACGCCGGCTACTGGCCATGCTCGAGATCCCGTACGGCTGCGCTGCGGTGCTCACTGACGAGAGCCTCGACTCTCCGCTCGCGGAAGATCCGCCCGCACTCGCGACCGCGCTCGCATCGGAGAAGGCCAGGGCCGCACGGGCGGCAGGCGCAATGGGGACGGTATTGGCCTTCGACACCATCGTGGTGCATGGAGGCCGGCTTCTCGGCAAGCCGCTTGATCTCGACGACGCGCGCCGGATGTTGCATGAGCTCTCCGGCTCGGTGCATGAAGTGGTGACGGGAGTGGCGGTGCTCGGTCCTGATTCAAGCACCGCACATGTCTTCGCGGTCACCACTCCCGTGCGCATGCGCACGCTCACAGCGGAGCAGGTCGAAGTGTGGGTCGCGCGAGGCGAGCTGCTGGGGTGTGCCGGAGCGTACAACATCGAAAGCCACCTGGCCGAGGTCGATCTCGACCAGTGCTTCCAGAATGTGGCGGGGCTTCCCCTCTGCCACCTCTATCTCGCGCTCTCACGCATGCAGGAGGCCCTCGGCATCGGTCAGCCGAGCATGCCGGTGGCACCCTGTGACGATGCTCGGGGAGTGAAATGCGCGCTCGGCCCCGCGCTCATGGCGACGCTTGACTGACGTCACCTGCGCTACGCGCGGTGTGCCACGACGATCACGGACTCATCTGCATCCAGGTCAAGGGCCTTGCCCGCATGGTTGCCGTACAGCTCGATGTCCTCAAATCCCGCCTCGACGAGCGCGGACGTGAGCAGGCTCACCGGCAATGCGGTATGAACCGACCGCCGAGAGCGCAGATGCCAACCGGTCTGCTCGGATTCACCGCAGGCGAATGCGTTGTGAGCGCTGACTACAACCCCCGGGTCCCGCGTGATCGTCACGAAGTCGAACATGATGCCACCCTCAACGTAGTCAAGCACCTTCAGGAAGACCCGATCGCCCTCGGGCGTCGCGCGCATGGTGGGCGGCATCATCCGTATGCGATGAGTGATGAGGCGAGCGTGGTTGAGGAGGTGCAGCACGGCCACGCCCCCGGGCCTCAGAATGGCCGCGAAGTCACGCAGTGCAGCATGTAGGCCCTCGATGCCGCTGACGTGCGGAAGACCATTGCCGAGCGTGAGCACGCCATCCCAACCGGTGCCGACAAGCGGCCGAAGCCCGCCGAACCCGCCTTCGATGAGTCTCAGGTCAACACCTGCCGCCTCGGCGTTCTCGGCTGCCTGCTCGAGCATCGACTCACTCGGGTCGACACACACGACCTCACGGCCCCATTCGCGGAACATGATCGCGTGCTTGCCGCTACCGCACCCCACATCCACGATGCGGTCGACACCGACACGCTCGAACAGCTCGCGAAAGAACGGCGCCTCTCGGCCAAGTCGCCTCTCCCAATCCACCATCTGGTCATAATCGCTCGCGGGTACCACAGGAAATCCCTCAGCCACCTGGGCCACCATCAATACCGAAGACACGCACCGCATTAGCTCTCAGGACGAGGTCGCGATCGTGCTCGCTCACTCCCAAGTGCTCCAATGTCGCGATCTGCTGGTAACGGATCCATGAACGGTATGCCGTCGTGCTGTTGGAATCCGTGCCGAACAACACACGCTCTGGGCCAAGCGCCATGAGCACTCGGCTGAAGACGTCTGCAAGGGTAATCGGATAGACCATGAAATCCATCCAGTTGTTGGTTCCCGAGGAGTCCACCGCGATATTCGAGCACTGGTAGGCCACCTTGAGCAGCTGATCGAGGTACCCGGCGCCGAAGTGCGCGATGACGAAGGTGATCTCAGGGAAGTCACGTGCGACCGGAGAGAGATCGGTAGGGTCTGCGTACCGCATGTCTCCGTTCGGGTCGACCGTGACACCGTAGTGGACGATCATGGGTGCGCCGAGCTCGGCCGCCTTCTCGAAGAAAGGTCTGCAGGCACGGTCGGACAGACGGTAGCAGCGGTTCACGGGCAACAGCTTCACGCCGCGAAAGCCTGCCGCCATCTCTCGTTCCAACAACTCGGCGGCTCCAGGAGCGACAGGGTCGATGTTGCAGAGTGCATGAACATGACCCGCAGCAGCGCTTACGAACTGTCGCATGTACTCCGAATCAGGGATGGTCGAGACGACAAGCGCCTTGGCGATGCCCGCCTCCCGCAACCGTGCCGCATACCACACCGCCATCTCCCCGGCGGGCAAGTCGGGCAGGGGCTCCCCCCGCCTACCGAACTTCCGCTCCTTCAGCGCTTTGCGAAACCGCGGCGCGCCCTCAGGATGCGCGGCGACGTACTCTTCGAACAAGCGCACAGTGAACAGATGACAGTGTGCGTCGATGACATCGCCAACGACGGTAGGGGGCGCAGGGCCAAGCACGCTCACTCGAGGTTATCTCCTTCCGCATCGGAGGGCTGCGCTACCGAGGGGCGGCCGCCCTCCGTGGAGGGCGAAGCGGGAGCCGGCGGGGGTCCCGACGGCGTCCCCGCGAGAGTCGAAGTCCCCGGCTCAGGTGCTTGCGGGACGATGATGGCAGCAGCCACATAAGCCACTACCAGCGGGCCCCAAGCATCCAGCAGAAACGCCAGCAGCACGTATCCGAGGCGCACGACCGACACATCCACGGAGAAGTAGTCGGAAAGCCCGCCGAGGACCCCCGCGATGACCTTCTTCTCACGCGAACGCGTAAGTCTGGCGTCCTTTCCAGGCAACTTGGCCCCCGGACGCATGCTGTAGACGATGACGAGCACCCCGAACGCTATCACCGCAAGCGGCCAGCCGAAACGGCGAAATGCCGAGATGATATCCCGCAAGACATTCCAGGGAGCGCCGGCCCAGCCAAAGAAGGGCAGCGCTCCCAGCAGCGCAAGGCCCGCCACGATGAGCGCAACGCCGATGACGATGTACACAGCCTGCAAGTTGTTGTCATTACGCCCGCCTGGGGCTCCCGTGCTCATGATCTGCTCCTCTGCCAGCAGGACGAGACTAGTACGTTGCCACTCTCACGTTAGAGACTCCCGCCTCGAAACGGATGCGGTAGCCTCCCGGCCCCGGATAGCCGGGCGTCATCCAGATGCGGCTGGCATCGGAGGCGCGAGGGATGTCGTCTGCCACATCGATGTTGGCAAGTCCTGCCTCAGCGTCAACGCGCACTGGCACGCCCTCAGGGACGCGGACGGTGAAATTCGCCACGCCACCTCGGACGACCACCCGGACTTCCTCGACGCCTTTGGGGATGTCGCCAAGGTCCATCGTCACCTGCGACACCCCCGAGCGTACCTCCACCGAGTTCAGCGCAAGGTCTGAGAGGTCCGCGTCGAGGTCCACCACGCCGGTATCGATCTGCAGATCCCAGAGGATCTCGTCGGACAGCGCCACATTCACGCGGCTCGCCCCTCGCACGCCAGGCACCCACACTCGCCCGGACTCAGGACCCGTCACAGTCACGGACGCATGGCCACTCGCCGTCTTGGCGGATACACCAGGTGCACCGTAAGGGCTTCTGCCCCACACGCGCACGAGATCGTCCCCTGCGCCGATGCGGTACGAGCCCACACCTCCCTGGATGATGGCCTCACCCGCTCTTACGTGCGGGTCTGCGACCTCGGCCACGTCGAACTGCGCACCCTTGTGTCCCCACAGCCAGTTGGTGCCAGACGCGGTGTCTCCGATGGGCAGAACGAACGCGCCGAAAATCAAGCCTGCGATGATAAGCAGACTCGATACCACTCGAAGCCACTCGGCGCCCACCCCTTTGGCGATGATGTCGAGTCCTGCAGCGACAAGCAGGAGCGGCCACAAGCTTATGATGTGCAGCCAGACCGACCAGGGCAGCGATCCCATCGTGTTCAGCAGCAAGATCACGCCCACCAAGACGAGCGTCAGTCCTTCAAGAATGCGCTTCACGATCATCTCATTCACGGCCCCTCGGCTTGAAGATCACGAACAAGCCCCACACGATGAGGATGACCGGCCAGAAGTCCCACAACCGCAGCCAGGGTATGAACTTCTGCGCCAACAACACGACACCGACGAACACCAGCAGCAGCCCGAACCACAACGGTCCGCGGGACGGAGCAGCAGGTGGTCTCGGCGGCGCAGGTGGCACGGGGTTGGTGACAACGGGCCCAGCAGGGACAGGTGTCGGCCCAGATGAAGTCTTGTCGGCCATTGATACCGCCTCCTCAAGATGGGACGGCCGTTCGGGGATGACAGCCCACATGATGATGTACGCGATAGTCAGTCCGCCACTTGATAACGTGGCCACCACGACGGTAAGCAGCCGCACGACAGTAGGGTCAAGCTCGAAGTACTCGGCGATGCCTCCGCACACACCCGCGATCATTCGGTCGTCTGTCGATCGGTATAGGGTCTTTTCGCTCATTCTTCATCCACCACGTTGGGCTCCTCTTGCCGGGTCACCAAGACCCGCGCGATACGCCGTCTGCGAACCGCCTGCACGCGAAAGGTGACGTTCTCGACGGTCACTTGCTCTCCCGGTACAGGTATATACCCGAGTTGAACCAACAGCCACCCCGCAAGCGTCTCGTACTCATCCGACTCCTCCACCGGCAAGCCCATCTCCGCTGCATCTTCGACCGGCAGCCTGCCGTCGAGCACCCAGCGGTCGGGTGCGATCGTTGTCACGTACGCAAGATCGGGGTCGAACTCGTCAACGACCTCACCGATGATCTCTTCCACGATGTCTTCGATCGTGACGATCCCTGCAGTGCCACCGTACTCGTCGACGACAACGACCATGTGATTGCGCGTCCGCTGCATCTCCGAAAGGAGGGCGAGGAGCGGCTTGGTCTCGGGCACGAAGACTGGGGAGCGCAGATAGGTCGTGACAGGCTCAGAAAGCCTCCCCTCGGTCGCCACGGCCACGAGGTCCTTCAACAGCACAAGGCCCACGACCTGGTCGGCATCTCCGTGCACGACCGGCAGGCGCGAGAATCCGCGCGTACGGAAGATTTCGATGGCATCGGCCACCGTCGCATCGTCTGTGAGGAACACGACATCGACACGGGGCATCATCACCTCGCGCGCGACTGCATCGCCAAGCTCGAAGATCTCATGAATCATGCGCTTCTCTTCGTCGAGGAGCGTGCCTTGCTCGGTGACGAGCAGCTTGATCTCCTCCTCGGTGATGCCACTGCGGGCTGCGGAGCCCTTCACGCCAAGCATGCGCGCCGCCAGATTCGTCGAGCGGGAGAGCACCCACACCACCGGCGCCATGATCCGAGCCAGAAACAGCACCGGCCTGGCGACCTTCACCGACACGCTCTCGGCACGCTGCAGACCCAGCCGTTTCGGTGCGAGCTCGCCAAAGACCAGTGTGAGGTAGGAGATGCCGAGCGTGACGAGCAAGATGGCGAGGCCGTGTGCCACGGACGCCAGCCAGGCATTGTTCAAGCCACGAAACCATTCGGCAAGAGGGGCTGCGAGGCTCACTGCCGCGGTCGCCGATGCCAGGAATCCGACAAGCGTGATCCCCACCTGAATGGTGGCAAGCAGGCGAGAAGGGTCATCCGTGAGCTCGAGCGCCGCCTTCGCACCCGCAGAGCCTGTGTCAGCTTGGGAGCGCAAAGCTGCTCGCCGAGCACTGATGAGCGCGATCTCGGACGCGGCGAAATACCCGTTCAAGACAATCAGGCCGATGACGAGCAAGAGCTCGGTCGCGTAGTCTTTCATGTGTGTAAGAGTACCAGCATCCTGTGCTCACCACACAGCGTGAGGCTCCTCATGAGCGCCAGCTACTCCTGTGTGTGGGGAGTGATCTTGTGCAGCACAAGCGCGATGAGCGCGAGTCTTCGCTCCCGGTCCTGGCATGAATCGACGAACATCCCGATGATCTCGCGCGTCTTCGGCGGCGGCTCGTAGCGCACAAGCCCGTCCGTCTGGGACAAGATCCCGTCATCACACAAAGCCTCGATCTCGGGGCCCATCTCATCAGATCGCCGACCGAGCTGAAGCGCCAATGAGTGAGTATCCAGCGAGACGTCGGGATTCTTGTGGAAGTACACCAGGATGTCCCAGGTCAGCAAGGAACGAACGTGGCCCTCGACAAACTGCATGACACAGGGCCCGAGGGTTGCCTCGAGGTCATACACCTGGTGTCCACCCCCCGCCGAGACCCCACCGTGGTGGCGTGCTCGCAACCGGCACCATGCGGAAGAACACGGCGCGCACATGGCCACGCTATCAGAACAACGAAATCATACGGCACCTGCATCAGAGTTGCGACACCATCCATCACCCCAGCTCTTTCGTGTCATTCGCCTGCGACAACCTCGTCACTCACTCCGCGATCAAGTCTCGCGGCGCCGGTCAGGATACGGTAGGGTTGTCCAGGTACAGCATGGGCTGGACCACCATCTCCGCATGTACGGAAAGGAGCTCACAGCATGGCTCACGTGGAAGGCACCACAGTACGGGTGCACTACCGCGGCACACTGCAGGACGGCTCTGAATTCGACTCGAGTCGAGGACGCAACCCTCTCGAGTTCACCATCGGCGCAAGGCAGGTGATTCCCGGGTTCGAGGAAGCGGTGGCCGATCTTGGGTCGGGGGAGAGCGTGACTGTCACACTCCCTGCAGCCGAAGCGTACGGCGAATACCACGACGAAGCGCTTGAGGTCGTCCCCTTCACGGCATTTACCGATGCGCCGTATGAGGGTGCCATCGTGCAGCTGCTCGGCCCAAACGGAGAGCAGCTTGCCGCCACCATCGTTCACATCGAGGGGGAGGACGTGACGCTCGACTTCAACCACCCGCTCGCTGGTAAGGATCTCACGTTCGAGATCGAACTCGTCGAGGTGGTAGGAGTCCCCTCTGACGAGTGACCCGTGAACGCTCTGGGATGCCACGAGGCCCTCGGCAGATGACGTGCCGAGGGCCTCGTCTATCAGCAGCGATCGGCCTAGGCGTCTGGATGCCCTTCGAGCGAACACACCGTCTGCATGCGCGATGCAAGCAGGAAGAGAACGGCAGCAAGCACCATGGGACCGATGAGCGCAACGCCCATGATGGCCCATAGCGGCCCCGCCCATCCTGCGATGATGCCCCAGACCACGACTCCTGCGGCACCTGCTAGCAGCAGCACTGCAGCGAGTCTCTCGTAGAACCAGCCAACGACGAAGATCAGCACCGCCGCGGCGAGGGGCAGAAGCGCGCTGCCCGCTGCCTTGATCACCTCTTCAAGCGTATAGGTGATGCCCGAGTACCTGGCGGCCGTCTCGGCGGCGAAGAACATCATCGTCCACACGATGCCTCCGAAGATGACGAATCCCCGCGCAAACAGGCGCTCCACGTTCATGCGCTCGTAGTTGCACGTTCTTGTCATAACCTCCATGGCATCCCCCTAGCGCGTCAAGACGGACAGTGAGTGACAGAGCCTCTTGGGCGGCATGAGCCGCTCATGATGGATGTATACCCTTCGGACAGTACCAGACTCAGGCTCGGCCTTCATGCGGCTGGCCCAAAGCGTTCGATGAGCGTACGCGCCTGCGGGACGTCCAGCGCGTCCAGACACGCCTCCATCGCTCTCACCATCACGGGCGGACCCGCGACTATGAACAGCCAGTCCTCGGCGGTGTCGATGTGATGACGGACCACTTCGGGGGTGATGAAGCCAGTCTCGCCGCTCCACCCCTCGCCCGCAGCTTCAACGACGTGCACCGCGGTAAGGCCGGCCCCCTCAAGTTCGAAGATCTCCTGGGCGAACGGGATGCATCCTGGCTCTCGGTTGCCGAAAAAGAGCACCTCACCCGATGCTCTGGCGGGGTCCTGCGATCTCAACATGCTGATCACGGGGGTGATTCCCACGCCACCGATGAGAAACGCGATTCTCGGCTCGTCGACAGGCAGCGTGAGCCGCCCGGCGGGCCCCGAGAAACGCACGCGGTCTCCGGGCTTCAGAGCGGCAAGCGCGTTCTTGAAAGCCGACCCGCTCAGCCGTGTGGTGATCTCCAGATGCGGGTCGCCCGTCGCCGAGGAATGACTGAACGGCTTCGTCTGTTCGCCCTCGGCGGTCTCGACCGTGAGCGTGAGGTATTGCCCTGCGACAAACGTGTACCCCTCGGGCCGCTCGAGCCTCACCGAGAGCACGTCAGGGCATCGTGCTAGCGTGCTGACCACCGCCACCTCGTACTTCGCCATATGCCCTACCCCTCACTATCCAGCGCTGCCGGCCCTAGCCGCGGCGCTTCCGACGAAGATCCAGCTTCATAGTGAGTATGCGGTCGGTGGAGAAGATACGTCCAGCCACGATGATGAGCGCGACGCACCAGACCATGAGGTACGCGATACCCCACAGCACCGCCTGCGTGTTGCCGAGAAAGAGGTTGGGCGCGGCCAAGAACGCATGGCTGAATGGGATCGCATACACAAACACACGCAGTGGTGTGGAAAGCTGCGAGACGTCGACGAAGAGCGTGAGGAAGTACGGGACCATGAGCATCACCATGAGCGGCGCTAGGAGCGACTGCACGGCACGCACGCTTTCAGCGAACGCACCGAGGATCACGGCGATGGCGAGCGCTGTGAGGATGGAGAAGAACAGCATCAGGCCGAGCAGGACATAGTCAACCGTTCCAAGCGCTATGCCGAGCGCAGCCATGGCATCCGTTGCCGTGTCAACGGCGGCCCCAGGCACGCCGCCCCCGAGCCCCTCGGTCATGCCCTTCATGTAGTACCACATGCCCAACATGTACGCGCCTGCTGAGAGCAGCGCGACTGTCGACGCTGCCACCATCTTGGCGCCAACGAGACCCGTGCGGCTCACAGGAGCGGCCAGCAGGGTCTCGAGCGTCTTGTTCTCCTTCTCATTGGCGATCGTGGTGGCGATCATCTGCGCCGCGAAGATGATCACGATGAACAGGATGATGGGAATGAACGTGGTCTGGTTCGAGACGAACATCATGACCTCGGCGGCCGAGGTCGTGCTCTCCTTGTCGCCCACGATGACGTGCTCGACGGGGCGTACCGGGCTCTTCAGTGCTGCCGGATCGGAAGCAGGTGAGACGGCAGCTATCATCTGAGTGCTGAGCGCCTCGTTCACCGCCGAAAGCACGGCGGAGAGCTGCTCGGCGTCGCGCGTGGCAAGAAACGAGAAGTTCTCGAGCACGGCATAGGTCTGCACGTCTTGCTGCTGGCCTTCTTGCAGGCCTCGCTCGAAGCCGGCAGGAACCACCAGCCCTACCGCCAGCTCCTCAGCGGAAAGGGCCTCAGCCATGTCGTCTTCTGCCTCTGTCCCGAGCGCAACCACACGAAAGCCTGCCTCGCCGATCGCATCCACCAGAGCACCTGATGCTTTGGTGGCATCGAGGTCGACAACGCCTACGGCTTGTTCTTGTCCTGACTGCTCACCTTGTTCGCCGATCAGGTTGCCCATCGCTGCAAACACAAGAACGGTCACCAGGAACGGCGCCAGCATCTGCATCGTGAGAAGCTCTTTGAGCTCCTTGCCCAGTAGAACGAGGAACTTCCTCATCGGACCACCTCGGCGAAGACGTCTTCCAGGTTCGGAGCTTCATAGCGTTCGCGCAGCTCTTTCGGGGTACCGGTCTCACGGATACGCCCCTCATGCAGGAGTGCCACCCGGTCAGAGAGATACTCGATCTCAAGCATGTTGTGGCTGGAGAGCAGCACGGCGGTCCCCTGCGCCGCATGTTGCTTGATGGTGTCACGCACCTCCATTGCATTCAGGACATCAAGCCCTGAAGTGGGCTCATCAAGGATGGCCAGCCGAGGCTCGCACATGAGAGTGCGTGCCAGCAGCAGCTTGCGCGTCATCCCCTTCGAATACGATCCCGCCTTGTCCTTGAGCCGCTCGCCCAGACCACATATCTCGCGGCCACGGGCGACGGCAGCTTGTTGATCCGCCGAGTTCGCGTAGTACAGCCGAGCAAAGAACCGCAGGTAAGCCTCGCCTGAGATGCTCTTGTAAGCCCCTGCTTCCTCGGGCAGATAGGAGATGCGCTCGCGAACCTCCTCTGGATGCGTACTCGTGTCGATGCCTTCGACGGTGACCGAGCCCCGTGATGCGCGCAGAATGGTGCCCACGATGCGAAGGATGGTCGTCTTGCCGGCACCGTTGGGACCGATGAGCGCGAAGATCTCCCCCGAAGCAACCTCGAAGTCCACTCCCTTGACGGCCTCCAGCCTACCGTAGCGCTTTGAGACGCCTTGGACGGACAACACCGGTCCACCATGCATTCCCGCGTAGTGCATACGTTTCCGTTTCCTCTCAGATGGACGCCCAGTGAAGTCCGAGACCCATTCTCTCAGAACCGTAGCGGGAGTTCTCCTCCGCGGGGCACGAGCCTGCAAGTCAAGACAGTCTAGCCTGCAGGGATGACCGCCAACAT
The DNA here is from genome assembly GCA_034005175.1 of Coriobacteriia bacterium. Classification (GTDB taxonomy): domain Bacteria; phylum Actinomycetota; class Coriobacteriia; order Anaerosomatales; family SLCP01; genus JAVEVF01. The sequence goes on along the minus strand of JAVEVF010000017.1, from coordinate 5,097 downwards.
CACGGCGAGAACGTGACATGCGCTGCCCGCGAGCACGAACAGATGCCAGACAGCGTGCATGTACGGAACACGCTTGAGAACGTAGAAGATGGTGCCGAGAGTGTAAGCTAGGCCGCCGGCGACTAGAAGCCACAGGCCGGTGGGTGAGAGGTTATCCCGAAGCGGCCCGATCATGAGCAGTGCGAGCCATCCCATGCCGAGATAGATGAGCGCAGAAAGCCACCCCGGGCGGTGAACCCACGCGGCCTCCACTGCGATTCCTGTGATCGCGAGGATCCACACGAGCGCGAACAGACGCCATCCGCCGTCATCCGCGAGGGTGACAAGAGTGAAGGGTGTGTAGGTTCCTGCGATGAGCAGATAGATGCCGGCGTGGTCAAGCACCTTGAAGACGTGTTTGACCCGAGGCCATGGGAAGCTGTGATAGAGGGTAGATGCCGTGTATAGGAGCACGAGTGTCGTGCCATACACGATGGCGCTCACCATCTCGAGGACGCCGCCTCTGCGCGCCGCGAAGACGACGAGCAGCGTGAACGCCACGATGCCCGCCACCACGCCGAGCCCATGGGTCACGGCGTTTGCGATCTCTTCACCCACACTCTGGACACGAAGCGGCCTCGGCAACCGCTGGGCTGTGTTCTCCATCAGACCGGGTGCTCCCGCGTTAGATGTCAGATAGCGTCACTCACCTGCACACCGCATCCTACACTGTGCGAAGCAGGGGCGACAGCGGGCTGCACGCCGGCGACCGGCCGCTTGATCCACAACCGCACCGCACGCGTGACGGCCTCGGCTTCACGCGCGATGACGATGGGCGTCATATCCTCATGCGCCCCCAGAATCGTGGAGGAGCCAGCGGATAGCGTGAGTACGATACCAAGCGCGATCATGAGCTTTCTGAGCGGTGACACTGTGGTCCGACCTCCGATGAGATGGCGATTTCTTGTCCATTTGCATCATCGGACGTCCAGATTGAATACCGGTGGCACCCGGGTGACGGGGAAGTGACATTCGGTGACGGCCCGGTAACGTGGTGCGCAAACAGCCGGTGAAGGCGGGCCCGGGCTCGGCTGCCAGCCGCGCGGGAATATACCCGTCGTGGGCACCTCCGCAAGAGCGAGGCACCGTGGAACAACGCATCAGACGGCATGTATGGGTGAGCGGCCTGGTACAGGGCGTCTTCTTCCGTGCCGAGACGGCACGCATGGCTCGCGATCTCGGCCTCATGGGCTGGGTGCGCAACCTTCCCGACAGTCGCGTAGAGGCTGTCTTCGAGGGCCGCACCGCGGCGGTGGGCTCAGCGGTGGAGTGGTGCAGGCACGGACCCCGCTCGGCAGTCGTTGAACACCTTGAGGTCGTCGAAGAGGAACCTGAGGGGCTTTCCGCGTTCTCGGTACGTTGATCTGGCCCGTTCACCGATGCATCATGTCCACCCGGTCTTGAGGAGCACTCCATGTGGGTGATCACGCATACGTTCACGGGGCTTGCGCTGGGAGCTGTCCTGGCCGAGCGGGAGGTGTCGCTGTGGTTCATCGTGCCAGCGGCCCTTCTGCTGCACCTGTTGCTCGACCTCGTCCCGCACTGGGACTACGTCCGCGAGCGCAGCTCAACCATGTGGGCGGCGGGTGACCTCACTGCGGCGGTGGTCGCACTCGTGACTGCACGCATGGTCGGCGGGTTCGCATGGCCCGTCCTCATCACCGGCGCCGTCTCAGCACTACCTGATCTCGATGTACTGAACACACTGTGGACGTCCGAGTCCCGCATCCGGTTCTTCCCTAGCCACTGGACCAGGTTCCCGCACGGCTCGGCAGCTCCCGTGCCCGGCACGATCATTCAGGCGGTATTCTGTGCGGTTTCCATCGCCATCATGGTGGTTGTCTGAGATCAGTCTGACGGCCGCGCGGTGCCACCACGCGCGTTGACGGCCACCACGCCCGCCAGCGAGATCACGCCGCCGACCAGCGCGAGCGGCGCCGGCACTTCACCCAACCACAACCACGCGATGACGATCGCGTTCACGGGCTGGAAGTACAGGAACGTCGACAGCGAGGAAGCTGGCATGCGGGCAAGCGCGTGCGACCACAATGCGTACGCGACTGCGCCAGGGAAGACGCCCATGTAGATGACCGCCCAGATAGACGATGGCGCGGCACTCGGCATCTGCTCGATCAACCCGGGTGCGAACACAAGCATAGGAACCGTCCCCGCCCAGATAGCATATGAGGTGAACTCAAGCGCGCTGTACCGGCGCAGCAGGGGCTTCGAGACGATGAAATACGCCGAGGTCGAGATCGCCGCCACTGCCACCAATGCCGCTCCCGGGGCGAACGTGAGTCCCCCTCCCTCTCCAAGCGAGATGAGCGCGACTCCTGCAAAGGAGATGACGATGCCTCCCCAACCCCACGCGCTCAACCGTTCGCCGAGGAAGATCACCGAGAGCAAAGCGGTGATGATAGGGCTTGCCGAGATAATGAGGCTTGCCGCCCCCGCACTCACCGTGACCTCTCCGAAGTTGAGCGCGACATGGTAGACGGTGATGCCGAGAAACCCAGCGAGCGCTATGCGGGGAAGGTCGCGTGCATCAGGCAAGCGCATGCGTGTGAGAAGCGCCCACACTGCAAAGGCGCCTGACGCTGTCGTGAACCGCAACAGAGCAACTTGCCCTGGCCCAAATGATTGCAGCCCCGCACGTATCCCCGCGAAAGCAGACGCCCACAGCAGCAGAGCGATGGTGATGGCAAGGAGGGTGGTGGGGTCGTTTCGCTGCGGGTGCGGGCTCATTACATCCTCTTCGACACGCGCGGCCGGGCGCGGCTCTTCAACGAGAGAGACGATACACCAGAGGCTCAAGCGTGACAGCAGAAGGCTCTGCCAGGTGAGAATCCCGCATGGCCGCGTGCAGCGCGTACGACGATGGCCGGCTCGACACGAGCCGGCCATCGGTGTGTGTGGTGGACGAGAAGGGATTCGAACCCTCAACCCCCTGCGTGCAAAGCAGGTGCGCTCCCGTTGCGCCACTCGCCCATCATGCCCGGCCTTGTCGCCCTGATCCAGAGTGCGCCGAAGCCGCGTGATTATAGCACGCTGCGTGCGGGATACCAGAAACACAAGGGCCCGCCGATAGCGGGCCCTTGTGTTTCTGGACAGGATTAACCGGGATGGCCTTCGCTTCGCCCGAGGCTCCCCTTCGAAGGGATATTCTTGAGGGCTCTTGGCCGAGTGAGCTTTCCCGCTCGGCCGCACCCTCGCACATCCAGGGGCTTATGCCCGACTCTCCGGCGACCGGTCCTACCGTGCCTTACAGGTAAGCCCGCCTCACAGGGGAGGCGGCTGTCGAATCGATCACTCTCAACAACGAACCGTTTCCTTAGCGAGGTCGCCCGGAGGCCTTATCTGCCATCCCGGTCATGTCCTGGCTCTGCGTCTCATCCAATGAGATGCATCCACCCTTTCGCCGCCTCGGCTGCTGTATCGGCCCGAACCTGCGGCCCGGTCCGGAGCTTGTCTAGAATGTACCCCCCGTCGTGGGAGACGAATCACTCACCTATTTCAGCGAGTCCAGGATCGCGCGCATGTTCTTCTCGGGCGTCTCGCCAACCATGCGCTTGGCTTCAGTCCCGTCACTGTTCAGAAAGACGAATGTCGGCACGTATTGCGCGTTGTACTGCTGCATGAGCCGCTGCCCCTCGGAGCTTTCCTCCACGTTATACAGTCGGAACTCGACCCTTCCCTCATACTCTGCTTTTAGCCTGTCGACCACAGGCTTCATCTTCACGCACGAGGGTCACCAATCAGTGAAGAACTCGTACATCACGGGCGTGTTTGTTGGCTCGCCCTCGGCAGGCATGGGCGCTACCTCACTCCCATGCTCAAGATCCCCCTGCCAGGCGACGAGACCCGCTGCAAGGTGATACACCGTCTTGAAGCCCTGCTGCTCCAGGTAGTGCACGGCTTGAGTCGAGCGGGCACCCGTGGTGCAGTAGATGAGCAGCGGTTCTGCGGGGTCCCAGTTCGCCGACGCTGCTGCGAGCTGATCCATCGGCACGTTCTCTGCCCCGGGGATGGCGCCCATCTCGTACTCGGCTTGCGTGCGCACGTCGATCACGCGCACGCCGTCCGCGACGATCTGTGCCGCGCGCTCAGGCGATACGTCTTTCACGCCGCTTCCCGCAGGTCGCAAGAGCATCACGAGAGCAATCACCGCTACCACTGCGACCGCTCCCCATATGAGCATCTTCTTCGTGTCCATACAGGCCTTTCATCCGTATAATGCGTTGTCGTGGAAGTATACCCTCCAGGGTATTAGTGCGGCAACCACTGGTTTCTCGGCACGCGGCACCCACCGTGTGGCGGTCGGCCCCCCGACAGCATATCTGCGAGCACAGCGGCGGTCGTCTAGACTAGGGGCGTATGCCCCGAGGAAAGGTGCGACGTGACTGACCCGCATACGCAGATACCTCTGTCTTCCGATACGAGCACGCTTGAAGTACCTTTCCGCGGTGAGCTGCTGAGTGTCGAGCGTATCCAGGCTGCTGCCCGCCGCATCGCACTCGCCCAAGACTGGACGGTCGCCGAGCCGCCTGCACGTACCCCGCTCGGTGAGGTGCTTGACCGCGCCGCACGCGAACTTGCGGAAGATAACGTCACCCTGACTTCTGCGGTGCGCCAGCTGCACCCGGTCTCACCCGCCACAGAATGGCTGCTCGACAACTACTACCTCATCGATGAACAGGTGCGCGCGGTCCGACACGACCTGCCTTCGCACTATGGGGTGGAGCTCCCACGCCTCACCTCCGACCCCTTCAAGGGATTCCCCCGCATCTACGAGGCCATCATCTCGCTTGTCAGTTACACAGACGCGCAGCTTGACGCCGAGTTTCTCGGCCGATTCGTAGAAGGCCTCCAGGAGGTCTCGCCTCTTACCATCGGCGAAGTCTGGGCGACTCCCATCATGCTGCGTGTCGCGCTGCTGGAGAACCTGCGGCGCCTTTCCGCCCGCGTGGTGAACGCATATCGCGCCACCCGCGCTGCCGACGAGTGGGCCGAGCGGTTGCTTCTCGCGGCACAGGACGACCCCGATGCGCTGCGTGTCTT
>JAVEVF010000016.1:0-24961 GCA_034005175.1 Coriobacteriia bacterium | reverse complement strand
GCCTACATTCGGACGGCCGACCACCGCGACGATAGGGAGTGCCATGACAGCCCCAGATAGTTGGTCAGAGAGCAGTATGTTCGTGCCAGGTCCCGCGGCCTTAAAGGAAAGCAGACACCAGGCCCTCAGCATCGGCTTTAACCACCTGGATCTCACAGCCCGCTCCATGAGACATCATGTCAACGCTCATGTCGTCAAGCGTGACACCATCGGCATTGAGCGCGACGTCAGGCAACACGCACACAGCTGGCGGGCCGATGCCCTTCAGCTCCCTGATGATGTCTGCGCCAGTGAGCAAACCTGAGACTGACACGTTGCCACCGAAGTACTGATTCTCGACTGCCAGAACCCGCGCGCGATCCAGCATGCGTGCACGTGCCAGCAAAGCCTGCAGGACCGGTGCGAACAACGTACCCGTGATGATCGCAGGCCGCGCAGGAGACTCGGTCTGCGAGACCGTGCTGTGGCCAGATGTGATCTCCAGAAACTGGTCAGAGAAGTCGCGCACAAGGCCGATGCCGTTCTCATACTGCGGATACCCGTCGTACTCCTCGGCTATCGGCGTTTCCCTACCTGCCGCGAGATAGAGTTCGTCTGCCGCATATACCCAAAACGTCCCATGCTGTGCCTTGAACGCCTGTCTCCAGGGTTCGATCTGGTCGAGCACCTCCGCAGCGGAGGCAGACGCGCCGTACGAGGCCGAATAGCGAGACTGGTGGCGTGTGAAGCCGAGTGGCACCACTCCGACCGAAAGCACCCCTTCTCGTTCGGCCAGCCATTCCAGTGTGTGGGATAGCTCATCCCCGTCGTTCACTCCCGGAACCAATACGACCTGCGTATGCACCTCGATACCCGCCGTGACAAGCTGGTCGAAGACACCCAACGCACGGTCATCGCGCGCGCACACGAGTTCAGAGCGCACAGCGGGGCTCACTGCATGCACCGAGACATACAACGGTGAGAGGTGTTGCTCGATGATGCGGTCGATATCGGAATCGGTGACGTTGGTGAGTGTCACGAAATTTCCCTGCAGGAAGGACAGGCGGTAATCGTCGTCACGAACGTAGAGAGATCGTCGTAGCCCGCGCGGAAGCTGAGCCATGAAACAAAACGCACATCGGTTCTCACAGGTGCGCACGCCATCGAAGAGAACATCGCTAAAGACGATACCCCACGACTCTGCAGGCTCGCGATTCAGTCGAACAGGGAATTCCTCTTCCGCGCGCACGATCACGAGATCGATCTGCAGACCGTCGGTCTCCCACTGCCAGTCTATGACATCGCGCAGCATCTGCCCCTCGGTGCTCACGATGACGTCTCCCGAAGCCAAACCTGCTCGTGCTGCTGGGCTCTCTGCCGCGACCTCGGAGATGACGGCCTCGGCGGTGAACCCGACAGCGCTCCCGTATGACGGCCTTAGCCTCACGTCAGGTCAGCGACTCGATGGCCTCGATGACGCCGGCCATCTGCGCATCAGGCGTCGATGCACCCGCCGTCACCCCTACCGACTGGGCGCTAATGAACCATGCTGGGTCGAGTTCGTCAGCGGTCTCCACATGATGGGTCTGCGGGTTCACGCGTGCACAGATCTCTGCCAACCTGCTGGTATTGCCGGAGTTGTGACCGCCGACCACGACCATCACATCAACCTCACGGGCAAGCTCTTCGGCGGAGAGTTGCCTCTTCGCCGTGGCTGAACAGATGGTGTTGAAGACGCGTAGCTCTCCCACACGCGGGAGGAGGTTCGCCACCACCGCGGCGAGCCGATCTGCGGACTGGGTCGTCTGCACCACGACACCGACACGGCGATTCGAGAAGCGCTCGGGAAGTTCGTCGGGGCTTTGCACGATGATGGCATCGCCGCTGGCATGCGCTGCGATGCCTTCGACCTCAGGGTGCTCTGCCTCACCAACGATCACCACTGCATAACCGGCCGCCTTCAGCTCACGAGCTGCATCATGCGCCTTGCTCACAAAAGGACAGGTGGCATCGACGACGTCGAGCCCCTTGTCACGCGCTTGCTCGATGATGGCGGGATCGACTCCGTGCGAACGAATCACGAGGGTCCCCTCGTCCGCCTCGTCAAGACATACCGCCACTTCCACGCCCCGCTCTTTGAGCGCTGCAACAGCCTGGGGGTTATGGATGAGCGGGCCGAGTGTCTTCACGCTTCCCCCACGCACGGCTGCCTCCTCGGCAAGCTCGAGCGCGCGCTCCACTCCATAACATACGCCTGCATGACGGGCCACCCGTATCTGCATCATGACTCCTTCGCACGATGGCAAGAATCTGAGATCCGGTTCATGACCAGTGCGGTCATGCGTTTGACACGTTCCTTTCGGCTGGCGTCTGGACAGCACGCTGAATCGACTGGTTCACCGAACACGATAGTCACCCGCGGGAACCGAGGGAAACGCGCCCCGCGCGGAAGTGCCTTCTGAGTGCCTTCGATCCCCACCGGCACCACGGGAACATCAGCTCGAAGCGCGATGAATGCCACACCCTCGTTGGCCTCGCCCAACTCCTCACTATCCGCCCGATGACGCGTGCCCTCGGGGAAGATGCCAACTAACCCCCCGTCGCGCAAGACTTCGCCAGCATGAGTAAGAGCGGTGCGATCAGCACCCCCCCTTCGTACCGGAAAGGCAAGAACGCTGTTCAGCATCATGCCAAACGCCCGGTTATGCCAGAGTTCTGACTTGGCCATGAAGTGAACGGGCCGAGGTGAAGCGCTCCATAAGAGAACGGGATCGAGATATGACACGTGATTACCAGCGAGGATAGCGCCTCCCTCTGGAACGTGCTCGATGCCGATGATACGGGTGCGGTATATGGCGAGGAGGAGCCTTCCCACCGTCGGGCGCAGGACGTGAGTGAACCTCATCCCCATCAGCAGACCCGCTCGACCAACCGCACGACCTCGTCCACGACCTCAGTCACAGACATGCCGGTGGTATCGACTATCACGGCATCGGGAGCAGGCGCAAGCGGCGCCGTTTCCCGAGAAGAGTCCGCATGATCGCGTCGCTCTATGTTGGTGAACACCGTCTCCTCGGCCACCTCGTGCCCGTGCTCGGCCATCTCCGAATACCTGCGACGTGAGCGCTCCTGTGGAGAAGCGGTGAGGAAGACCTTGACCTCGGCGCCGGGAAACACGACCGTGCCGATGTCCCGGCCTTCAAGAACGATCGCGTCGGCCCGTTGCGCGATCCGACGCTGCTGTGCCACCATCGCATCGCGCACGCGCGGCAGACGTGCTACCGAGCTCACCGCTTCGTCAACAGTCGGCGTTCGAATTGCCGAAGTCACATCCTTGCCATCAAGAAGCGTGGCTGTGGGGATAGGGGCATCTTTCGCATGCACGAACTCGATCACCGAGCGGCGAGCGAGCGCAGCGACTTCCTCCTCTGAGTCCAAAGGGATTCCACCTTCCAGAGCCGCCAGAGCAATCGAGCGGTACATGGCTCCGGTGTCCAGGTAGTGTGCGCCTAGGCGCATCGCGACTGCACGCGCCACCGTGGACTTGCCCGATGCCGCCGGGCCGTCTATCGCTACGATCACTCGATAACCTCCGGCCTGGGTGTGATGGACCGATGGTGGCGCATCATAGCACGTCGGACACGGGACCCGTGCCTGATGACAACCGCGAGAGGTCGCGCGCAAAGCCAGGATACGAGACATCCACAGCTTCAAACCCCTTGACCGTCACCGGCCCCGATGAGATCAGACCAGCAAGTGCCCACGCCATCGCAAGACGATGATCTCCTCTGCTGTAGAGGGTGCCAGCGTGAAGCTCGCTCGGTCCGCAGACGAGCAAGTCATCGCCGTCTGCATGTACGTGGGCTCCCAACTCAGTAAGGCCCTCGATTATGGCGGCGAGACGATCCGACTCCTTCACGCGCAACTCATTCACATGCTCGAACCGCGTGACTCCCTCGGCTTGCGTGGCGATCAGTGCGAGCACGGGGATCTCATCAATGAGCGCGGGGATCTCATGCGCTCTCACTGTGGTGGCATGCAGGGGCCGGGTGAAGCGGACGTGCACCGTCCCGACGGGCTCGAAGCTTGCAGGCGTGCGTGGCTCGATCATCACATCCGCACCCATGCGTTCTATGACATCGAGAAACGCGACGCGTGTGGGGTTGATGCTCATGTCGCGCACGGCTATCTCGCTATTCAAGACCAGCAAACCGGCGGCGATGATGAAAGCTGCCGAGGACGGATCACCGGGCACCACGATGTTCGCGGCTACCGGTGTGACCGGGCCGTCAACCCACGCCTCGTGGCGCACGGAGTCAGTCCCCACCGAAACCCCGAACTCGGGCAAGAGTCGCTCGGTGTGGTCGCGACTTGCCGCAGGTTCACGCACGCTGGTGCGCCCCTCTGCCTGCATCCCGGCGAGCAACACGGCGGTCTTGATCTGTGCGCTTGCGACAGCACCTTCGTAGGCGATCGTCGTGAGGCCTCCGCCGCGAACAGTGATGGGCAACCTCCCATCTGCAGACTCAAAGCGCGCACCCATCTGCTCGAGCGGATCGATCACGCGCTTCATCGGGCGACGGGAGAGCGAAGCATCACCGTGCAACGTCACCTCGATGTTCCAGCCGGCAAGCATCCCCGACAACAACCGCGCGGTGGTGCCGCTGTTCTCGCAGTCAATCGGCTCCCTGGGCGCTTTGGGCCCTATCGAGCCCCAGCCCGTGACTACCAGTTCGTGCTCCCCTGATACCGAGCGCGACTCTACCTCAGCGCCTAGAGCGCGTACCGCGTTGATCGTGGCTTGCACGTCTGTGCTCTCAAGAATCCCCGAGAGGTGTGAGGCCCCCTCGGCCATGGCTGCGAACAAGATAGCGCGGTGAGACAGCGACTTGTCGCCAGGGACATCGATGGTGCCAGTCAGGGGGCATGGCGGCCTTCTGGAGACAAAGTCCATGACCGGTCACTCCTCCCCTGATTCAAGAGGGCGTGCAAGAGGTGCGTACCCCGCGTCTCTCAGGTCTGCCACAAAACGCGCGATGTCACCTTCATCGGTCATCACGACGATCAGATTGGCACTGGCCTCTGACATGTGATCGATCTCGATGGCCTCGATGTTACATCCTGAGCGACTGGCTGCAGTGGTCACCTCGGCGATGACTCCCGGACGGTCGAGAACCGGCACGGTGATCTCGGTGAGCTGAGACGTTGCGGGAACCCACTGTGCGGGCAGAGAGCGGCGCACCTCGGCAGCCCGAGCGAGCCACGCGCGCAGCCCAGCGCGGTCTTGAGCGCGCAGCATGTTGACGAACTCGGTCAGCACATCGCGCAGTTCATCCACGCCGCTCGCCACAGCCTCCGAGTTGTCGAGGCAGATTCCTGTCCAGAGATCAGCGCTGCCTGCCGCCACGCGCGTAGTGTCCTTGAAACCGCCCGCAGCCAACCGGAGGAGGTCACCGCCGTCGCCCGCGTGTGCGGCCGCCAGCTCCACCAGCGCACTCGCTGCCACATGCGGGACGTGGCTCACTATGGCGACAGCCTGGTCATGAGCGGTCGCATCCACCGATAGCACCCGACTGCCAAACTCGCTGACGAGCGCGTGCACACGGCGATACGCATCGACATCGGTGGTAGGTGTAGGAGTAAGGACGTAATATGCCCCCCGAAACAGGTCAGCGTCGGCGGCATGAACCCCACTGCGTTCCGAACCAGCCATGGGGTGACCGCCTACGAATGCAGCTTTCTCGCCGAGGCATTTCTCCGCGGCCTCGATCACCGCTGACTTCGTTGAGGCGACATCGGTGACGGTCCCGCGGTAACCCAGCGTGCCGAGACGCTCCATCCACTCGACTATCCGAGCGGCCGGTGCAGCTAAGACGACGAGATCAGCGCCTTCGGGCCCGAGCCACCGGGCGGCCATCTCACTGCCAGGCGATGCGGCATCATCAAGCAGACCGTTTTTCACCGCCCACGCAAGCGAATCGGCATCGGTGTCGATGCCCCATACACGCGGAGGGTGCTCAAGCCCCTTCAGGGCGGCGGCAAACGAGCCGCCTATGAGCCCGACACCGATGATCGCGACTGAGGACAACCTCATGACGTCGACCCCAAATGCATCTCTGTCAGCGCCAGTAGCGGCGACATCTCATCCATGAGCGCGTCGAATCCTGCGACGTCGAGTGATTGCGGGCCGTCGCAGCGTGCGCGCTCTGGCTGAGGGTGCACCTCAACCATCACGCCATCGGCACCAGCGATGATCGCAGCGCGTGCCATCGGTGCGACGAGTTCCCTTCGGCCGGTGGCATGCGATGGGTCGACCACTAGCGGAAGATGCGTGAGCGTCTTGAGGGCCGCAACCGCCGCCAAGTCCAACGTGTTTCGAGTGTACGTCTCAAAGGTGCGGATACCGCGCTCACACAAGATGAGATCGCGGTTGCCCCCCTTAAGCACGTACTCCGCTGCCGAGAGAAGCTCTTCGATCGTCGCCGACAGGCCCCTCTTCAACAAGACCGGCTTACCCATCTTGCCAAGTTCATCGAGCATCATGAAGTTTTGCATGTTGCGCGCACCCACCTGCAAGACATCGGCCCACTCGGCAACGGTGTCAGCATCGCGCACATCGAGCACCTCGGTTACCACCGGCAGGCCGAATTCATCGGCTGCTTCGCGCATCATCCGCAAACCCTCAACACCAAGCCCCTGGAATGCGTAGGGGCTTGTGCGCGGCTTGTACGCACCGCCGCGCAACATCGTGGCTCCCGCTCGCTTCACCGCCGCTGCGACGATGCGCATCTGCTCGGCGGATTCAACGGAACACGGTCCTGCGATGACGGCGAACGCACCACCGCCGATCGAAGAGCCGTTCGGTAACGTGACTATGGTGTCTTCCGGTTGAAAGTCCCTGCTAACGAGTTTATAGGGTTTGAGGACACGTACGACCTCTTCGACGCCGGGCAAACCCTCGAGCTCGAGCCCGTAGATGATCTCACGGTCGCCGATCACGCCGATGATGGTCTTGACCTCGCCACGCGAAAGATGGGCTTGAGCGCCGGCGTCTTGAAGGATCGTCACGACATGGTCGATATCCCGCGAAGACGCATGATCACGCATCACTACCAGCATGTCATCTCACTCCTCTGAGTCGGTTGGCGTGCGGATGCTCGCGCTCCACCGAGATGCTCTCAGATGTCTCCGATCCTGCCGGCGACGGCCTCGAGGGCCCGGATGAGAACGGGTGTGTCATCGGGAGAGCCGACCCCCACTCGCAGCGCAGGCGCAGTGCCGAAACCGCGAACGATGACACCCTCTCCGAGGAGCGCTTCGAACACTTCGACCGGCCGTTGCGTCTTCATGTAGACGAAGTTCGTCTCCGACGCCGCATACTCGATACCGAGCCGGTCGAAGGTCGAATACAGGTAGGTCTTCTGCTCCTGGTTCTCGCGCTTGCGGCGCTCGACCTCAGCCTCGTCGCCGAGGGAGTAGTAGGCCGCCACCTGAGCGACTGTGTTGACGTTGAACGGCTCGCGGACCTTGTCGATCGCGCAGGCAAGCGGGGCGGGCAGCACGCCGTAGCCGATGCGCAACCCCGCGAGCGAGTAGATCTTCGAGAAGGTGCGCAGCACGGCGATGCGCCCCGCCGGGTCGAACCAGCCAAGCGAATCGGGATAGCGCCCGTCGGCCACGAACTCGAAGTACGCCTCGTCCACCACCACGGCCACGTCCTCGGGCACCCTGCCGAGGAAGCGCTCGAACTCCTCGGTGCCGTAGATGGTGCCGGTGGGGTTGTTGGGGTTGCAGAGGAAGACGATCCGCGTGCGGTCCCTGATCGCAGCGGCCATCGCGTCGAGGTCATGCACCTCATCTGCGGTGAGCGGCACCTTGACCGCAGTCGCGCCGAACATCTGCGTGACCATCGGATAGACAACGAAGCTCGGCCACGCGAAGACGACTTCATCTCCCGGGCGCAGCAGCGCCTGTGCGATGAGCCGGATGAGCTCGTTGGAGCCGTTGGAGACGACGAGATTCTCGTCGGCCACGCTGAGACGTTCGCAGAGCGCGCGGCGCAGCGCGCGGGCCGAGCCGTCGGGATAGCGGTTAAGGCGCGGGAGCACTGCCTGCATGGAGCGCATCGCCGAGGGGAACGGGCCTGCCGGATGCTCGTTGCTCGAGAGCTTGAGAATCGTGTCGCGGCCTGACCGCTCATGGACTTCGCTCGCGCGCAAGCCCGGTGCGTATGGCACCATCGGTTCGATCTCTGCGCGTATGGCTGCCTGCCAGTCCATCCTGCTCCCGGGAAGTTCCCGCGATTCTATCCGAATTGTCGAGGATTGTCGCGGGTCGAGGTCACAGAAGCAACCGGTGAGTCTAGGGAATGTCGGATGATTCCCCTCCGGTCATTGCACCGATTCGCCCGGCTTGTACGTGCTGGTCGACCACGGGAGCCTTCGCCGTCCCGCCGCTCAGAACCTGACCCCTCGCAGATCTCCTTCATGAAGTCCCCCCGCCCCTTTGCACGAGCGGGTCGGTGCGGGTTCGCGGCTCCCTTGCGGTCCTCGCTCGATGAAGTCGTCATCTCCCCCCATAGGCGAGGGACCAGAAGGGTGCGGCCTTCGAGTCGTCGCGCAACCTGGCTTGTCTCACAGACCAGCACCCTCCAGCATCGCGAAGACCTCGTCACCCGCCTCCGTTCGCCCCATCGAGTCGGGCTCAATCTCGCGTAGCACAGATACGAGGTCGGCCGGCAGCGGGTCAACGAACGAAAGGTGCTCACTGGTGATGGGATGGTCGAACTCCAACCGGTACGCGTGCAAGAACTGCCGAGTGAGCCCTCGGTCGGCCTTGAGCTTGCGCTGCCCGTAGGTCTGATCACCCACGACCGCGTGCTCGATATAGGCCATGTGAACGCGGATCTGGTGCGTTCGTCCGGTGTAGAGCTTGCACTCCACAAGCGTGTACCCGTCGTCATGAGTGCCGGCCAGGTAGCGCTCGAGCACACGAAAGGTCGTCACCGACTGGCGTGCCGAGGAAGACTCCACCACGGCCATCTTCTTGCGGTCGCGGGGGTCGCGTCCAAGTGGCGCGTCGATCAGCCCCGTATCAGGTGCGATGTAGCCATGTACAAGCGCAAGGTAGCACCGGTCGACCGCACGAATCTTGATGGCCTCAGAAAGCGCCGCCTGTGCACGGTTGTTCTTGGCAGCCATCATCAGCCCTGTGGTGTCCTTGTCTAGGCGGTGCACGATGCCTGCTCGGTCCTCCCCCTGCAGAGTGCCGAGCTCATCGGTGTGCGCGAGAAGCGCGTGCACCAGCGTGCCGGTCCAGTTGCCCTGCGCTGGATGCACCACGAGCCCTGCCTGCTTGGAGATCACAAGCATGTCATCATCCTCGAACCTGATGTCCAAAGGAATGTCCTCGGGTTCAAGTTCGTGACCTTCCGCCGGAGGCACCTCCACTGAGATGAGCTCACCAGCGTGGGCAACGTGACGTTTGGTCGCGAGCTCTCCGTTGACGAGCACGAATCCCGCCTCTATGAGACGGGCGGCGGCGCTGCGCGAAGCCACCTCATCGGCATGACCCAGCAGCGTATCGAGACGCTGTCCCGCATTCTCGCCGCGCACCGTGAACTCAAAGCGCACCGGACCAGTCACTCGGAAGGCTCCTCAGGAAACGGGAGGCGTTGCTGAGCCACTTCATCGAGGAGCGCGCCCGATTCTCCTGGCGCTTCTTCCTCTTCATGAGGCTCGATTGGCGCGAAGAGCGCCCATGCGAACAGCCCCGCAGCTCCCGCCACGATGGCCATATCTGCAACGTTGAAGACCGGAAGGATGCGGATGTCGATGAAGTCGGTGACGCGGCCAGAGACGGCCCGGTCTATGAGATTACCGATGGCGCCACCGGCCACAAGCCCAAGCGAAAGCGAAAGCACGAGACTTGAGGGCCGAGCACGCCACCAGTACAAGACGATGCCCAGCAACACGAGAACAGACGTCAGAATGAACAATGACTGCTGGCCTGGCATGAGCCCGAACGCCGCGCCGGTGTTGCGCACATGCGTGATATACACAAGTCTCTTGATGAGCACAACGGTCTCTACGGGTTCGAGCGACGCACGAATGAGAGCCTTCGTGATCTGATCAAGAACCACGACGACGATCAGCGTCACAGCCAGCAGCGCGCCTGGACGGCGCGCCTCTACCGCGATTCCTCGGCAGCCTTGCACGTGATACACATAGTCGCGGTGGGCATGGCCTTGAGGCGCTCCTCGCCGATGGGACCGCCACAACGCTCACAGACGTCATAGAGCCCCTCATCCATGCGCGCAAGAGCGCTACGCACGTCCTCGAGGGCATCACGAACATTGCTCTCAAGCGTCATGTCAAGCTCGCGACTGAAGGTCGCGCTCCCCTGATCGGCCATGTGGTCTCGGTAGGCGTTCTCGCCGCTCGCTTCGGAAAGAGCTTCGTGTCCTTCTTGTTCAATCTCCGCGACTTCAGCCTCGAGGCGTGCCAACTCGGCCTCAAGAAAGGTGCGAAGCATCGTGTTCGTCGTGTTGTCCATCCTGGTTCACCTCGCGCTGGCAGGTATCTGAAAGCGCCCGGGAGGCCGGGCGCTCATGCGTCTACCTTACAGTATACCATCGGCAGCTCGCCCATATCTCTGTATCAGGACGAGGTGCCGATGGCATAGCCATGATCCCTCTACTGGTCAGCCAGAACCGCCGCACAACGAGCGCACAGCTCAGGGTGCACAGAATCGATGCCCACCTCGCGGTAGTTCCAACAGCGGGGGCATTTCACGCCTGACGCTGACGCCACGGTCACAGAGAGCGCCTCGCCGTCGGTCAAGGACACTTCGGAGACGATGAACATCTCGCCGAGCGCAAGGATGCCACGCGCGTCAAGCACGTCGCGAAGCTCGGCAGGCAGCGCCACCCTGACCGCGGCTTCCTGGCTCTTGTTCACGATCTTGGCTTCACGAGCGTCCTCAAGGGCCTTGGTGACAGCTTCACGCACCTCCAAGACCACGCGATACGCGTCGCGCAGAGCTTTGGCCTCCTCAGCGACTACCTCGACCACCGGCCAACCTGCAAGCTGCACGCTCTCATATCCCTCGCGCAGGGCTTCGGGCATGAACTGCCAGACCTCCTCGGATGTGAAGGTGAGGATAGGAGCGACGAGCCTCACAAGCGTGGTGAGCATCTGGGCCAGGACCGTCTGCGCGCTACGCCGAGAAAGCGAGTCCGCTCCATCGGAGTAGAGGCGGTCCTTGAGCACGTCCAGGTAGAACGAGGAGAGATCCACCACGCAGTAGTCGAACACAGCACGGTAGACCTGGTGAAACTTCCAGTCATCATAGGAGCGCGTAACGCGCTCAATGAGCTCAGCCAGCGTGGCGAGCGCATAGCGGTCGATCTCGGGCATCTCATCCCAGGCCACCGTCATGTGCGGTTCGAAGTCGTAGAGGTTAGATAGCAGGAAGCGGAAGGTATTGCGCATGCGCCGGTACGCCTCGCTTGTACGGTCGAGGATCTCATCGGAGATGGAGATGTCCTGGCTGTAATCAGCAGCCGCAGCCCAAAGGCGAATGATGTCAGCACCAGACTTCTCAATCACATCAAGCGGACTGATGACGTTGCCGAGCGACTTGCTCATCTTGCGCCCGTCGCCGTCCACGATGAAACCATGCGTGAGCACACGCTCGTACGGAGCGGCATCGTAGGCGCCCACCGAGGTGAGCAGTGCAGACTGGAACCAGCCTCGATGCTGGTCGCTCCCCTCCAGGTAAAGCTCGGCTGGACGGTGAAGCTCGGGACGTGCTTCAAGTACGCTCGTGTGGCTGACACCCGACTCCCACCACACGTCAACGATGTCGTCCTCGGGCACGAGTGCGCTGCCACCGCAGCGCGAACATCTGACGTCATCTGGCAGGTATTCGGCTGGATCTTTCGTGAACCAGGCATCCGCACCCTCGGTCGCGAAGAGATGTTCCACGGCCTCGAACGTCTCCGGAGTAGCTACTGTCTCGCCGCATGTGGCGCAGGAAAAGACGGGGATCGGCACCCCCCAAGCGCGCTGGCGCGAGATGCACCAATCGGGGCGATCGGCCACCATGGACCGGATGCGGTTGACTGACCATCGGGGTATCCATTCCACAGTCTCGATCGCAGCAAGCGCACCCTCGCGAAGGGGAGTATGTCCCGAGGCTGAGTCCATTGAGACGAACCACTGCTCGGTGGCGCGGAAGATGACCTTCTGCTTACAGCGCCAGCAGTGGGGGTAGGAATGCGTGGTCTTCCCCGCCGCGAGCAGCGTGCCCGCGTCACGCAGGAACTCGATGATCTTCGGGTTCGCGTCGTCGACATGCATGCCCACGAACGGGCCTCCCGTCGCGTCAAACACGCCGTGATCATCGACGGGCATCGGCGCAGGCAGCCCGAACTTGCGGCCCACAAGCCAGTCCTCCTCACCGTGGCCCGGCGCCGTATGCACCGCACCGGTTCCGGTGGAAAGGTCGACGTGTTCACCCGTGATGATGACGCCCTCGACACCAGCATGGATGGGTTGGCGGTAGTGCATCCCTACAAGTTCGCTTCCCCGTATGCGCACGGGCTCGCCATCGGCACCGTTGACGTAGCGGACGTCCTTCCATCCCGCCACCTCGGCGACCTGCTCCACGAGCTCCTCAGCCATCACCAACAGGCGGTTCTCTGCGATGACAGCAACGTATGCGGCATCCTCGGCAAGTGTGACCGCAACGTTGGCAGGCAGGGTCCAAGGGGTGGTGGTCCAGATGAGCACCGAGACCGGATATCCGGAGCCAGCCAGCGAAGCGGGCGGGTCAATCAGCTCGAATGCGACATAGATAGAGTTCGAGGTCTCATCACCGTATTCGATCTCCGCCTCGGCCAGCGCGGTCTTGCATCGCATGCACCAGTGGATGGGCTTCGAACCCTTGTAGATCATGCCGCGGCGGTACATCTCGGCAAAGACCCGCACGTTTCCCGCCTCATAGGCAGGGTCTAGGGTGAGATACGGGTGCCCGAAGTCGCCACGCACGCCAAGCCGCTCGAACTCGCGTGCCTGCACGTCCACGAAGCGCAACGCGTACTCGCGGCAGCGCGCGCGAAGCTCGGCCTGCGTGATCTCAGCCATGCGCTCAGGGCCGAGATTCTTCTCCACCTGATGCTCGATAGGCTGCCCGTGACAGTCCCAACCAGGCACGTACGGTGAGCGAAACCCGCGCATCGTCTTGTACTTGACGATGAGGTCCTTGAAGACCTTGTTAAAGGCCGTCCCCATGTGAATATGGCCGTTGGCATACGGAGGGCCGTCGTGAAGGATGAAGGCTGGGCCATCCTTGGTTGCCTGAAGCGTCTTGTTGTAGACGTCGTTCTCCTCCCAGAACTCCAGCCATTGCGGCTCGCGCGTTGCGAGGCTCGCACGCATGGGAAACTCAGTCTGCGGCAGGTTCATGGTGCTCTTGTAGTCCACGTCCGGTCCTCTCGTCGTGTCAAATGACACACGTTTCCGGGCAAAAGAAAACGCGCCCATCCCTTGCCGGGACGAAGCGCGATGTCGCTCCGCGGTACCACCCAGCTTGCACCGGACCTGACAGGCCCGCACGCCACTCGGTTGCCTGATAACGGAGGCCCCGTCGAAGTCTACTGACGCTGCGCAAGCGCGCAACGTGTTCGGTCCGAGGCTGATAGGGTGATCTTCAGTCGAGGTTCTGCCTGCGGGCTCTCACTGTCCCCGCTCGCTCGATAGCAGACGATCTCGCTTACTCGTCCCCGTCTTCGCCAACTGCGATGGTGCGACTGCTCGTCGCGTGCGGCGATGGTAACGCACCGCATCAAGCAGGGTCAACGCACACTTGCGGCCACGCGCGCTAGAACAACTCGTCAGGCACACCCAAACGGTCACGCACCTCACGCAGCGAAACGCCGGCCACCTCGACTTGCTTGTGCCGCGCGCCATGCCCTCGCACCACAACGACCGCGGACTTCGGCACGCCAAGTGCGCGCGCAAGCGCACGGCACACCGCGAGGTTTGCCTTCCCGCCTTCAGGCGGAGCGGTCACTCTGACCGACAGCTCACTACCCCGCCAACCCGCGACTTCATCGCGGTACGAACGCGGAGTGACGTGGACAGCGATGCGTGCACCATCCATCGGAGCGCCTAGTCGATCTCCTCGATGTCGATATCATCTTCGCGCTCGCCGAGGGCATCGATGGACCCCAGCGTGAACTCGCGCGGCAGCTCAATCCCGAGGTCCTCGGGAAGATCCGGCGACTCTGTCTCTCCGAGATGCACGCTCGTCACGAATCCCGGCGCTGGCGCCGTTTCAACCGCCGGCATGGCTTCCGTGGGCCATGCATCCGCGATGAGGTCGCCTTGCTCGACCGCCGTGCCGGGTTCGCTCACCATCTCGGCGCTGGCATCAGAACGCTCATCCTCCGACTCAGCGGTGGATTCTGTGATGAGAGGCTCGGACGTGCCTGAAACTCGAAACTCGAAATCAGACGGCGGCTCTGCAGGTACAGATGATGCGGGAGCAGGTTCGACCGGGATGAGATAGTCGGACTCGGGAATCTCCACTTCAACCGCGGCTGCAGGGTCGGGCTCTCTAAACGACGCAGTCCCGGGTGCAGGGGTAAGCAGGGCGTCGTCGACTGTTGCATCTTCGCCAGTGCCGAGAAGCACGTCCACATCCTCGGGCAGCTCCACCTCTTGAATGGCTGCCTGGAACTCATCGAGCGTCCTTTTGAAGCGTGCGCGGAACTCCTCCTCGGCTTGCTTGATACGAGTGAGTTCGCCGGCTGCTCTCTGCTTCTGCGTGAGGGCATCATGGATGACCTCTTTAGCCTTCAGCTCGGCGTCACGCATGATACTTCCCGCCTCGACGCGCGCGGATGCCACGATATCCTCGGCGGAACGCTGGGCAGTGACGAGGGTGTTATTGAGCGTTGTCTCCATCTGCTGATACGTGCGCACTCGCTCCTCGGCGGCCTCGATACGCTCGGAAAGATCGATATTCTCCTTGAACAGTCGCTCAAGCTCATCGGCCACGGTGTCGAGGAAGTCGTCGACTTCCTTGTCGTCATAACCGCGAATGGATCGGCGAAACTCCTTGTGGTGGATGTCTAGCGGCGTCAGTCTCATGGTGACGTCCCCTCCCTAAAGACCCGTCATGCGAATCAGAGATAACAGTGCGGGCTCAATGAGTAAGCGTAGCACGAGAAGAGCCACAATCGGCGAGAAATCGATGCCTGCACCACCCATGGATACAGTGGGCACGATGCGGCGAAAGACACCCACATATGGCTCGCAGACACTTGCTAGAACACGATAGATGTCGGCGAGAAGACCGTCTGGTCGCATCGGAAACCAGCTGAAGATGACGTAAGCGATTATGAGAAGCTCGTAGAAGTCGAGCAGGCCAGAGAGCACGCTTGATATCGGTGTCACGAAGATAGCTCCTTCGCGCGCGCGACTGCCGCCGAGACCGCCGCCGCGAACGCCGCCCGCAGCCCTGCCGCCTCGAGCGCCTCGATCGCTGCGATAGTAGTGCCGCCTGGGCTGGTGACGCCATCGATGACCTGCTCGGGGTGTTGTCCGGTGACTTCGATGAGCTCTGCGGTGCCGGCAACCGTCTGCAGGGCGAGGCCCTCGGCCACCTGACGTGGCAGCCCGTGGCGGACGCCAGCCCGTGCCAGTGCGTCCACCACAAGTGCGACGTACGCGGGGCCAGAGCCTGAGATCGCTGCTGCGATGTCTTGGTAGTCTTCGTCGACGACGATCACCTTGCCAAGCGACCCGAACAGCTCTCGGACGAGATCCACCTGCTCAGCGGTGGCCTCGCTGCCACCGCTCACCACGGTCATGCCAGCGCGTACGAGCGCGGGCGTGTTGGGCATCACGCGCACGACCGCTGTTCCGGCGGGAAGATGTGACTCCAGGCGCGCGCATGAGATGCCCGCGGCTATAGAGATGACGAGTGCCTCGGTGAGCTCGGCTGCGATCGAGTTGACCACCACATCTATCACCTGCGGCTTCACCGCAAGGACGACGATGTCGGCGCCCCGTACAGCCTCGGCGGGGCCAGGCACGCAGCGCACTCCATGTGCCGCCGTAAGCTCCGTCCTGCGTGTCTCAATCGGCTCTGCCACCACGATGGCTGCAGCATCAAGAGTGCTCGCGGAGATGAGGCCTGCCGCGATGGCTTCCCCCATGCGGCCGCCACCTATGATGGCAAGCGTCCCGTCGATGCGAACGTGTCCAAGGCTCACCGTCTACTCCAGGTTGAAGAGGCCCTTGTCACGCAGCCTGCGACGGTCCTCGGCCGAGACGTCGACATTGGCTGGCGTGAGCATGAACACACGGTCCGAGATCTTCTGCAGTCCTCCGTCGAGCCCATAGGTGAGCCCGCTTGCGAAGTCGATGAGACGTTTGGCAAGATCGGGCTGGGTCATTGTCAGATTCATGATGACGGGCGTACCGGACTTGAACCGATCAGCGATCGACTGTGCCTCCGTGAAGGTCCTCGGCTCACTGATATGCATCTTGACCTGGGGCATCACAGCGGACACGTTGCTGCCAGCCGGCACCGAACGCAGGGGCGCTACGGAACGCCGGCGCTCGTGTTCACGCTCGGCTTCATCACGTTCCAGACGTCGCACGCTGCGCGCGCTCTGTGCTGGTGGCTCGTAGGGAGACTCGTATGACGCTGCGCGGCGCCCGAAGAACCCATCCGGACTGCGCGGTGATGGCTCGTCTCTATCGCCGCCATCATCCTCGTAGTACTCATCGTCATACTCGTCGTCCCAGTCATCAGCAAGACCAAGACGCACCTTGATGTCGTGGAACAAGCCCACGTAAGCCTCCTCGCATCTGCGGTCTATCTGCCGAAGAGAGCCCTCCCGATGCGGACGATAGTCGCGCCCTCCTCGACTGCCACTCGGAAGTCGCCTGACATCCCCATCGAAAGATGCTCTAACTCTACCCCATCCGCCAGTGTTGCGCGCAGAGAATCACGCAGTTCGCGCAGTTCCCGAAAGACCCACCTGACGTCTTCGGCACGCGCGAGCGGCGCCATCGTCATCAACCCGCGCACCTCCACCGAGTCCATATCTGCAGCCTCGGCCAGCGTCTCAGAGAGATCGTCGGGGCTGAGTCCGTGTTTTTCCTCTTCTCCCGAGACATTCACCTGTAGCAGCACGGGCTGGATGACCCCCTGCTCGGCCGCTCTCCTCTCGATGCGCGAGAGCAGTCTCAGCGAGTCAACCGAGTGGATGAGGTGTGCTTTGCCCACGACGTCTTTGACTTTGTTGGTCTGCAGCGTGCCGATGAAATGCCACCGTGCTCTTGGAAACAAGCCCCATTTGGCAGTGAACTCCTGCACGCGATTCTCACCGAAGTCCACAATGCCTGCGGCAAGCGCGTCATGGATGGCGTCGACTCCCACGGTCTTGGTGACGGCGACGATGGTGATGTCTTGGGGGTCACGCCCACAGGCATCAGCAGCATCGGCCACCTGACGGCGGACAGCGTCGTATCGTTCAGCGATCGCAGACATCTCGCCCTCAGGAGTCCTCGACGTCGTCGAGGGGCTCGAAATCGCCCGTCACCAGGTAGGCGATGCGCTCACCGATATCCACCGCATTGTCAGCGATACGCTCGAGATAGCGGCCTGCAAGCACCATCGAAGAGGCCCATTCGATGTCTTCTTCATCCTGCAAACGCGCGAGCTCGCGGAAGAACTGCTTGTAGAGGTGATCGATGGGCTCATCGAGATCCTGCAGCTTACGCGCGATTTCTACATCGTGCTTCTCCAGCGCTTCGCACATGGCATCAAGCACCCGGTACACCAGGTTGCCTTGCGCGCGAATCAGGTCATACAGCGTCTGCGGGCCCTTCCGACCCGCAGTGCGGCGTGCAGCACGCGCGATATTCACGCCGAGGTCACCCATCCGCTCCAGATGGATGGCGATGTGCGTGAGAGAGTGCAGCAGCCGCAGGTCACGAGCGACAGGGAACTGTGTGGCCGAGATCTCGATGGCACGCTCCTCGACGCCAAGGGTACGCCGGTCGATCTCGATGTCACCATCGATAACCCTCTGCGCGAGGTCAACATCACCCTCGACCAATGACGTAACAGCATCACGGGTCACGTCGGTGACGGCGCGGCCGATTGACAGCACTTCGGCTCTGAGGTCCTTGAGTTCTTGCCGGAATCCTTCGCGCATTGCTGCGGCCCATCCCCTTCATCGTCGTCTTGCTTCGCTTCCAGTATACGTTGCGCGGTTGGAACGCCACCAACGGTGATCAGCCGAAGCGCCCGGTGATGTAATCCTCGGTCCTACGGTCTTTCGGAGAGGTGAAGATGTTTCCCGTACGGTCGTACTCAACGAGCACCGCGGGTTCCCCAGTCGTCTCCTGCAGAAAGAAGGCCGTGAAATCACTCACGCGCGCGGCCTGTTGCATGTTGTGCGTCACGATGACGATGGTGATCCGGTCCTTCAACTCCTCCATCAGGTCTTCGATCTTCTGGACTGACGTGGGATCGATGGCCGAGCTTGGTTCGTCCATGAGCATGACTTCAGGCTCTACGGCAAGCAACCGTGCGATACACAGTCGCTGCTGCTGACCGCCGGATAGCGCAAGCCCGTTGCGGGAGAGGATATCCTTCGTCTCCTTCCAGAGATTCGCACGGTCGAGCGAGGTCTGAACGATCTCGTCAAGCTGCGACTTCTTCTTCACGCCTTGCAGCCGCGGTCCGAACGCGACGTTGTCATAGATAGACATAGGGAAAGGGTTTGGTTGCTGGAAGATCATCCCGACCCTCCGGCGCAGGTCGACCGGGTCTACACCTGGCGCATAGACGTCCTGGCCATCCAGAGCGACCGTCCCCTCGACTCGAGTGCCCGGAATAAGGTCGTTCATCCGATTGAAGCACCGCAGGAATGTCGACTTGCCACATCCCGACGGGCCGATGAACGCGGTGGTCGCCTTCTTCTTGATGCCCACAGTCACGCCTGTAAGCGCGTGAAAGTCCCCATAGAAGAAGTCCAGGTTCTTTACGCTGATCTTATCAGGGGCGTCATCAGCTACTGACGTCGAGTGGTATGGAACCATCAGTTCACACCTTCCGGTTTCGGCGCAACAAGTACCGCGCTCCAAGGTTGAAACCAAGAATCAGCAGCATCAAGAGCAACGCTGTGCCATATGCCGCGGGGAGGTTGATCCCCTCCATGGCGAGCAGATACAGGTGTACTGTCATGGGTCGGCCCGAGTCCAGCGGCGAGATGGGAAGGTTGATGGCCTGCCCCATCGTGTAGATGACCACTGCCGTCTCCCCCACGGCTCGACCGGTGGCGAGAATGATGCCAGTGATCATACGTGGCATGGCAGCAGGGAGAACACTGCGGCTCACGACCTGCCATTTCGTGGCGCCCAGTCCGTACGAGCCCCACCGGATGAACTTCGGCACCGCTCGGATGGCCTCTTCAGTCGTGCGCATGACGATCGGCAGCATGAGGAAGGAAAGCGCCAGAGCGGCCGAGAGCATGGAAAAGCCGATGTTAGCCGCGTCCACGAACAGCGCAAGCCCGAACAAGCCCATGACGATGGACGGGACACTGGCAAGCGAATCGGCGGCGAAACGAATGGCGTTGACGAGCACGCCCTGTACGGCATACTCGGCCAGGTAGACCGCTGCCAACACCGCGATCGGCGTGACGATAGCCATGGCAAGCGTGGTGACGTACATCGTGGAGACGATCGTGGGCCAGATGCCCCCCTCGGCAGCTACGCCCTCGGGCCATGTGAAGATGAAGCGAAGGGACAGCTCGCCGATACCGTTGACCACCACGTACAGGATGAGAGTGCCGAGCACCAGCACCGTCACGATGGCCGCCATCCAAAGCAGTGTGAGCGCGATGGCATTTGTGATGGTCTTGCTCATCGTCTGGCCTCGATCGATGTCTGAAACCGCGAGATGAGCCGCACGGCGGCCACAAGCGCCATCGACGCTATGAACAACACAATCGCCATGCCGAAGAGCGCGGTGCGGTGCATGCCTGTAGCATAGGGCATGTCCATGACGATCTGCGTCGTGAGTGTGGCGACCGGCGCGGCGATGGATTCAGGAAACACTGGCGCGTTGCCAACCACCATGAGCACAGCCATGGTCTCGCCGATAGCACGCCCCATCCCTAAAACGATGGCATCGATGATGCCGATCTTCGCGGCAGGCACGACAACCTTGTAGATCGTCTGCCAGGTCGTGGCACCCATGGCGTAGCTTGCTTCCCGGATGCCAGGGGGGATGGAGCGCAGCGCGTCCTCGGAAAGCGTGGCGATGGTGGGCACGATCATGATGGCTAGAATGAACCACGCAGTCACCGCCCCGAATCCCAGACCACCGCTGATCTCGGCGATGATCGGGCGCAGGATGACAAGGCCGAAGAACCCGTAGATGACCGAGGGGATGCCAGCGAGCATCTCCACAGCGGGCCGAACGATGTTGCGCACACGCGTGCTGGCGATCTCAGAGAGAAACACAGCGGTGCCCACTGCAAGCGGTGTCCCTATCACAAGCGCGCCGAGCATGATGAGCACCGATCCCCAGATGAAGGGCAGGATGCCGTAGAGGTTCTCGGTGGGGCTCCAATCGGTGCCAGTGAGAAACGCCAACGGGCCGATCTCAGTGAATACCGGCAGACCACGCAGCCCCACGAACACGAAGATCAGCAGCACGCCGGCGATGGCCACGACTGCGCACAGAAGAAAGAGGTACTGCAGAAGCATTTCTTTGAAATATGTCGCCCGCGACACCAGATGCAGGTTGTTGGCGGGGGCTGTCTTGTCGTCGGAGCCTGACATCTACTCAGTCCACCTCCCCCGTCATGGGGGTGAACCCAGCATCGCGCACGACCGTCTGCTGTACGGCGTCGGAGAGCACGAACTCGATGTAGTCGGCACTCAGACCCGTCGGCCGTCCAACAGTGAAGAAGTGCAGCTTTCGCTGCAACGGATATTCACCAGAGACCACAGCTGCAGCGGTGGGAACGACACCGTCAATCGCCACCGCTTTCACCTCGTCATTCACGAAACCAAGCGAGATGTAGCCCACAGCGCCCGCCGCGCTTGATACCACCGAGCGCACCTGGCCTGTCCCAGGGAGCACAGCCGCAGTGCGGTCAAAGGGCATGGCTCCCATCACTGTCTTGCGGAAAGCCTCGCGGGTGCCCGATGCCTCATCTCGGTTCACAAGGCCGATCTGCTGATCGACACCGCCCACCGCAGCCCAGTTGTCAATCTCCCCGGCGAAGATGGCGCGAACCTGCTCTGTTGTGAGCTCGTCAACGGGGTTCTCACGACTCACGATCACCGCGATGGCGTCGTAGGCGATGGGGGTGTCGTACAGGCCGAACCCTTCCTCTTCAAACCTCAGGTCGCGCGAGGAAGTAGCGATGTCTGATGTCCCCGCCACCACGTTTTCGATGCCGGCCGAGGACCCAAGCCCCGAGACAAGAACCCGACCCTCAGGATGGGCCTTCTGATACATCTCCCCCGCGATCTCGGCGATGGGAAGCATCGTGGTAGATCCCGTGACGATGATGTCACTGTCCGAGGAACCCTTTCGACCACATCCGCCGAGAGCAAGCACGAAGACAGCGAGAACGACACACGCCGCTACCCGCACGAGCGTGCGTCTGCGATCAGGTTGATTGGCGTTGTTCGGCCGAAGACGCCGATTCGTCATACTCGCCCTTTGTGATGACAGCGAGCGCACCGTGTCTCCCGGTGATCGCACTGGCGCGGTAGGAGAAGAACCTGTCAGTGTGGTCGCGAGTGCACACGCCCAGCTCCACGATACCCTCCTCGGCAAGACCTGCCCGAACAAGACTCTCGCGGACCGCCGCGGCAAGATCGAGTCCCCCGACGACCGCGCCGATGGTATCAAATGTGGTGCGGAATTGCGAAAGGATGTCCTCGCCCACTTGGTAGCAGCACTGCCCTATGTGCGCACCGATGTAGGCGTGAAGCGAAGCGGGAGCACAGCCTGACATCAGTGCAAGCGCACGGGCGCTTCGGCCCGGCAGACCCTTAAGCGCCCCGCGCCACCCTGCATGTACCACACACACGGCCGTTGCCGGCGGCGGAGCGACAAGCACCACCGGCACGCAATCGGCATACATGAGCAGTAGCGGTGTGTCTGGCAGGCGTGTCATGAGCGCGTCGACGCCTGCCAGAGGCGGCGTGCCGCTCGCATACGCGCCTGCACCAGCGTCCGCCTCACACACCTCACACACGCGATCACCGTGGACCTGCTGAGCGGTGACGAGGCGCCTGCGCAATCCGCCGATGCCAAGCGCGTTCAGCAGTTTGTCTCGGTTCACATCCACGGCCCCTGGGTCATCGCCCACGTGTGCCGCGAGATTGAGGCTATCGCATGGCGCTGCGCTCATTCCGCCGAGCCGTTCAGAAAATGCCACGAGCACGCCGCTCTGTGCGAGCTTCGAGTCGGTCCAGACACACACGCCAGAGCCTGTATCATGCCGCACGAGATGTGGTCGGTCGTGGTTGTTGGGGTGTTCTGCCATCATTGGGGAATCATAACCAAGTGATCCATGGAGTCACCACTGTCAGTACGCCGTGGCCGCTGTCTGCTCTGGAGGCATCAGATGGATATAGGAAGAGGCATAGGGGCACCGTTCAAAGACCCCAACTGGATGACGAAGGCGCTCATGGGCGCCGTGTGGATCATCGTGCCGTTCACCGGCTTCGCCGTCACCGGCTACTACCTCGATTACATTCGCAACACAGCCCACGGACAAGAGACCCCGCTTCCTGATTGGAGCCTCTTCGGCCGCTACTGGGTGCGGGGCTTGCTCGCCACTATCGCCATGTTCTTATACATGCTGCCCGCTATCGTGATCCTGTCCTTCTTCATGGGTGCCGTCATGCTTGCTCCACTTGCATCTACAGGCAATGACTACGGGTCAAGCAGTGTCAACGGATTCGAAGCGATGCTTGCGGGCGGGTTATGTCTGGGGGTCGCCCTCGCGGTGGTGTACATGATCGTGGTATGGATCTTCGCAGCAGCCGCTGTCACCCACTATGCGATGCATGAGGAGTTCAGCTCGGCATTCGCGTTCTCAGAGATCAAGCGCCGACTCTCAACCCCGAACGCGGGGTACATGACCGCGCTGCTCATGAGCTATGTCATCAGCATCGTTGCTTCGTCAGCGGCAAGCACTGTCGGTGGCGTGCTGTTCTTCATTCCGTTTCTCGGCTGGATCGCAGGAGCGTTCATAATGGGCGGTATCAGCTTCCTCGGATTGGTGATGGCCGCGCACCTGTTCGGGCAGTATGCCGCTCGCGCGTACGGTCTGCCTGGTCTGGCGGCCGTGGCTCCCGCATACGGGAGCATCCAACAGCCAGCACCTCAGGCGCCGCCGGCGCCGGCACCTCCGGCTTCCTCCCCAGAGCACCCTGTAGTTCCACCTGCGGCTGAGACGTCTGAGGATGCGGCGGGCGCATCACCACCATCAGCACCTCAAGCGCCGCCGGCAGCACCGGCTGACGCTCCCGAACCCGACTGACTGCCAAAGCCGCACCGGATCGTAGAAACGCCCGCCGGAATCGGCGGGCGTTTCATTCTGCGCATTGAGGAGGTCGAGAGTTGCCGAGTGATTCTCGCCGCGACTCTGGGAGTACGGTACGCCTCTAAAACGAACGCTTCTTCAGGAATGCCGGGATGTCCAGATCCTCTTCAGCGAGAGGTTCGAACGCAGGCATCTCGGGTGCCTCCTCATCAGCTGTCGCAAACTCCATCGTCTCTTGCTTGCGACGGCGGCCTTCAAAGCCAGTCGCGATGACCGTCACCCTGATCTGATCCATCATCGAATCATCGATGACAGCACCGAAGATGATGTTGGCATCAGCGTGTGCGGCCGCCGACACGACCTCTGCAGCCTCGTTGACCTCAAACAGGCCGAGGTCAGACCCGCCCGAGATGGATAGCAACACACCCTGTGCGCCCTCGATGCTGGACTCAAGCAAGGGGCTGGAGATAGCGGCCGTTGCCGCGTCATGCGCCCGGTTGTCACCAGCCGCAACGCCGATGCCCATCAGCGCCGAACCAGCGTCAGCCATGATGGTGCGGACATCAGCGAAGTCCAGGTTGATGAGGCCCGGCACCGTGATGAGATCGGTGATGCCTTGAGTCCCCTGACGCAAGATGTCATCCGCAATGCGAAACGCGTCGAGGATCGACGTCTTCTTCTCCGCCACCTGCAGCAGCCGGTCGTTAGGAATCACGATCAGCGTGTCCACCTTGTCCCTCAGGCGGTTGATGCCTTCTTCGGCCTGAAGCGCGCGCTTGCGACCCTCGAACGCAAATGGCCGAGTGACGACACCCACGGTAAGCGCCCCGATCTCGTCACGCGCGATTTCCGCGATGATGGGCGCTGCCCCGCTACCCGTACCGCCACCCTCACCGGCCGTGATGAACACCATATCGGCGCCTTGCAGCGCCTCTTTGATCTCACCACGGTTCTCCTCGGCGGCCTGCAATCCCACATCGGGATCAGCACCAGCGCCAAGGCCCTTGGTGAGGTTCACTCCGATGTGTACCTTGTAGTCGGCGTCGGACATGAGGAGCGCTTGCGCATCCGTGTTCACTGCGATGAACTCGACACCCTTCACTCCCGCCTCCACCATGCGGTTCACGGCGTTCGTGCCACCACCGCCAATACCAAGAACCTTGATCACGGCGAGGTAGTTTGCACCCGTTTCCAGCATGTTTGCCTCCTGCTCCGGCCGTTCGCCAGATCGTCCGCCCGGCCCATCTTAACCTCAAGTTTACGCTTATAGTACAGTTAGAACAGTCAATCTTCGCATAAACCTTATGGCATGTGCAAGCCCCTATTTTGCGGTGCGGACCGGATCGTGTGCGACTGAGCGACGGACCATGCGGT
>JAVEVF010000015.1:0-25630 GCA_034005175.1 Coriobacteriia bacterium | reverse complement strand
TCGCCGATGCCGGTGGCTGCGGCACCGATGGTGGTCACGCTCATGAATCGCGAAAGCCCCTCGGCGAACTCGGCAAGACGCTGGCGGTGGCGACTGTGACCGAGAACCGCCTCAAGCTTCTCGGGGAAGTCCAGTGCCTCGTACAACATGAAGACGGTGAGGAGCAGCACGATGGTCCATCCTGCAAGCGATGCCAGCAGCGAGCGCGTGAGCGCATCGGCGGTGGAGAACGCGTTTCGTATCGCAGTGCCTGCATGCACGAGATGCGAAAGGTCGATCCCCACCTTCGTGCCGACGCCAAGGATGCTGTTGAGCAGTCGCTCGCTACCCGGCTGATACGCGGGGAGGTCTGCGATGAACGCCGAGAGCGAGACATCCACCGCGATCACCACCACGATAAGGCCGGCCACCGTCGCAGCAAGCACCACCCCGAACGCTGCAAGCCGCGGCCAGCCGCGTTCGATGAGCCGTTGTTCGTAGGGGCCGGCGACCACCGCGATAAGCACAGCTATCACC
Organism: Coriobacteriia bacterium; assembly: GCA_034005175.1. GTDB lineage: Bacteria > Actinomycetota > Coriobacteriia > Anaerosomatales > SLCP01 > JAVEVF01. Next base: position 25,114 of record JAVEVF010000015.1, on the reverse strand, counting down.
AGGGGCACCACGAGCGCAGCCGCCCAGTGAATCGCGGCCAGGACCACGACGATCGCCGCAGAAGCCACGAGCGCGCGCAAGGGAGTCCCCACCGCACAGCACAGATCCTTGTCCTCTGGAGGGTCGGTCATCCGCACACCCCCTGCGCGGCCAGTGCTGGCCCCTGCGCCACTGCGAGGCCGAAAACAGGCGTCTGCAGAGTATTGTTCCCCGTTGACCACTATGCGGGAGACGCCGGTGCGCAGATCTCGGCTGCCTCGGTAGACAACAGTCCCGCGAATCACGTTGACCGAGGTCAAGGATGCGACCGCAGCTATCATGTACGGTTATGCCACGATTCGAGAGAACCAGTCCCGCTTGAAAGGAGCAGGATCCATGTCTGAGTTGACGAACACGGTCCTCCGTTCTGATGAGCTGTCCTGCCCTTCATGCATTGGCAAGGTCGAATCGAAGCTCAATAGCATGGACGGCGTGGCATCTGCCGAGGTGAAGTTCGCGTCAGGGCGCATCATCGTGGAGCATGACGCCTCCAAGGTCACCGTCCGTGACCTGGTGGATGCCGTCGCCGAGATGGGCTATGCAGCTAAGCCTTCGGCGGTGTGACGCAGCCAGCCACACATAAGGGCCGCATCTGGAAGACGTGGGGCGTAGTCACCGTCTCAGGTTCGCTGATCGTGCTCTCGTGGATCACGAAGAACGACTGGCTGATGATCGCGGCCGCAGTCGTAGCGGGTTACCAGATCGCGATCGCTGCCGTGCGCGCGCTGCAGGTGAGGATCGTCTCCATCGACCTGCTGGTCACCGTCGCCGCCATCGGTGCGCTGTTCATCGAGAACTACTGGGAGTCTGCCGCCGTGACGTTCCTGTTCGTGCTCGGCAAGACCCTGGAGAAGGCCACCCTCAACAAGACGCGCAAGGCGCTCTCCGATCTTGTGGATGCAGCGCCTGAGACCGCGACGGTCCTGCGCGATGGTGAGCCGGTGTCCGTAGAAGTCTGGGAGCTTGCACCCGGCGACATCGTCTTGGTGAGAAACGGCGAGCAGATTCCCGTCGATGGCCGAGTGGTGAGCGGCCATGGTGGAGTCGATGAGGCGACCATCACCGGTGAGTCTCTGCCAGCAGAGAAGGTCGAGGGCTCGGAGACGTTTGCCGGGACGTGGCTGCGCTCGGGGGTGCTGCAGGTCGAGGCCGTAGCCATCGGTCCGAACACCACACTCGCCAAGATCATCCACCGAGTCGAGGAAGCTCAGGACGACAAGGCCAAGACACAGACGTTTCTGGAGAAGTTCTCCAAGTGGTACACCCCCGGAGTGATCGGAGGCTCGCTGCTCGTGGGCTTCATCGCCCGAGACATCGAACTCGGTCTCACGCTGCTTGTCATAGGCTGCCCGGGCGCGCTCGTCATCTCCATCCCGGTATCCATCGTCGCGGGCATCGGGCGTGCAGCCAAAGATGGTGTGCTCATCAAGGGCGGCGAGTATCTTGAGAGGGCTGCTAAGGTCGATGCTGTTGTCGTTGACAAGACCGGCACGCTCACCAAAGGCCGTCCAGAGCTCACCGATGTGATCGTGCTTGATCCCGCGTACACGACTGACGAAGTCCTGAGGTTCGCTGCTCGTGCCGAGACCGCGTCTGAGCACCCCCTCGCTGCCGCCATCATCCAAGGAGCCAAGGAACGCGGGTTGGAAGTCGAGATCGTGGAGAAGGCACTGCCTGTCGCTGGCAAGGGTATTCACGCAACGGTTGACGGCCGTGAGGTGGTCGTGGGCTCGGCGGATCTGCTTGACGACGCGCCAGACGACAGCGCGCTCATCGAACTCAACGAGCACGGCAAGACCGCCATGTACGTGGGCGTGGATGGCAAGGCTATCGGCATCGTCGCTGTGGCCGATACCATCCGAGACGACGCGCCCGCTGCCATCCAAGCGCTGCACAAGGCGGGTGTGAGAGTCGTCATGGCCACCGGGGATGCGAAACGTGTCGCCGAGCACATCGCGCTCGAACTCGGCGTCGACGAAGTACATGCCGAGCTTCTGCCTGAGGACAAGCTCGCGCTCGTGAGACAGCTGCAGTCAGAGGGGCACACGGTCGCCATGATGGGCGATGGCGTGAACGATACACCAGCTCTGGCGCAGTCAGACATCGGAGTGGCAATGGGGGCTGCCGGCTCGCCTGCCGCGATCGAGACAGCTGATATCGCGCTGATGGCAGACAACCTGCCGAGACTGGCGTATGCGCTTGGCCTGGCTCAGCGCACCGTGAGGACGATGCGCATAAACATTGCCATCGCGCTTGTGACGGTGGCGGCACTGCTGGCGGGCGTGCTCTTCGGCGGAGTGACGATGTCGCTTGGCATGCTCGTGCACGAGGGTTCGGTCTTCCTCGTCATCGGCATCGCGATGTTGCTGCTGCGGCCCACGCTGAAGGAGCGGGAAGGGCTCAGCGTCTTGAGCCCGGGCGCCTCAGGCTAACGGCTTGCGGGACAGGATGTGCGAACGTGACGAGTGAGTGCGCGCCCCTGGACGGACGGCGCTGCTACGCAGGCTTCCTCGCGCTGACGCGTACGCTTTGGAAGAGCGCCGCAGCAGCCTCAAACTCTTCCATCGTGGCCCCGCTTTGCTGTGCGAACTCTGCCGCAGAAGCATCACCGACGACATCCCCGACCGTGAAGGAGCGTGACTCCCTCGCGGTTATGTCGGTGAATCCGACGTCGGTGAGGAGGTCGAGGTAGTCATCGCGCAGGATGGCTCCCGAGAGGCAGGAGACGTACGCCTCGACTGAGCTGCGAATCTGAAGCGGGATCTCGCCGAGGGTGACGATGTCTGAGACCGACAGCCGTCCACCGGGCTTCAGGGCCCGGAAGACATCTGCGAAGACCTGGCGCTTGTCGGGCACGAGGTTGATCACGCAATTGCTGATGACAGCGTCGATGCTGTTGTCCTCAACCGGTAGATGCTCGATCTCACCAAGCCGGAACTCCACGTTGTCGATACCGCCCTGCGCTGCGTTCCTCCGGGCGCGCGCGATCATCTCCGGCGTCATGTCCACTCCGATGACGCGCCCTGTCGAGCCTACGCGTTTGGCGGCGAGGAAGCAGTCGATTCCCGCCCCGCTTCCGAGGTCGAGAACGATCTCGCCCTCCTTAAGCTCAAGCATCGCCAGTGGATTGCCGCATCCAAGCCCCAGATCCGCGCCTTCGGGGATGGCTGCAAGATCTCGGGCGTCGTACCCGAGTCGCTCGCTCACGCTCTGGTCGCTCGACCCGCAACACGATGCCAGGCCAGCCCGCGTGATCGAGGGCGAGCAGCAGCTCGTCGCGTTCGTGGCGTGGTCGGCATAGCGGTCACGGACAGCGTCTTTGATGTCGGCCTCGTCAAACACTGTGGCCCCTTTCAGCAAGCGTCGCATTTCGACCATTGTCGAAGTCCTCGTGAGGCGATAGTATTTCGATGGGTATCGAAGTGTCAAGGAGGCCGACTGTGGTGGAACCCAGGATGCCGCACATCCAGACGGAGCGGCTGCTGGCCGATGGGCAGACCGACCTCGTCTTCAAGGCGCTCTCTTCCGAAGCGCGGCGCCAGATCCTTGCGCTCTTGGCGTCCGGTGCCGGCCAAACCGACTCTCGCTGCTGCTCCGCCGACGAGGTCTGCGCCTGCGTGTTCGCCGAGAAGCTCGGCCTCGGACCATCGACGGTCTCTCACCACATGAAAGCTCTCATCGACGCTGAACTCGTCTCGGGTGAGAAGCGCGGGTCGTGGGTCTACTACCGTCTGCGACCGGATACTGTGCGAAGAGTCGCGAACGAGCTCATGGCTCTCACCAGCCGCACGTGCGGCACGAGCTCGTGACGGTCGGCGGCCGTGGCCGGGACTTCGAGAAGCCTCGTTTCCACCTGATAGTCATCGTTCGCGTCTCACTGGCGGAGGGGGAGGGATTCGAACCCTCGAGCCCGGGGTAACCGGACTAACGGTTTTCGAGACCGCCGCATTCAACCACTCTGCCACCCCTCCGCGATGACACGTCTCGGACCTGCCGAGAGCGGCAACGCCGTAGTATACCGACGCGCGCTCCCAGCGGCAACGCGCGCATCCGCTACACTCCGCCTGCAGCGACCTTCTCGGCACGCTCGGCAAGCTCGCGTTCCTGCTCCTCGCACGGACGGCTACCGGGACGGATGCACAGCGCCTTCCACGCGTACGGCACCACCGCAAGTGAAAGGACGCCTGCAAGCACGCCCGGCGCCCACACATCGGCGCGCTGAAGCAGAAAGCCTCCGATGACCGGTCCGAGCACGCGCGCGAGGCCTCGGATGGACGTCTGGATCCCGAGCGTGCCGCCCACTTCGCGCCGGTCCACCGCTTTGCTGAGCGCGCTTGTCATCACGGTATCGCCCACCCCGAACGCAAGCGCGATGGCAGGCATGAGCACGAGCAGCCCCGCGATGCTGCCCACGAATCCCCACGTGAGCAATGAAGCCCCGCAGAGCGCCGCCGCTCCTAAGAGCAGCCGGTCATCGTTGAAGCGTTTCGTGAGCCTGCCGATGAGCGCTACCTGCACAACCACCGTGAGCACACCGACATACCCGAGCAGCAAGCCGTTGACCTTCGCGGTGGCGCTGAGAGCCGCGATGGCCCAGAGCGTGAACGTGCTCTCGAAGATCCCACTGGACATCGCCGTGGCCGAGCGGACCGTGAGCAAGGGGCCCACCCGTGGGTGGCGCAGCGCGCGCCGCAGGGCCTGAAGATCGAAGAGCTTGCGCTGTTGGCGAGCGGCGTGCGCCCTGTCCTCGCTGGAGAGCGACTCGGGCAGAAACGTCGCGACAAGCACAAGGTTGATGGCCGAGAGCGCAGCACCCGCCCACGCAGGCGCAGTGAGCGAGATGCCCGAGAGCAGTCCCCCCGTAGCTGGCCCGATCACAAACCCGATCCCGAACGCAGCGCCGATCATGCCGAGAGCCTTGCCCCGCTCGGCCTCGTTCGTGACATCGGAGATGTAAGCCTGCACCACATTGATGTTGCCGCCCGTGATGCCATCCACGAACCTGCTCACAAAGAGGATGGGCAGCGCTCGCGCAAGCGCCAGCACAACGAAGCTCCCACCCGTTCCGATCACCGAGAACAGCAGTACCGGCTTGCGCCCGATGCGGTCGGAGATGCTGCCGAGCAACGGCGCACCGAAGAACTGTGCGAGCGGATAAGCAGCCAGCAGAAAACCGATCTGGATCTTAGATGCCCCCAGCTCATCGGCAAGGTAGGGCAGAAGGGGCAGCACCACGCTGAAGGCCATCATCTCCACCAGAACAACCGCGAACACGATGGCCAGGCGGTGTTTCCTCATGGGTGCGTAAGCCTCCCCTGTAACACGCAGCCCCGGCATCTTGGTCACCGGGGCCGCAGTTGATGTCTGGCGGAGAGCGAGGGATTCGAACCCTCGATACGAGTTCAAGCTCGTATACACGATTTCCAGTCGTGCGCCTTCAACCGCTCGGCCAGCTCTCCGAATGTGCGCGGCCGACGAGCGGAGGGCGGCAGCGCAAAGCAGCATTGGCGAGTATACCGAGGACACACGGAGGCGGCAATGCGCGCGTTGTCACCCTTCAAATCAACAACACGCTCTGGTGTGCGCGGGTAAAGGCCGCCTCATGGGGAATACACCTCTTTATGAGAATCGTTCTGCACTGGATCATAACGGCCATCGCGCTGGTAGCCGCGGTCTTCATCGTGCCTGGCATCACCGTCGAGGGCAACGCATACGTGGCCATCGCCGTGACCGCTGCGCTGCTCGGCCTCATCAACGCATACCTACGCCCCGTTCTGCAGTTCGCCGCGTGCGGGTGCATCATACTCACGCTGGGGCTCGCGCTTCCCGTCATCAACGCGCTCACACTGTGGATGGCCGCGTACGTCTCAAGCCAGTGGTTTGGTCTCGGCTTCGTGGTGGATGGATTCTGGCCCGCGTTTTGGGGTGGGATCATCGTGAGCGCAGTGTCCTTCATCCTCTATGCGCTTGCTCCGCCCGAGGACCCGCCTCCATCACAAACGATCATCACACACACTCACTGGCAAGGGTGAGCCGAGTGGCACCACTCGATGAGTATCAACGCAAACGCGACTTCTCCCTCACGTCGGAGCCTGCTGGCAAGGTGGACATCGGCGAGCACGGGGCTGATCGCGGGAATCTTTCCTTCGTCATCCACAAACACGCCGCACGCAGCTTGCACTACGACCTGCGCCTCGAGCTTGATGGTGTGCTTCTTTCCTGGGCAGTGCCAAAGGGGCCGAGCCTCGATCCTGCCGACAAGCGGCTCGCAGTGCACGTAGAAGACCACCCGATCGAGTACGGGGCGTTCGAAGGCACCATCCCTCCCGGCGAGTATGGCGCGGGTACAGTCATCATCTGGGACCGCGGCACGTGGCGACCCTTCTCCGACCCGCGTGAAGGGCTTGTCGCGGGCGCTCTCAAGTTCGAGCTTGATGGCGAGAAGCTTCAGGGTGGGTACGCGCTCATCCGCCTGAAGCCCAGACCGGGCGAGAAACGCGACAACTGGCTGCTCATCAAGGAGCGCGACGAGCATGCGCGCCCGCACAGCGAGTATGACGTGCTCGAAGAGCGCCCACAGAGTGTGGCGAGCGGACGCGACATCGAGCAGGTCGCAGCGGAACGATGACCAGCGACGGCCTCACACACGCCCGCTCATCCCGCATGCCGCAAGAAGGCGACCGTGCCGCACGTCCCCGCCTCACCAACCCGGATAAGCCCCTCTTCGAGGCCGGCCCCTCAGGAGCCTCGCCTGTCACCAAGGCACAGCTCGCCACCTATTTTGAGACCGTGGCGCCCGCGATGCTTCCCGACCTGGCAAGACGACCGCTGAGCGTAGTCCGCTGCCCGCGTGGGCCGAGCGACGACTGCTTCTTCCAGAAGCACCCTGAATCGCTCGGCTTTCCAGAGGTGTTTCGCACCATTGAGGTCACCGACCGCACCGGCCCCGCCACGTACTTCGCACTCGATGGGCTGGAGGGGCTGCTCGCTCTCGTGCAGCTCGATGTCGTTGAGATCCACGCGTGGAACAGCCATGCCGAAAGCCCCGAGACCCCTGACCGCATCATCTTCGACCTCGATCCCGGGCCGGGCACCGCCTGGGATGACGTGGTGGTCACGGCACACGCCGTGCAGCGAGAGCTGCACGCGCTCGGTCTCGGTGCGTTTCCCAAGACCACAGGCGGCCGCGGCCTGCACGTCGTGAGCCCCATCATGCCCAAGCAGACACACGCTGAGGTTCGTGCGTTCGCACACGCTCTCACCAGCAAGCTCGCTGAAAGGCAGCCCGAACGCTACACCGTACGCATGGCTAAGACCGAGCGACCTGGTCGGGTGTTCATCGACTACCTGCGCAACAGCCACGGTGCCACCGCCATCGCGGCGTACTCACCCCGAGCACGTCCGGGCGCACCGGTGTCAGTGCCCGTGACGTGGCAGGAGCTCGACGCCGGACTCGACCCGCATGCGTTTGACATGGTGAGCGTCCCGGTGCGCCTCGCCCGTGCGCACCACCGCGATCCCTGGCCCGACTACGAACGCACGCGCGTGGCTCTGAGCCCCCAGCACTTCGCCGCTGTCGGAGCTGAACTACTGGAGGGGGCCGACGATCCCGGGGATGGTCGCTGAAGGGCTGAGCTCGCGCACGCGCTCGGCAGCGGATTCGGCAAGGTTGGGGCCCACAACGAGACGCAGCGCCTCGACGAGGTTCTCGGCGATCACAGACACATCGGTACGCTCCACGCTATCGACCGTCTTGCCGATGCGCCGTACCTCGACATCGACAGAGACAGCCGCCAGCACGGTCCCGATGACCGGCCGCAAGGCCGCTTCTATCTCGCCCGCGAGCTCGTTGGGCACGCGCTAGCCCCTCCCGATATGCGACAGTCCTGACGTAATCTTCGGCCGTTTTCCCCCATAGCATGAGAGATTGTCCGCACAAGGCGAACATCCTACACCCCACGCGGCGCCGAATCCTACCCGGCTCCACCGCCGCCACCGCCGCCGCCACCGCCACCACCCCCAGAGAAACCGCCTCCTCCGCCCGATGACGACGAGTTCTGACTGGCTGCGATGGAACTGGCCGAGGAGAACCCAGCGGCAAGCCCCGTGAAGCCTGCAGGGTTGCCCGCCGAATCGAGGCTCCACCCGTACGCGCTCACGAACACCGGATCGTTCAAGACCTCGGGCACCGCCACGCGCATCTGCTCGATCACCTGCTTCGCGATGCCAAAGACCGTGGCGTACACCAGGTACTGCTCCCAAAGCGCGACGTGTCCCGGCGGCGCCTCGTGCAGCCGACTGAAGTCTCGCAGGTAGTTGCGCAACCCCTTGTACACCGCGTTAAGCTCGTTGGCGTCTCTGCTACGCCTCGGCATGAACATCGCGACGATGAGACACACAAGCGTTGCAGCCAAGCCGATGGGCAACAGCCAGTAGTTCTCCGTCCAGCTCGCCATCGCGAACGTGAGCACGCCAAGGACACCGGCAAGCACGATGAGGCCAGTCCTGCCGTAGGTGCCGCTCGGTTCCAAGTAGCCGCGCTCCACGGCCTCTTCACGCACGGCATTTCGCCAATCGTCCATCTTCGCCGCAAACGTCTGTGCGTGCTTCTTGGCGTACTCTTTCAGGTCCTCGATAGTGAGCGTGTCTCTGCCCTCGGCGACCGTGTCGAACCAAAACGAAAGCAGCACGTCATCGAGGGCGTCTGCCTTGGCCGAGTTGCTGCGGTCGAACTTGAGCTCGTAGGTCTCCACCGACTTCGAGCCCACGAGCCGCCTCTTCTCCACTGTCGCCTTGCTCACCGAGAGCACACCACGGTTGACGAGCGACATCACCGTCGCTGTCACCTCGGCATCCCCGATCTTTCCCATGTTCCAGATGAACCCTGCGAGCGCTGGGTTGATCTGCGGCGGGATGTCACGGTAATACTGGCCGGTGAACGTCGCCGAGTGCTCGCGTCCGAACTTGCGGAAGAGCCAGCCAGCCAGTGCCACCGCACCCACTGACAGCACGCTCACAACAATCCAGGAAAGCGTGATGGCGAAGCGTGCCTTCGCGCGCTGCTTGTTGGCTTGCTCGGCGAGATTGGCCTCCTCGGCAAGAATCTGGTCGCGATGGGACGCCGGATCGGGGGTCACCTCACCAAGCCACTCGGCAGGAAACGTGATGCGTGTTTCGACGAACGTGTTAGCAGGCACCTGCGGCACCTCGAGCACTACATCGCCAGGCACGCTGGGCCTAGGGCCCGCCGACGAGGCTGGATCCTCCACCACGGTGACTGTGCCCTCCAGCGGGCCATGCGCCCACGCGCGTACGTTGTCGCCTGCCTTCACGGGCTCCCCGGGGTTGGGAAGCCAGATGCCGACAGCCACGTCGCTTACCGGCGTCTCCCACGCGTCACCTATGAACTTCCAGTACAGCTCAGCCGTATCGCTCCAACGCGTTGCTGCGCCTTCGACGGTGTAGCGCAGCGTGTACTCACGCACCTCATCAGACGCCCGGAAGAAGGCACGGACCTCCACCTCATCGCCACGGTCGTCAACCATGTAGGTCCCCGGCGGGCGGTCATCGACTGCCGTGGGGGACTCGGTGAGCTCGTAGGGACCTTCGGGGCCGCTCAGCCCGTCGACTCGGATGTCTTGCGCTCCGGATGTATCGAGCGTCCAGAACACGAAAGTGAAATCGCCCGAGAAGTCAAAGGTACGCCGCTCCTCGACTTGCATGGCACCATCGGATGCGATGGTGGCGGTTATGCGCACGGGCCCGATCGAGTAGCTCTTCGCGTATGCCGGGCGAGCCACCAACAACGTCAGCAACAGGATCGCGACAAGCCCCGCGAGAAGCGTGGAGAACCGGATCTGTGCGGCGTGGCGCCTCGTGGTCATTCCTGTCCCCGCCTCTCTCGGAAGAATGCCGTGAGCATCTCGCTGCACGCCTCGCCATACACGCCGCGCGTGACCTCGAAGCGATGGTTGAGCCTCACGTCGCTGGAAAGGTCATAGAGCGTGCCCAATGCGCCAGCTTTCGGGTCATCGGCGCCATACACGCAACGCGCTACGCGTGCCTGGTGCATGAGGCCTGCACACATCGGGCAGGGCTCCAACGTCACGTAGACTGTACAGTCAGACAACCGCCACCGGCCGAGTCGCTGTGCTGCTTCCCTGATCGCGATGAACTCCGCGTGTGCTGAAGGATCAGCGTCAACCTCGCGACGGTTGTGGCCACGTGCGACGACCGCCCCCTCACACACCACAACAGCGCCTATCGGTACCTCCCCGACAGCCTGTGCAGCACGAGCCTCCTCAAGTGCCATCGCCATGTACATCTCGTCGGTATCCATGCTTGCCATGCTACACTTTCCTGCGCGCGGAGGGGTGGCAGAGCGGTTGAATGCACCGGTCTTGAAAACCGGCAGCCCGCAAGGGCTCGTGGGTTCGAATCCCACCCCCTCCGCCAGGCTCATGACCAGTGTCGTGTCTCGCGCCTCTCGACCTCACAGGTGCAGATATGCGATGCTGTGCGTAGCAGTTGTGCTTTCTTACACAAGCGCGCGAAGGCGGTGACACGCGTGGATAGCCGGGACGAGCAGCCCGTCGAGAACACGTATGCCGAGAGCTCGTACGCCGAGGATGCGGACCCTGGCGCCGAGGACGATGCCCGGCGCAACCGAGCGCTCTTCGCCGGTATCGCGCTGGCCATCGTCGTCATTCTCATCGTCTGGTGGATCCTCAGCCAGCTCGTGGTGGTGCCAGATGTCGTGGGAATGCAGGAAAGAGAGGCCTGGCGTGCGATCGAGGAAACCGGCCTTTCGGTAAGCGACGTCATGCGCTTGCCCTCCTCGACCGACCCCGCCGGCGAGGTCGTAGCCACGTGCCCTGAGGCGGGCGTGCGCATCTTCAAGTGGCGTTCGGTGCGCTTGTTCGTGGTCTCAGGACCGGGCGGAGGCGACGATGGCGCCCAGGGTGGGGACGGCGACCTCGACCTCGCGTGGAGCGGCGGCACCGGCCAACCACAGCCAGGGACATCTCGCCGACCTGTGGGGCCTCCTCGTATACCGCAGGTCTTCAACATGACCGAGTCGGCTGCCATCGCCCGTCTAGCCCGCGACGGCTACCGCGCGACCATCGAATACGGTGATTCGAGCACCGACGTGAAGCGTGGCCTGGTCTTCTTCCAGGACCCGCCACCCGACACCGTGGCCCCGCGAGGCACGTTAGTGAGGGTGAGGGTCTCTACGGGACCACCAGTGCTCAGCGGATGGCAGAACTAGTCCACCTAGCATCGACGTAGGTCGTGCACAACCGCTCGCTGCGGTAGTGTCAGTCTGGGAGGCTCCTGCTACAATAGGCCGGCACTTGGTCATGCTTCGTGCATCCGAGCGCATTGCGGAGAGTTGGCCGAGTCGGCTGAAGGCGCTCGCCTGCTAAGCGAGTAAGGGGTAACAAGCCCCTTCGAGGGTTCGAATCCCTCACTCTCCGCCATTTGACATCACACCTGCATCCTGGCAGGATTGCGAAGCCCGTTACGGGCACGCGCCCTTAGCTCAGCCGGATAGAGCGTCTGACTACGAATCAGAAGGTCGGGAGTTCGAATCTCTCAGGGCGCGCCACTGAACTTGCAGGCCAGAGCCACAACCGCTCTGGCCTTCTGCATTCTTTTGTCCCGTGTCTACCCGCACCGCGTGCGCTACACTCCTGCATGGAGGAATCACATGCGCACGGTCATCGGAGTCATGGGCGGCGGACACGCCGATGCGACGACAGCGTCGCTCGCGCGCGAGATCGGCTCACGCATCGCATCTCAAGGGTGGGTGCTCCTCACCGGTGGCCGCGACTGCGGCGTGATGGCTGCCGCGTCAGCCGGTGCCGCCGAAGCAGGCGGGCTTGTCATCGGCGTGCTGCCCGGCGACGACTTCACCGGCGTCTCGCCGGGTGTCGACATCGCCATCCCGACTGGCATGGGCCAGGCCCGCAATGCCATAAACGTGCTGGCAAGCCATGTCGTGGTTGCGCTTCCCGGGGGCGCGGGCACGATCTCTGAGATCGCGCTCGCACTGAAGTCCGGCCGTCAGGTGGTTGTGGTGGGCTGGGATCCGGGCGAGACTCTGCGTGCTGCGGGCGGCGCGGACCTCGTCTCCGTCCACACGCCTTCCGATGCTATCGACGCCGTCAAGCGCTTCCTCGCCCTGCCGAGCACGCACCCGTAGGAGGCGTCGGACCGATGAGCGATCACAACCACCGACCCGCTTACCGCCGGACGTCAGCGCCCCCGCGCAAACCGCGCCGCACGCGCACGCGTTCACGCTCGCGCTCACAAGGCTACGTGCAGAGCGCACCTCGCTCGATGTCACGGCGTCCGCGCCGCCGCTCACCGGCGGCAGCGCTCGCTTTCCTCGTGTTGATCGTGCTCCTCCCTCTCATCGCCAGCGGCGTTGCGCTTTGGGTCTTCACTCGGCCTCTCACCCTCACCTACGCCGCCATCCCCGCCGATGCCACCATCGTGTGCACACAGGCGGGTGCCGAGGCAACGGGGACGCTTTCGGCGGGAGACTTGAAGCCCGGCACGTACTCGGTGGAGGTCTTCCGCAGCGGATTTGCCACCCACACCGCAGATGTCGATGTGAAGCGCTTTCGCACCAACCGCTTCCAGGTCGAGCTCGAGCCGCTTCCATGGCCTGTCACCATCACCACCAAGCCTGAGGGGGCGGCCTGCACGATCTCGCGGGACGGTGAGGAGCTTCTCGCTGGCGCGAGCACGATAACCGGCGAAGTGCTTGCAGGCCCCGCCGTGCTGCGTGTCGTTCACGAGGGCTACAACGTGGTGGAGCGCGAGGTCTTCATCGATGAGCCCGCCACGTTTGAGATCTGGCTCGACCCCGAGGGGCAGATCCTGCATGGGGTGCGTACGATCGGGACTCTCGGCGCTCCAAAGGGCGTCTCGGTCACACCCGATGGCTCGGAGGCCTGGACGAGCATCTTGAACGGCCCACCATCCATCGAGATCTTCAATCCCAAGACCGGAAAGAAGACTGGCGAGGTGGATATCGGCGAGCACGGGGCTGTCGAAGTCATCTTCAACAAGGCAGGCACGCTTGCGTACACCTCGCAGATGGAGACCGCGAAATGTTTCGAGATCGACGTGAAGACACGCAAGGTGCTGCGTGAGTTCGACACCGAGAGCGCATGGACGAAGTGGGTCTCGCTTTCCCCCGACGAACAGACGCTGTACGCGTCGAACTGGTCGGGAAACGACGTCTCTGAAATCGACCTGAAGACCGGTGAGCTGGTGCGCCGCATGCGCGTGTCCAAGACGCCGCGAGGCATGTACGCCACCGCTGACGGCAAGGCACTGTACGTCGCGGGCTTTGACAGCGGGCATCTGGAGCGCATCGATCTTGCGACCGGCAAAGTCACCGCTCTTTATACCGAGGGCGGCGCGCTCAGGCATATCGTGGGCGATGAGAAGACGGGCCGGCTCTTCATCTCGGACATGGCGAAGAACCTCATACTCGTCCACGACATGAAGAGCGGCGTGACGAAGAAGTTCGTCGACACCGATGAAAAGCCCAACACCATCGACCTCACGCCCGATGGCAAGCTGCTCTTTGTAAGCTGCCGAGGGGCCAACAACCCGAAGTCCTACTACATCCCAGGGCCGGAATGGGGCTCCATCCTCGTCTTTGACACCGCGAATGGAAAGGGGCTTGACGCCGTCATCGCAGGCAACCAGCCCACCGCGCTCGACGTTTCAGACGATGGCACGACGCTGGTCTTCAGCGACTTCCTCGACAACCGCTTACGAGTCTTTGAGATCCCGCAATACGAGGAGTTCGCCAAGGGCGACGGCGGACGTTTCGACGCTCGCAAGGCCGAGATCAAGAAGTGAGCGCGCTCACATCGCGTGACCGCCGAAGCGGTTTCGTAATGCGCTGAGGATCTGGCCAGCGTAGCTCGGGTCGCGCTCGGACTCCTTGCGAAACTCCAACGCATCGCGTATCACACGCACCTCAAGCCCTGCCTTCTCGGCGGTGTGTACCGTCCACTCACCCTCACCTGTGTGTCCTACCATGCCAGGGACACCCTCAAGTGCTTCACCGTGGATCGCGAACGCTTCAGCAAGCCACCCCACGAGACGCGATTCGATGACGCTCCCGTGCTGATATACATCGGCGACGGCTGCAAGATCGAGGTCGAACTCGCTCAGGTGCAGGATCTGAAACCCCTCGGCGATGGCCTGCATCATCCCGTACTCGATCCCGTTGTGCACCATCTTCACGAAGTGCCCCGCGCCGTAGCCCTGAAAGAAGCGGTACGCATCGGGCAGCGCCACATCGGCGAAGAGCGCCTCATGCGACTCGAAATCCTCGCGTCTGCCGCCGATCATCAGACACGCACCGTGCCTCGCACCCCCAGGACCACCGCTCGTTCCGCAGTCCATATACCGGATGTCGCGCTCGGACAGGCGCCTCGCGCGCTCGGGCGCATCCTCGTAATACGAGTTGCCCCCATCGATGACAGTGTCTCCAGCATCAAGCAGATCAGCGAGGCCACCTTCACCAAAAAGCACATGATCGACGGGCTTGCCCGCAGTGAGCATGAGCCAGATGGTGCGAGGCGGCTCAAGTTTGCGAACGAGCTCTGCCAGCGAATGAGCGCCCACGATGTCGGAGCGCTGACCGACGATACCGTCGACCTTCGCAGTCGAGCGGTTGTATGCGACGATACGCCATCCTTTGCCGGCAAGATTGAGGGCGAGCGCCGCACCCATCTTCCCCAAGCCCACAACGCCCACGCTGCCGCGGTTCGTCGGGTATGCTAGCGATAGGGCCGCGCGTTCGACCACCTCGGCAGAGTCAGGCACGTAAGTCTCAAGCCCGACCACCCCCTCATGCCAGGCACGGAAGACAGGGTCGATGAACGCCCACATGGCAGCGACCTCATCGGTGGAGACGAAGAGCGTTTGATCGCCATCGATGGCGTCGAGGAGCAGCTTCGCATACTCCTCGACGTACTGCGTCTTCTCCTCCTTCTCGTACAAGAAGAAATCGAAGGTCCGGCGTTCAACCTCATAGTCGAAGCCCGGTCGCTTCGGCCAGAACTCGATCTCGATGGAGTCTGTCGGCTCGAGTCTGAACGTCACGCGATTCCGATGATCTTGGTTGGGGTCGCACAGGCACGGGTCGGGCTGGCGAAACGTCACGATGATCTCTTTGCACGGCTCACCGAGCCGCTTACCTGCCGAAAACGACACCGGCACGCCCGCCCAACGCCGACCCACCATCTCGAAATCAAGGCGGAAATAGGTCTCGGTGTCAGAATCCGGATCCACCCCATCGATATCGCGGTAACCCTCGTACTGCGCGCGGAAGCTCGAGCGTGCGACCTCCTCAGCAGTGGGCGGCCTAAGCGAGCGCAGGAGCCGGGCGCGAGACTCTCGGATGGCCTCGGCGTCACGGCTGCTCGGCTGATCCATCGTCACCAAAGCAAGCATCTGCAGCAGGTGATTCTGCCCCACGTCACGCAACGCGCCCACCCCATCGTAGAATCTCCCGCGCTGCTCGACGCCGATGGATTCGAGGAGAGATATCTCAATGGACTCGATGGTGTTGCGGTTCCAGGAAGGCTCGAACAGGTTGTTGGTGAAGCGGAAGTTCATGATGGACTGCAACATCTCTTTGGCGAGGTAGTGGTCGATGCGATAGATCTGTTCCTCCCGAAAGAGACTGCCGAGAAACTCGTCGAGGTCCTGCGACGTGCGCGCGTCGTTGCCGAACGGTTTTTCCACAAGCACGCGAGTCCAGCCCTCGTCATCGCTGCATGGCTCGGTGAGTCCGCTGGTGGAAAGCCTGCCAAGGATGTGGCGGTAGTGCTCCGGGGGCACTGCGAGGTAGAAGAGCTTGTTGGCGCACACATCCCAGCCATCATCGATGGCCTGGAGGTGCGAGGCGAGCACCTGGTACGCGCTCTCGTCTTCAAACGCGCCACGCACGTATGTGAACGCCTTCACGAACTCGGTGACCTCGGCTTGTGCCGCACCGGGGAACTTCTCTGCGAGAATCTCCTCGGCGCGCTGCTGCATGTGTGCATCGCTCCAGTCACGCCGAGAGAACCCTACGACTGCAAAGCGCTCGGGCAAGGCCCCCTTGCCTCGCAGGTAGAAGAGAGCGGGTACGATCTTGCGAGCCATCAGATCCCCCGTGGCTCCGAAGACTGTGAGCGTGGTGGGGGTACGCCTGGCAGACATCGCTAGCCCTTCGTCGGAGTGGACACGTTCCGACGAGAGTATTCCCGCTTGCATCGACCTCGGCTCAACGTGTCGCTTAAGCCGGTGCGATCTGGTCCTGTCCGCCGAGATATGGCCGCAGGACCTCGGGCACCTCTATCGAGCCGTCAGCGCGCTGGTAGTTCTCGAGCACTGCCACGAGCGTGCGCCCCACAGCAAGCCCTGACCCGTTGAGGGTGTGCACGAGCCTGCTGCCCTTGAACTCGCCCGGGCTGCGGTACTTGATCTGCGCTCGCCGCGCTTGGAAGTCAGTGCAGTTCGAGCAGCTCGAGATCTCCTTGTAGCTGTCATAGCTCGGCAGCCACGCCTCGATGTCGTAGGTCTTCGCGGCAGCAAAGCCGGTGTCCCCGCTGCACAGCACGATGGTGCGGTAGGCTAGGCCGAGCTGCTGCAAGATGTACTCGGCATCGGCCACCATGCCCTCCAAGGCATCCATCGAACTCTCGGGCGTGGCGAACTTCACGAGCTCGACCTTGTCGAACTGGTGCACACGGATCATGCCTCGTGTATCGCGCCCTGCGCTCCCTGCCTCCTCGCGAAAACACGGTGTGTATGCCGTGTAGAAGATCGGCAGGTCCGCACCCTCGAGGACCTCACCTCGGTGCATGTTGGTGAGCTGCACCTCGGCAGTGGGGATGAGGTACAGCCCCTCGCTCGTCTTGAAGAGATCTTCTTCGAACTTCGGCAGCTGGCCTGTCCCCGTGAGCGTCTCGGCGTTGGCGAGCGCTGGTACCCACCACTCGCGATAACCGCGCTGCCCGTGCGTGTCAAGCATGAAGTTGATGAGCGCACGCGTGAGTCGCGCGCCTTCGCGGCCCAGCACGACGAAGCGCGAACGCGCGAGTTTCACGCCGCGCTCGAAGTCGATGATGCCGAGCTCGGGGCCGAGGTCCCAGTGCGCCTTGGGCTCGAAATCGAAGTTCGGCGGCGAACCCCATCTGCGGATCTCCACGTTGTCATTCTCATCAACGCCGTGCGGGACAGAGCTATCCAGCAGGTTGGGGATGGTGAGCAGCATCTCGCGTGCCTGCGCGTCGGCTGCTCCTACACGCGCATCAAGCTCGGCGATGTGGCCGTTGATCTCGCGCACCTCTTCTTTGGCGGCTTCGGCCTCATCGCGCTTGCCGTCTTTCATGAGCACGCCGATGGCCTTGGAGGCTTCATTGCGTCTCGCCTGCAGCGACTCGATCTCACCGATGAGCGCGCGACGCTCGACATCGGTCGCGAGAAACGCATCCACGTCCCACGTGGAGCCTCGCGCGGTGAGTGAACCGCGGACCTCCTCGGCATTGTCTCGGACGAACCGTGCGTCGAGCATGGTGACCTCCCGATGCAGACTCTGGGTGAGCCTCCGCCAGTGCTGCAACGCAGTATAGCCGAGGCTAGGCGTTAAGCTCGCTCGTGCAGGCCGGGCAACGGGTGGCGTCTATCGGGACCGCGGTCAGACAGTGCGGGCAGTTCTTCGTCTCAGCTGCGGCCTCCTCGGCGCGGTTGAGCTTGTTCATCGCTTTCACCAGCATGAACATGGCAAACGCCACTACGATGAAGGAAACGATCGCGTTGATGAACACACCGTAGTTCAGCGTGACGGCACCTGCTTTGACCGCGGCATCGACGGTCGTGTACGGTCCGGCGGGATCACCCTGTCTCAAGACGAAGAAGAGCTGCGAGAAGTCCACCTTGCCCATGATCAGCCCCAGAACGGGCATGAAGATGTCTTCGACGAGCGAGTTTACGATCGCGCCGAATGCCGCGCCGATGATGAGGCCGACAGCCAGGTCGACGGCATTGCCTCTGACCGCGAACTCACGGAACTCCTTCAGCATCTAGTGCCCCTTTCGTGGTCCACTCCCTTACACACTCACCATGCCAGCATCTCGCCTTGTTTCACTGCGCACGCGGGTAGCTACCGAGAATCTTCACTTCGCGCAGCTTCAGGCGTAGGCAGTCAAGCGCCAGCGCCACCGGCGGGTCAGTGACATGCCCTTCGAGGTCGGCGAAGAACATGTACTCCCCCAAAGCACGTTTAGTGGGTCGCGACTGGATCTTTGTGAGGTTGATGTCCCCGTAGGCGAACTCCGAAAGGATCATGAGCAGGGCGCCAGGGCGATCCTCATACATGAACAGCGCAAGCGTCGTCTTGTCGCACCCCGTACGTTCGACGGTGTTGCGGCCGATCACCACGAACCTCGTCTTGTTTCCAGCGTAGTCACCGATGCCATCTGCGACTATGGTCCCGCCGTACAATGTGGCCGCAAGCCGAGTGGCGACGGCCGCAACGCCTGGCTCGGCGACAGCACGCTGCACTGCTTCTGCGGTGGAGTTCGCTGCGGCGATCGTGCGGCCAATGAGGTTTGTGTTAAGCCAGCGACGACACTGCGCGGTCGCGTGAGGGTGACTCGCCACGACCTTGATGTCTTCGATTCGTGTATCAGGCCCGGTGACGAGCGTGTGCGTGATGGGCAGGACCACCTCTCGGTGGATGGCAAGCCTGGAATCGAAGGCGAGCGCGTCAAGCGTGGCATTCACGCTGCCCTCTATGGAGTTCTCGATGGGCACTATGCCCGCATCGGCACGCCCCGACTCGACCGTGACGAAGACCTCCTCGATGGAAGGACAGGATACCGTCTCGAGATCGGGGATCTCCATACTGAGCAGAGCTTCTTCGCTGAACGTCCCCGAGGGGCCGAGGAATGCGTACCGAGTCATCAGACTCCTCCCGCCAACCGTGACGTACCATCTCCCCGCCTGCATGCGACTGCGCACAACGCCCATGACGCGGTATAGTCGTATCCGCAGGGTACACCCCTCATGCACTCTCGTCACGCATCGCCACCGACGCTACCAGCGAGGATAGTATGGATCCCACACAGCTACGCCGTCTGCTCGATGAGGTCGCCGCAGGTTCTGTCAAGGTCGAGAGTGCGGTTGACCAGCTCAAGTCGCTGCCCTTCTCCGACGGGCCCGAGGTCAAGATCGACCACCACCGCGCATTGCGCTGCGGTTTTGCCGAGGTGGTGTTCTGCGAGGGCAAGACCGCAGGACAGGTGCGCTCCGCCGCGCGCGAGCTGCTGGAAGGCGGACAGGTGTTGCTCGGCACCCGCGCCAACGCATCGCATTACCAAGCTGTCGCCCAGGTCGCATCTGACGCGCGCTTCTTCGAGCAGCCCCGCCTCATCGTCGTCGACCGGCGGAAGGAGCGGCCTCAGGTCGGGCATATCGTGGTGGTCTCTGGCGGCACTGCCGACATCCCCGTTGCCGAGGAGGCCGCTATCTCCGCCGAGGTCATGGGAAACCGCGTCACGCGAGTCTACGACGTAGGCATCGCTGGCCTGCACCGGCTGCTCGCCCACCAAGACGTGCTGCGCGACGCTCGGGCGGTCATCGCCGTCGCAGGGATGGAAGGGGCGCTTCCGTCCCTTGTCACCGGCCTCATCTCCGCACCCGTAGTGGCTGTCCCCACATCGGTCGGGTACGGCGCGAGTCTCAACGGCTTGGCGGCGCTTCTTGCGATGCTGAACTCGTGTGCCTCGGGCATGGCCGTCGTCAATATCGACAACGGCTTCGGTGCCGCCGCCATCGCAAGCCGAGTCAATCAGACTGCTGCGAGCGATTCCACGTGATCGCCTACCTCGATTGCACCACCGGGATCTCCGGTGACAAGTTCCTCGCCGCTCTTGTTGATGCAGGGGCGCCTCGAACGACCATCCGCGAGGCCATCGCCGCCATCGACCCTACAATCGCGGTTGAGTTCGCCGAGGTGAGTCGTGCGGGCATTCGCGCGCTTTCCGCGATTGTCACCACGAACCACACTCCGGTGAGCCGCACGTGGGCTGATGTGCGCTCGCTCATCGAAGGTGCACATCTGGCTGCCGAGGTGCGCGACACCGCGCTGGGGGCCTTCACTCTGCTGGCCGAAGCTGAAGCCGCAGTGCATGGCGTGGGCGCCGACGAGGTGCACTTCCACGAAGTAGGCGGGGCCGATTCCATCGCAGATATCGTTGGCACCGCGGCCGGCCTGCACGCGCTGCACATCGATGAGTTCGTGTGCAGCCCGGTATCGGTGGGAGGCGGCACCGTCGACACCGCGCACGGCACCCTGCCGGTTCCCGCGCCTGCCACAGCGATGCTGCTCGTTGGCGTCCCCATCGAGGCTGGCCCTTTGCCCGGTGAGGCCACCACCCCCACAGGCGCCGCCCTCGCGCGTGCGTGCGCTCAATCGTTCGGGTCGCTGCCGCCCATGACCGTCGAGCACATCGGACATGGCGCGGGAACGCGTGACCCCGCGGGTGTGGCGAACATCGCAAGGCTCTTCCTCTCCACGGCACCTGAACACACGCAACCCACCATGCATCAGGAAGCCATCGCCGAGCTTCAGACCACCATCGACCACCTCTCCGCCGAACACCTCGCCTTCGCCTGCGAGGAGCTGCTCGCAGCAGGAGCGCTGGACGTGTGGCAGACGCCTGCGCTCATGAAGAAGGGCCGAGCGGGAACAGCTGTGACGGTCGTGTGCCGAGATGAGGACGCCACACAGCTGGCCACCCTCACCGCCGAGCTCACCGGCACGCTCGGCGTGCGTATCCGCCGAGTGACGCGCGTGGTGGCCGAGCGTCACTCGCACACCGTCATGACGTCGCTTGGCGAGGTGCGCGTGAAGACCGCTGGGGCGGCGGGATGGCGACGCTCGCGCATCGAGTATGAGGATCTCGCAGCCATCGCTCGCCGTGAGGGACTACCGATCGATGTCGTCGCCCGCGAACTCGGCCAGGAGCTATAGGGGCGCGCCGACGCTGCAAGTCGCTCCCCGATGAAGCATCGCCCTCACCGCACCCGATACTTCCCTGCCTCCTCGGCCAAGAACCCCTCGGCCACGAGTTCGCCGAGCGCGAGCACGACCCTGTCGGGCTCGTCACGAAGACCCTCGGCCAACTCCTCGACACCATGCTGCGGTGCTGCCATGACCGCTCGCAATAGCCGTGCCCTCAGCTGGCGATGGGAGCCTTCGAAACGCGACTGGCGCACGTGGTGCCGACTGCGCCGCGAGGGGTTCGCCCCCTGGCTCTTCAGATGGACACCGTAATCCAGCAAAGCCCAGTACCAACTGCGCGGGTCCTGCCGGTCAAGCACGCGCTCGAGGACGGGCATGAGAGCCGAGTCCGGCACATCGGACGCATCGACGAAGAACTCATGCAGCAAGACAGCGCGCACGTTCGTTTCAAGGTAGAGGTCAGGCTCGCCGAACGCGAACACGCGCACGCCCGCTGCTGTGGCAGGTCCTACCCCCGGCAGCACGAGCAGCGTATCGCGCTCGCACGGGATCTCTCCGCCGTGACTCCCCACCACCTGAGCGGCAGCTCGCTTGAGCGCCACAGCCCGACGGTTGTAGCCGAGACCCTGCCAGAGCTGCAGCACCGCTTCGAGAGGGGCGGCATCAAGCGCGGCCGGCGTGGGAAAGCTCGCAAGCCACTCCTCGTAGTACGGGACCACACGGGAGACCTGCGTCTGCTGCAGCATGACCTCGCTTACCAGCACAGCGTACGGGTCGCGAGTGTGACGCCAGACCAGATCATGGCGGCCGGCCGTGTGATAGTGGTCGTAGATGCGGCGCCTGAACGCCTCCACGGCCTTCGGGCTCAGTACAGGTTGCGCCATGCCGACCCGCTAGAAGCGTCGCGAGCGCCCCGAGCGCCCGCCGCGGCGATGAACGCCGCCGCTGAACAACGTGCGAGTCGAAGCAGTTGTGCCGCGGTCAGCACGGGGCACCACGCGGTCGAGATACGTGAACCCCTCGACGTCGCGCGCCTCCATCGTCTTGCCCACCACGCGCTCGATATGGCGCAGCGACTCGGTCTCGTCATGCGCGAGCAGCGTGATAGCCACGCCCTTCTCGCCCGCACGAGCGGTGCGCCCGATGCGGTGGACATAGTCCTCGGGACGCTCAGGGACATCGTAGTTGATGACGTGCGTGACGCCTTCGACATCGATTCCGCGAGCCATGACATCGGTGGCGACGAGCAGCGCGTGCTTGCCGCGCTTGAAATCAGCAAGTGTGCGCTCGCGCTGCTTCTGCGAACGGTCCGAGTGCACGGTATCAGCCTCGACGCCACTTGCCTGAAGTGCAGCGGTGAGGCGGTCCGCGCGCAGTTTGGTGCGAGTGAACACGATCGCCCGGTACTCGTCGATCTCTTCGAGGAGCGCGACAAGCAGTTCGGTCTTCTGCGCTGCGTTCACAGGATAGACATACTGCACGACTGCGTCGACAGGAACCGAGGCGGGCGAGACGTCCACACGCACCGGGTCGTCGACCGCGCCACCGATCACACGCAGCACTTCATCTGAGAGCGTGGCCGAGAACAGCATGTTCTGCCGCTCGGCCGGCACGAGCTGCAGTATTCGGCGCACGTCTGGCCAAAATCCCATGTCAAGCATCCGGTCAGCCTCATCCAGCACAAGCACTTCGACCTCGCCGAGGTCGATCTCACCCTTGTGTTGCAGGTCGAGGAGCCGGCCAGGCGTGGCGACGAGCACATCGACACCACGACGCAGCGGCGTGACCTGCTTCGCATACGGAACCCCGCCATACACGGCAAGCACCGAGTGCCCCGTATGTGCGGCAATGGTTCGCGCCTCTTGCTCGATCTGAGTAGCGAGCTCTCGTGTGGGCGTGACGACAAGCGCGCGGATGCGTCCTTCGACAGGGACTCTCTGCATCGTGGGCAGCAGGAATGCCGCTGTCTTGCCGGTGCCGGTCTGCGCGCAGGCCAAGACGTCATCGCCAGCGAGCGCCACCGGAATGGCTTGTTCTTGCACGGGAGTGGGGACCGTGAACCCGAGCGCCTTCACGCCCGCACGAACACCCTCGGAAAGACCTAGCGCGCTGAACTGCATATCAGGGACTCTTGATGTAGTAGCGACAGTGTAGGTTCAGGGGGCACTCAGCTGGAACCTCGGAATACGGATGCTCCCAGAAGTAGCCTTCCACAAAGCATGAGCAGCGAACACGCTTGTCTTCCTGCTTGACCGATAAGTCATGGAGGTCCTCATCAAGCATGATCTCACGCCACCAAGTGCACTTGCCGCTTACCGGTGCGAATGCATCCATCGTCTGCCTCTCCAGCTGCCTGCTTGCATGAGTGTACCCCTCTACCTCTCTTGCTGCCTCCCCGACATGCGTCATATGAGGCGCAGGGCTGCTCACAACAGACGAGGCCCCGGACAGATCCGGGGCCTCGTGCTATCTCACTGGTGCGGGTGAAAGGAGTTGAACCTTCACGGGGTTGCCCCCACATGGACCTGAACCATGCGCGTCTGCCATTCCGCCACACCCGCGTCTGCGAATCCGAATAGTACCACAGGGCTCGAACAGCGGAAACCGACCGATTCCAGGCGGCCGAGAGAGGCGTGCAGGACGGCCGTCGCATGTGGCGCTCTCCTCGATTCGAGCCTGCTGCTAGGAGCTGCTCGGAGCCTCGATACGCTTAGGCGTGACCCGATAGGAGAGCGGCATGCCGAGCAGTAGCATGGTCTGCGCCTGTATCGCGGGGAGCATCCCCAGGTACAGTCCGAGCAGCGGCAGTGATAGCCACATCAGCCACTGCTCGGCGAACAGCCGAACACGCGACACGTCCCTGGGCAGAGGCTGGCGGATTATCTCAAAGACAAGGGTGCTGATCATCACAACGGCGCCGACTCCAAAGACCGGTCCCAACCAGGCGGCCTGCGGGCCGACGTCGAGGACTGACCCCGCGAGGATCCCCTCGTAGGCTGGGTGCACACCGAGCGCAAGAAGATACGCACTCATTACAAGGAACCACCCCCAAGCCCGTAACACGTGGTCCAGATAGACCTGCATGAATAGCAGCACCGATCGCCAGCCCGTGTCTCGCCGGGCCATCTCGCCCGCCATGTAGCCGACATCCTCAGCTCCCCAGGCGTGTCGCAAGTACTGCTGGAAGGCGATCTTCATCCCAGCGAACCAGGTCTCGCCCTCGGGCACGTCAGCGTTGGTGGGCAGAAACACGGGGACCAGCTCCACATGCTCATCGCGAGCGAAGAAGCACCTCAGGAACATATGCCAGTCCTCGGGTATGACGGCCGGATCCCAGCCTCCGGATTCCACCGCCAACCGCAACGACAGGGAGTATGTTGAGATCGGCAGACCCCTGTAGAAAGGCATGGCTAGGCTGGCGCGCATCCACGCCTGCCCGAACCACGTGGAGAACCGCACTGGCGCTGGCGCACGCCAAATGTTGTTGAGGTACTGCATCGGCGCCTGCCAGAATCGCGAGTGACGCTCCTCGGTCTCCCAGAACAAACGTGACAACGCGGCGAAGTAGTCCGCGTGCAAGACCGAATCTGCGTCGCAGGACGTGATGGTCACGAGATCAGGATCTATCTCGGGGTCCTCGGCTATCCTCTCTGTCACCACCTGCAAGGCCCAGGCTTGATTTGATGACTTGCCTGGCACCTCGCGAGGTAGACCCGCTGGATGCACAGTGACAAGGATATCCAGGAAGGCCCCTGCGTACTCAGCAGCCAGAGCCTCACCCTTTTCCCGGGATCCCTGCTCTCGGCTCTCCATCCCCAGGACGATGATCAGCCGTTCCTGCGCGCGGTACTGCACCGCAAGCGCATCAAGCGTACGCCGAATAACGGCGACCGGCTCGCGGTAGTTGGGTATGAGCACCACATGGCGCACATCCCTGGGTGCGAAACCAGCCGCACCACACCTCTCGTCCCCCGCCGTCCAGTCGATGAGTTCCCAACTGCGGCACTTCCGGTCGCCCAGCAC
>JAVEVF010000014.1:0-25864 GCA_034005175.1 Coriobacteriia bacterium | reverse complement strand
TCTCGTCCGCAGAAGTTCGATATCGGAGGTTTCCACCACCACCGGTATGGTCCCGACTGCATCCACGCTCTCCTCGTCCGTGCGTCGAAGCACAGCCGCTACGCGACAACGCAGCTCACGAATGCTGAACGGTTTGGTGAGGTAGTCATCGGCGCCGAGCTCGAACCCGCGAATCTTCGAATCGACCGCGGCATCCGCAGTGAGCATGATTATCGGCACATGGCTGTCGGTCTCGGACGAGCGCAGACGCTCGAGCACGGCCCATCCGTCCAGCGATGGCATCATGACATCGAGAACGATGAGGTCGGGCTGGAACACCGGATGGGTGGCAAGCCCTCGCTCGCCATCACTGCAGATCTCCACGGTATAGCCCTGGGTCACGAGAGCTTGTTGCAGACCCGCCAGCAAGACCTCGTCGTCATCGATGATGAGAACGCGCCGGCCCACCGAGGTTGTCTTCCGATTCTCGCTCATGCGTCAGAGTCATCTCCTGACACTTTGATCATCGTGTCCTTGCGCTCCTCGCCACCGCTCGCGGGGATCTCGACACAAAAGACGCTCCCGGCGCCAGTCTCATTCGGACGATGGGTGAGGCGGCCGCCATGTGCTTCCACTATGCGCGCACTGATGGCGAGCCCCAACCCCAGCCCGGCGGTATCGCGACTATCGCCTACATCGATACGTCCGAAGAGGGTGAAGAGCACGCTTGCGTCCT
Source organism: Coriobacteriia bacterium (assembly GCA_034005175.1). Lineage (GTDB taxonomy): Bacteria > Actinomycetota > Coriobacteriia > Anaerosomatales > SLCP01 > JAVEVF01. Next base: position 25,149 of record JAVEVF010000014.1, on the reverse strand, counting down.
CAGACGAAATACCACGGCCCTCATCGGCGACCTTGATGTAGACGTGCTCGGCGTCCTCGGTGGCCGAGACCAGAACATGGCTTCCCGTGGTGGAGTACTTGAACGCGTTGGACAAGAGGTTGTCGAGGACCTGCCGCAAACGGCTCCCATCCCCTCTCAAGGTGAGATGCGGTATCTCTCCTTGCAGCGCCACCGAGATCCCGTGGGCATCTGCGAGGAGCCGCGAGTCCCGCAGCGTGTCTTCGATGAGCTTGACGAGGTCCACATCGCCGAAGATGATGGGAAGCAGACCCCTTTCGAGAAGCGCCGAGTCCAGCAGGTCCGAGACGATCGAAGTCAGGCTCGTCGCTGCCGAGGAGATCGCCTCTACCGCCTCGCGAGCCGTCGCGTCCAGCTTGCCGATCTCGCCCTCTTCGAGAAGCTCCGCGTACAGGCTCACGCGAGCAAGCGGGGCGCGAATCTCGTGCGCAGCTATGGCGACGAAGTTCGATTTCACCGCCGAGAACTGCTCAATCTCGTTCTTCTTCTGTTCAAGCTCGTGGTAGGCCGACTCCAACTCGTGGTAGGTGTCCAGCAGCTGCTTGTCTCGGCTCTGTATCTGCTCGGCCATCTCGCGCAAGCCCTGCTGAAACTCGACGATCTCAGTGATCGTCCCTCCTGGCAAGGGAGCGTCAAGCTCACCCACAGCCAACCGAGCGGCGTAGTCGCCCAGATCCTCGAGCGGCTCCACCACGTCAAGCGAAAGCCGCCAGGCGGCCCATGGAATGGACATAGCGATCATCGTGGCAAGAACAATCATCGAGGCCAGAAGCGGTGTTCCGAGCGGGGTGACGCCGCGTGGCGCGAAGCGAACGATGACGGAGGCCACATGCAACCCGTCTACGATCACGGGCTCGACAACCGTCTGCTCCTGAGTGAGCACCGAGAGAGGTGAGCGCACTCCCTCATCGGTGTCGGGTGGGCTCTTCTTGCCCTGGCACACGATCACCTTGCCCGATGCGTCTTCGATGCAGATGCCGATCACGTCGTGCACCTCGGCGGTCTTGAGTATGCTCTCGAGCTGCGCTGCCACATGCGTAAGCTGCTGATCCGCGATCTCCGGCATGAGGTTAGCGGCGAACGAGGCGCTCACCCGGCGCATGGTCTCTTGCTGTTGGTGGATATCGGAGAGCACGCTGAACGCCCCGATCGTGACTCCCATCACTGCGGCGAAAACCATTTCGCCAGCGACGATGGTGATGAAGACTCGGCGTCCAACAGACCCTTTTCGCAGGAGACGTTTCACTGATGAGCACTCCCGAATGCTTCGAGTTCCAGTCCTCGGTGAATGTTGTCGAGCTCCCGGGCGAAGTCATAGTCGGTATCGCCAGGCGTGCCAAAGCCAGTGATGGCGCTCCCTTCGGGAAGAATCCCTCGGCTTGCTGCATTCAGGAGACTGTCCCGTATGAGGACGATCGTCTCGGCGTCTAGGGATGTGCTGACGACAATGGGCGGCATGCCGAGGTCAGGTGAGTGCTCGATGATTTGAAACGTGTTTTCGGGCCAGTGCGCAAGGGCCGATATTCGCACGCTTGTGCCATCAACCTCGCCGTTTGCTAGCCTCGCAAGATTCTCGTCTTGTACCCCGGCCGGCGTCTCAGCGAAGAACCCCACGGGGTTCACGCCGGTCCGGTCGAGAAGCCAGTATGCGAACGATGCCCCCGCAAGGTCCGGGGACACGGCGAAGCGCATGTCGCGCAGATCCTCGATGCTTACGGCGTCGCTGTCGTAAGGGACCACGATCACCGCCGCGTCCAAGGGCCGGTTCCTGATTGTCGGGATCGCCACTGGTTCAATAAGGCCGGTGTTCTCTAGGTCGAGATAGGCCAGAGTCGACATGAGTGCGATGTCGAGCTCGCCCGCTTCGAACATGCGGATCTGATTATCACTGGACAGTGCGTAGTGCACCACGATGGGTCGGCTCAGTTCGCGCTGCATGTGCGCGAACACACGGGCCATGGTGATCCATTCCGCAGGGCCCCCCGGGGTTCGCGCAACACCCAGATGGAGCGGCTCGCCTAGCGGGACAGCGATCGGGTCGTCAGCTGTGGCGCCGTATCCCCACGCGTACGCCTTCCAGATTGCCGCGCTGCCGGCTGCAGCGAACATGAGGGTCACGGCGAGGGCGAGCGCGAGCAGTGACCGAGATGGTCGCCGAGGCGAATCTGCTGTCCTCGAATTCATCGGTGACACTGCTCTCCTCCGCTTCAGAGCCGTTCGACCGGATGGGACCGGACAATCGTAGCATCAGGGAGGGATGCGAACACCTGAGCGGCATGCGAAACGCCCGCCGCGAGGGCGACGGGCGTCGTGTGTGTTGGTGGAGCCTAGGGGGATCGAACCCCTGACCTCATGGCTGCCAGCCATGCGCTCTCCCAGCTGAGCTAAGGCCCCACATCTGGGTCCGCGTGAGCGGCAGGCGCTAGTATACCAGGCGCCCGGGAGCGGTCAACAGGCGTGCATCAGACCGATGTGCTGAGTCGCCTACCGCTGGCTATCGGCAGGATCATGCTCCACAATCGGCACGGGGATGCCCTCAAGTGCCGGCTCACGTACGACGTGCTCGCCCGGAGCCGCTGGCCCGGAGACCTCGGCCAGCACCATTCCTGCCAAGATGAGCGTGCTGCCCGCGAAGCCACCGATCCCGAAGTGGTCACCCGCGATCCACCCGAACAACCCTCCGAATGCTGGCTCGCTCACCAACACGAGCGCAGTCTTTGACGGTGACATATGTCGCTGTGCGTACGTCTGCACCGCAAACGCGACCGCAGAGCCGAACACGCCTGTTATGACCAGTGCGAACCACACCGCCGAGTCGGGGGGCAAGCCCGGAGCCTCGGTCGCAAGAGAAACGCCACTGCATACCACCGCGACCACGGCAAGCTGGGTGAGCGTGAGCGCGCCGACATCATGGCTCGTCCCCATGCTGCCAAGCACGATCATGTGCGCTGCGTAGGCGATCGCGCATATCAGCACTCTGGTGTCCCCCACCGTCCAACCCTCGCCGGAGCCACCTGAGATCAACCACAGACCCGCGACAGCGAGCACCACACCGGCGAGTGTGACCGCACGAGGTGGATGCCTAAGAATCACAGTCTGCATGAGAGGTGTGAACACCACGAACATCCCCGTGATGAACGCGGCCTTGCTCGCCGTCGTGTCTTGCAGGCCCCACGTCTGGAAGACATATCCAACCACGAGCAGCGCTCCGGCCAGCACACCTACGCGCAGCGTTCCTTTGCCGAACCGTCTGAGAGAGCGCGGAAACAGCACGGCAAAGGCCACCACGGCGATGATGAACCTCACGGCGAGAAACGCGTACAGGGGGTAGCGCTCGACCGCGTCTTTGACGACGACGAACGTAGCTCCCCAGACAGCCGCCACACCGATGAGGGCGACCGTCGCCCACACGCGCCGAGCTTCAAGCGTCACGACAGGCCGGTCACGGATTCGGGAAGCGCGAGAGTCGGCGCGTCACCCCAAAGCTTCTCCAGCCGGTAGAAGTCACGCTCGGCAGGCTGAAAGACGTGCACGACGACGTCTGCGAAGTCGATGAGCACCCATTTGCCCTCATCGGTACCCTCGATGCCGATGGGCTTGAGCCCTGCGCTCTTGAGGCGCATCTCCACCTCCTCGGCGATGGTGCGAACGTGGCGGTCGTTACGGGCCGTGCAGATCACGAAGTAGTCCGTGACGACAAGCAGCTCAGCCACATCGATGGCGATGATGTCCTCGGCCTTCTTCTCCGATGCAGCCTCCGCGGCAAGAAGTGCGTACTCCTTTGATTCCAGCGCTATCCCCTGCCTTCTTTCCATCCGGTCACCTACGGTGCATTAGCTGGCGGCTTGAAGTCCGAGCCGATTATGACAACGACGTCCGCCACCTCTTGGTTCGCTGGTCGGACGATCACCGTTCCAACGCCGAGCACTTCGCGCACCGAGTCGCCTCGGCTGGCGTCTCCTCGCTGAATGACGATCTGCGTCTCATGGTAATCGAACGTATCCGCGTTCTTCGTGTCCACCACACGGAACCCGCCACGGATGAGCAGCTGAGCGGCCTGGCCCGCGATTCCCGGCTCTCCCGAACCGTTGTAGACGATGACGCGTATCGCAGGATCTTCGGACTCGAGCGTCACTCCCCACCACGAAGCGACGAGGTCCGCGATCTCCTGGCGCTGCGGCTCGAAATACGTCTGCGAGCCGACGTTGACGGGCTTGACGGGTAGCGGCACCAACGCGACGTCATCCGTAGGAATCTCATTGAAGGCCGTTTCCCATCGTGCCAACCCCGGCTCATCGAGGTTCGTATCGTGAACCTCGGCCAGAAGCATGCTCACCGACTGCCCTGCAAGAGCTTCCTGGTAGACCTCGGAGTCCACGACCACGTACTCGGTGAAAGGGACGCTGAAGAAGTTCGTCACCGCGGCAAGCGAGGTCTCCCCGCCGGTAAGGTAGCTATCCCCCATGCGCTCAAACCCCTGTCCCGGAACCTCGATGAAGGCACCATCGGGGATGGCGATCCCAAACACCTGTTGCTGTTCGGCCATGACGCGCATGGCAAGAAAGCCCGTCGCGCGGCCCTCGCTCACCCCGATCACCAGCAAGTTGTCGCGCGAAAGCTCGGCTTGGGCCTCCGGTGAGCTTTGCGCTCTTGCCAGCCGCTTGGCGTTCCAGCGGGCCACACCGTTGATGGTGCTTGCCACGCCCCAAAGCAACACGACCACAAGCCCGAGCGCGCCGAGCGCAAAGCCCAGGCTGGCAAGAGCGCCGCGGCTCGGCCATCGCAGCGCTCCAAAGAGCCCCGCGGCCTGCTCGCGCGCACGCTTGGCGTGACGGGCCCGAACAGGCTCCCTGCGGTGACGTGGTCCGTGCCGCGAGCTGCGGCGGGGGCGGGCCGCGGCCTCCTCCATCTGCGCGCCTTCGGCCACAGCTTCCCTGTCATGTTCCGGGCGCGGCGTCATCTGCGCCTCTCAACAAGGTCGTTCCAGACATCCAAGGTCGTAGGATGGATGGGTCGCCGCGTCCTGATGAGATGTTCTACCGAGACCGCATAGGCCTGCTCGAAGAGCTCCGCGAGGTCCACCTTGCCGATTCTGTCGCGCAGCGTGGCCGCGGCGGGGTTATCGCGCCCGGGCTCGATCGTGTCCGCGAGGTACACGATCTTGTCGAGATCGCTCATCCCCAACGCACCAAATGTGTGGCGTTCGATTGCCGTGATGATGCGCGACTCCAACCCCGGGAAACGCTCCTTCACTGAGAGCGCACCCACGCGACCGTGCAGGAGGTATGGGACCGCCTCGTCAACCGCCGTGCACTCGATACCAAGGCTGCGCGCCTCACCAAGCAAGCTCGGCGCACTCTCATCGCGACTCCAGTCGTGAAGAAGCCCCGCAAGATAAGCCTCTTGCGCGTCTACTCCGTAGCGCTTGGCAAGCTGCGCGGCGGTCTCGGCCACAGCGACGCTGTGGGCATAGCCCCCCTCATCCAGCCGGCAAGCGAGCGCCTGGCGCACCTCGGCGAGCTGCGCCGTCATGATGCACGTACCTCGCGGTACAGCCCGTACTTGTGGATGTAGGCGCCAACGGCCTCAGGCACCAAGTAACGGATAGGGCGGCGCTCGGCCACGCGGCACCGAATGTCGGTGGACGATATGGCGAGTGCGGGCACCTCCATGAACTGGATATCGATATGCGAAAGCTCTCCAGCATGCGTCGAGCGTGCGGTGTCAAGATCGTATCCGGGCCGAGTGGCTGCGATGAACGTCACCAAACCTGCGAACCGCTCGGCATCCTTCCAGGTCACGATCTCCCAGACCGCATCTGCTCCCGTGATGAAGAAGAGCTCGGCGTGCGGGCCGTGGATGTCGCGCAAAGCATCAAGCGTGTCGACCGTGTAGGTGACTCCCGGCCGGTCGATCTCCATGCGCGATACCTCGAAGTCAGGGTTTGCGGCCGTGGCGATGACCGCCATCAGATAGCGGTGCTCTGGCGAGGTCACCTCGACATCGCTCTTGCGCGCAGGCACACCCGCGGGCATGAAGATCACACGATCGAGGTTGAACTGCACCAGGGCCTCTTCGGCGGTGACGAGATGGCCGAAGTGGATGGGGTCGAAGGTGCCGCCCATGATGCCGAGTCGCGACGTGGCTCTCACTCCCGGATCTGCCCGCTTCCCATCAAGATGAACTTCCAGGACGTCAGCGCTGTAAGCCCCATCGGCCCGCGCGCATGCAGCTTCTGCGTCGAGATGCCGATCTCAGCACCGAGGCCGAACTCCCCTCCGTCAGTGAAGCGCGTCGAGGCGTTCACGTACACCGCGGCGGCGTCTACCTCGGCAAGAAACCGTTGCGCCGCAGCATAATCTGCCGTCACGATGGCCTCCGAGTGCTTCGATCCATAGGTGTTGATGTGCGTTATGGCCTCGGCAAGGCCGCTCACCACCTTCACGGAGATCTTGAGATCGAGGTACTCCGTCGACCAATCCTCCTCGGTGGCGGGCAGCAGGTTCGCTGAGACGCCCATCTGCGCCACGTGCTCATCCCCAACGACAACGACCCCGTTCGTCTCGAGGTCCGCGACGATAGGCGGCAGCAGCCGCTCTGCCACCGCCGCATCGATGAGCACGTGCTCTGCGGCGTTGCAGACCCCCGGACGCTGGCACTTGGCGTTGACGACGATGTCGTGCGCCATCTGCCCGTCCGCGCCCTCATGTATGTACACGTGGCAGTTGCCGACACCCGTCTCGATGACAGGAACCTTCGCCTTTTCCACGACGCTGCGGATGAGGCCCGCCCCGCCCCGGGGTATGAGCACGTCGATGTAGCCGTGCAGCCCCATGAGCTCATCGGCTGCCTCGCGGCTCGTGGACTCCACGCTCTGTATGCATCCCGCAGGCATCCCGGCATCCTCGGCCGCCTGTGCAAGTACGCGCGTGAGCGCGAGATTGGACTTCGAAGCCAAGGAGCCGCCTCGCAAGATGACTGCATTGCCTGTCTTCACGCACAGCCCGGCAGCATCAGCCGTCACGTTCGGGCGAGCCTCGTAGATGATGGCCACCACGCCGAGAGGGACCCGCACCTGGCTTAGCTGGATACCGTTTGGCATCGTGTGGCCCGAGACCACCTCGCCGATGGGGTCAGGCAACGCCGCGAGTTCCTCAAGAGCGCTTGCGATGTTGTCGATGCGCGTGCCATCAAGCGCAAGCCTGTCGAGGAGCGGCGGTGGCGTGTTCGCAGCGCGGGCAGCTTCCATGTCTTGTGCGTTGGCATCAAGGATGAGCGCCTGGTGCACCCTCAATGCCTCGGCCATCGCCATCAGCGCACTGTCGCGCTCAGCACTGGAGGTGATTCCCAACGCAGCTGCTGCAGTGCGAGCACGGATGGCAAGCTTCATCACATCACTCATGCTCGTCTCCTTCATTCTCCGCGTTCGCACTGCCGGTCACGGGCTGCGTGCTCACAGGATAACGAGATGATCCCTGTGCACCACGGTCTTCCCTGCCGCCGAGGGCAAGACATCAGCGATACGCGAGCTGTGCATGCCTTTGACCTTCTCAAGGTCTGCCGAGGACAATGCCGACAGACCTCGCGCCACGATCTGGCCTGTGCCGTCCTTCAATACTATCGCATCTCCTGCCGCAAACACCCCTTGCACGCTCACCACGCCGGCGGGCAGAAGGCTCTTGCCACGTTCGCACAACGCCGCCTTCGCACCATCGTCGACGATGATCTCCCCCTTGGGCACGCCACCAAGAGCGATCCAGAGCTTGCGCGCCCCGAGCGCGCTCTTCCCGCCGGCAAATAGAGTCCCGACGGGCTTGCCTGACAGCGCATCGGCGATGACCCCTGCCCTGCGCCCGTCGCACACGACCATCGGAATACCCGCTCGCATAAGCACGCGGGCAGCCTCCACCTTCGTGGCCATCCCGCCCGAGCCCACGCCCGATGTCGCGCCGCCCGCGGCGCTGATCACCTGATCGGTGAGCGACTCCACGTGTTCGACGAGGCGGGCATCTGCGTTCTTCAGCGGATCAGCGTCGTAAAGGCCCTCGATGTCGGTGAGCAGCACTACCAGGTCCGCTCTGGCCATGGTCCCCACCAGAGCGGCGAGCGTGTCGTTGTCGCCGAAGCGGATCTCATCGACGGCGACAGTGTCGTTCTCGTTCACCACCGGCACCACGCCAAGTGCGAGAAGCCGCTCGAGCGTGTCTCGTGCATGCAGGTACGCCTGGCGGTGTGCGGTGTCATGCCGAGTGAGCAGCACCTGACCCACCGTCATGCCATGCGCAGCGGCAAGCGCCGCATACATGCCGAGGACCTGAACCTGCCCGACTGATGCGGAGGCCTGAAGGGAGGGCATGTCCTCAGGACGTGTATGTATGCCGAGGGCCTGGACCCCCGCGGCGATGGCGCCCGACGTCACCACTATCACCTCGGTGCCCTCTCGGCGCACCTCTGCTATCTGCTCCATCAACGAATCCACGTACGCGCGGTCAAGCCCCTCCCCCGCAGGGGCGAGGGTGGAGCTGCCGACCTTGATGACCACGCGGTCCATCGCGCACATCGTCTACGCCCCCTCCTCATCTTCGGGCTCGTCTTCTATGAATGCCGCTTCGGGATCGCGAGCAAGCGCGCCTGAGAATTCGAAGGTCGCGCCTGCGATGGCGATCTCATCGCCATCCACCGCCCCCGCCTCCTCCAATGCACGTTCAACGCCAGCCTTGACCAACCGCTTCTGCAGGTAGGCGACTGCCTCCTCGTTCCCGAGCTCGGTCATGATGACCATGCGCTCGATGGCCTCACCTGACACGCGATAGGAGTGCGCTCCCGTACGCGTCACCTCGAAAGTGGCGCGCTTCACAGGCCGAACCGTGTAGACCTGCTCGACTGCTCCGATCTGTGCCGCTTGGCGCCGCAGCTCATGAACGCGAGCGCCCACCGCAAGGGTGAGGCTGTCGACGCCTGCGCCTGTGAGCGCTGAGACCTCGAAGTACTCCAGGCCGCATCCTCGTGCGAACTCGCTCACAGCTGCCGAGGCCTCCGGGGCCTCATCGGTGTCGCACTTGTTGCCGACGAGGATGCGCGGTCGTGATGCGAGCCCCTCGCCGTGCAATGCCAGCTCGCGGTCGATGATGGCGATGTCATCAAGCGGATCGCGGCCTTCCCAGCCACCTGAAAGGTCTACGACATGCAGGATGAGCGCGCTGCGCTCGATGTGGCGCAGGAACGCATGCCCAAGGCCGACGCCTTCATGCGCGCCCTCGATAAGGCCAGGGACATCGGCTAAGACGAACGAGTACTCACCAGCACGCGCCACGCCGAGGTTCGGGACGATGGTGGTGAAGGGGTAGTCGGCGATCTTGGGTCGGGCCGCACTCATGCGCGCTATCAGCGAGGACTTGCCCACGTTGGGCATGCCCACGAGCGCGGCATCTGCCATGAGCTTCATCTCAAGGGTGATGCGTCGTTCCTCGGCCGGCTCGCCGAGTTCCGAGAACGCCGGAGCCCGCCGTGTCGGGGTCACGAAGTGGATGTTGCCTCGTCCGCCATGACCTCCTTTGGCGACGGCGAAGCGCTGGCCGTCGTATGTGAGGTCGATGAGGATCTCTCCGGTGTCAGCATCGCGCACGATGGTGCCCAGCGGCATCGGGAGCACCAGATCCTGCCCGTTGGCGCCGTGCTTCACCGAGCCCTTCCCATGAACGCCACGTGTGGCTTTGAAGTGACGACGATAGTGATAATCGAGAAGGTTTGACACGGTGGCATCGGCGAGAAGCACGACATCGCCCCCGCGCCCGCCGTCGCCACCGTCCGGGCCGCCCTTCGGGACGTGCGCTTCACGGCGGAAGGAGGTGCACCCCGCCCCGCCGTCTCCGCCCTTCACTGATATGGTGGCCTCATCTACGAACATCGGCGTCCTTCTTGTCTGAGCGCTGATGCGCTGGTGTGATGATACGGGACGAGCCCCCCGCTCGCGAGGAGCGGAGGGCTCGTGTGCTGATCTCATCGCTTCGCAGGGCTTAGTGCATCTAGCCTTCGAGCGGTCGGACGTGCACGCGGCGCTTGACGCCTCGCGTGAACTCAACGACTCCGTCGGCCATCGCAAAGAGCGTATCGTCGCTGCCGCGGCCCACGTTGTCGCCTGGGTGGATATGCGTGCCGCGCTGGCGCACGATGATGGAACCCGTCGTGACTTCCTGTCCGCCGAAGCGCTTCACCCCGAGCCGCTTGGCTTTGGAGTCCCGGCCGTTCTTAGTCGAGCCGAGACCTTTCTTGTGAGCCATGTGGATCTACCTGCCTTCGTACCTGTGGCGCGACACACGGTCGACGCTCTGGTTTCGCCTGATTACTGATCGTGCTTCTTCGCGTGGACCCCGCAGTACGCGGAACCTTCCTTGGCCTTATTGCTGCAGCGCGTGCCATCGCTCTTCAAAGCGTCGCACTGGCCGGGTTCGACCTGGGCAACAGCTGCAGGCTCCTCGGCTACCTCAGCGGCCTTCGCGCCGCTCGGCTTGCCAGATTCCAGCGTGACATCGGTGATGCGCACGCGTGTCTGCTCCTGACGATGGCCCTTCAGGCGCTTATACCCCTTGCGCTTCTTGAACTTGAAGACGATTTGCTTGTCGCCCTTGAAGTGCTCAAGCACCTCGGCGGTCACAGTGGCAGAAGCAAGCGCATCGGCGTCGACGACCACGTTCTCGCCATCGGCGATGAACAAGACATCGAAGGTCACGGCCTCGCCGACCTCGGCGGGGAGCCGCTCGATGACGGCCTCGGTGCCCTTCTCGACTTTGAGCTGCTTACCGCCGGTAGATACGACAGCGTACATGCTAGAAACCTCTCACTCGCTTTCATGCGCGAAGGGTGATGTTATCAGAGCCCACCAGCAGCGTCAACGCCGCATGAAGCTCCCGAGACCCTGCTTGAACAGGCCCGCTCGTCCCTCGATGAGCACGCGGATCTCTAGCGGTCTGCAGTCAGGTTCCGCCACGATCTCCACCTGTTTGCGCGTTTCGGACTTCAGCGCCCCGATGACATTGGCGCCAGGCGCTGTAAGCAGCTCGTAGACCTCCGGATGGACGGCGAACAACAAGGCAGATGACTTCGATTCGCGCAGGATGTCACGCAATCGGCGCTCGACCGCGATACGTCGGCTCACCGAAGACAGCACCCGTCCCTGCCCATCGCAGCGCGGGCACACCTCGGTCAGCACACCAAACAAACCATCCGTGACGTTCTTGCGAGTCATTTCGACAAGCCCCAACCGCGACATCTCCAACACGCGTGTCTTGGTGCGGTCACGTTCCAGCGCCGCCGAGAACCGCTTCATGACAGCCGAGCGGCTGGCTGCCTCGGCCATGTCGATGAAGTCGATGACGATTATCCCGCCGATGTCGCGCAACCGGAGCTGGCGTGCTACCTCCTCGGCAGCCTCGAGGTTGATGCGCAAGATGGTGTCCTCGAGGTTCTTGCGGCCGACATACCTTCCGCTGTTCACGTCGATAGCGGTGAGCGCCTCGGTGCGGTCGATGGCGATGTAGCCGCCTGAAGGAAGCTCCACCACGCGCTGTAGCGCTGAATCGATGGTAGGGCCCAGCCTGTAGGCGTTGAATAGCGAGGTGACACGGTCGCGGTGGTAGACCACCCGCTTCACCAGCTGAGGTGAGGTCTTCTTGAGAAAAGAGACCACCTTGGCGTATGTGGCTTTGTCATCGATGACGAGCCGTTTGAAGCCATCGGAGAACACGTCGCGCACGAGCCGCAGCGAAAGATCCATCTCCGCGTACACGATCTCTGGCGCCAGGGCCTCCTCGGCCTGATGACTGACGCGCTTCCACAAGCGCAGTAGGAACTCCAGATCAGCGGCTATATCTTTGTCGCTCGCCCCTTGTGCCACCGTGCGCACGATCCCACCGATGCCCTCAGGGAGCGCTGACTCGATGAGGAGATGGAGGCGCTCGCGTTCCTCATCGGGAAGCTTGCGAGAGACGCCCACGGTATCCGAGAACGGCATGAGCACGGTGAAACGTCCCGGCAGCGTGATATCGGTGGTCACGCGCGCGCCCTTGGTGCCCATGGGGTCCCTTTGCACCTGTACGAGAACCTGGTCGCCCGGGCTTACGAACGAGCTGATGTCTCCCCGCTGCCCGGGATGAGCACGCCGAGCTGCCACGATCTCGTCGATATAGAGGAAGGCGTTCTTGTCCAGACCGATGTCGACGAAGGCAGCTTGCATGCCGGGAAGAACGTCTTTCACCTTGCCGAGATAGACGTTTCCCGCAACCGAGCGTTTGGGCCGCTCGACGTAGAGCTCTACAAGGCCTCCGTCTTCGAGCAGCGCGACGCGTGTCTCACTGGTCTCATGCGAGATGAGCATCTCGCGTTGTGTTTCTCCCATCGCGGTCTCCTGTCACAGGGGACGGCGCCACACACCCTCTTCCTCGATCAGGATGTCTGTGCGCGTCACCGACTCGACCGCGCTGCCACCGGGAATACGCGAAAGCACCTCGTTAAGGAACACGTCTGGCCGCAGTGAGCCCTCCTGACCCATCCGGGTCGTGAGCTCGACGGTGTATGGCGGCCCGTGTGACCCCACTCGCGCCTCCTTCGGGAGGCTACGCGAAAGGTCAAAAACCTTGGTCTTGCCCTTGTGCTCCACTTCGAGATGTGCCTCGGCCATCACGCTGGCAAGCGCATCTTCAATCTGTTCGGGCCTCAATCCCTCCCCACCGACCGCAACCTCGTAGCAGGCAACCGTCGCTGCGGCCGTGAGAGACGGCTCCCTCTCGTTCACGTATCCGGCGCCATCCACCTGCAGATCAGGTGGCGTGGCGGCTCGCATCCGGGCGAGCACGTCTGCGGATGGCACCGGTTCAGTGAGCCAGACGTCGAGGTACTCGCGCTCACCACCGGTTCCAACCGGCAGTGCCGGGCCGAACGCCACCTTCATGCGCGGGTTGAAGCCCTTTGTCACAGCATACGGCAAACGCGCACGTCGTGCTGAGCGCTCGAGCGCTCTGGCCACTTCCAGATGTGAGAGGAAGCGGGCGCGACCAGCCTTCTTGTACCGCAGTCGCAGCCGAAATTCACCGTGCGCCACGGGACTCACCGCCCAACACGATGTCAAGCCCGAGATTCCCGCAGACATCGCACCCAGTGCAGCGGCCGAAGGAGCAATCCTCGGTGGTAAGCGCCTGACATGCGCGCTCGTATTCCCTCCAAAGGTATCGCTCCGAGACGCCCGAAGAGATGTGCGCCCACGGAAGCGGTTCCTCGCGCTCGTACGTCTTCTCGGCGACCTGCCGAGGATCGACACCGCTTGCTTCAAAGGCGCGAAGCCACGTGCCGAGGTCGAAATGCTCGCTCCACGCATCGAATCTCGCGCCGAACCTCCACGCTTGCTCGATCACGTCAGCCAGTTCGCGTCCTCCGCGTGCCATCACACCCTCAAGGAAGGAGACCTCGGCATCGTGGTACGAAAGGTCCACTCCCTTGCGCGGCATGGTGGAACGAAGCACCTCTTGTCTTCTGAGGATCTCATCGACTGAAACCTGGCCCTGCCACTGGAAGGGCGTATGGGCCTTGGGCACGAACGTCGAGACGGAAACACCGATGCGCACCGAGCCGCGGTCGGACTTCGGGACCGCAGAGCGCGCCGCATGCTGGACGCGTGCCACAAGCTCTCCGATCGCCGCGACATCTTCGTCGGTCTCGGAGGGAAGTCCGATCATGAAATACAGCTTCACCCGCCGCCAGCCTGCAGAGAACGCACGAGACACCGTGTCGAGAAGCTCGTCTTCGGTGACGTTCTTGTTGATCACGTCGCGCAACCGTTGCGTGCCGGCCTCAGGCGCGAACGTCAACCCGGACTTCCGGCCGCCGGAAGAAAGCCTGGCCATCGCCACGCCGAACGCATCGACGCGCAGACTCGGCAGCGAGACCGAGATGCCCGTCCCTTCCAGGCGCGAAGTCAGCCTCCGGAGTACCTCTTCCAACTGACTGTGGTCGGTCGTAGAAAGCGAGGTGAGCGAGACCTCCTCGCATCCCGTGCACTCAAGGCCCGCCACCACGCTTCTCACGATCTCATCGGCAGCGCGCTCTCGCACGGGGCGGTAGACCATGCCCGCCTGGCAGAACCGACATCCCCGGGTGCAGCCCCTGAAGACCTCCACGTTCAGGCGATCGTGCACGACGTCCATGAACGGCACGATGCCGCACACCGGGGACTCGTGCGTGGCAAGGTCGCTCACGGCGCGCTTCACGACAGATCGCGGCGCCGACCCCCTCGGTTCCAACCTCCCCTGCTCGCCCATCTCGTATAAGGAAGGCACATACACGCCTGGCACCGTGGCGAGTTCTTGAAGGGTCTCCGAGCGGGTCCGTCCTGCTGCCTGCGCTGCCCGATGTGCTTGAACGATCTCAAGCAGGGCGTCTTCCCCCTCACCTATGAGGATGGCATCGAAGAACGGCGCGACTGGCTCCGGGTTGTACGCGCACGGTCCTCCCCCGATGATCAACGGATGGGTTTCACCGCGCTCGGCAGAGCGCAAAGGGATGTCTGCGAGGTCGAGGGTCTCAAGGATGTTCGCATACGTGAGCTCGTAGGGAAGCGTGATGCCGATGATGTCGAACTCACGGACGGGCTCACATGATTCGAGCGAGAAGAGGGGCATCCCCGCCGCGCGCATCTCTCTAGCCATGTCGAGCCATGGTACGTACGCGCGCTCGGCTGCAAAGCCAGGAGCTGCGTTCAGCTTCTCATATAGGATGGCAAGGCCCTGGTTGGCCTGGCCCACCTCGTAAGCATCCGGGTAGATGAGCACGGTGCGGTGGTCGGCATCGACACGGTGTCGTGCTCCCCACTCGCTGTCGATGTAGCGCACGGGCCGTTCGACCCGCGCAAGCATCGCCTCGACACGCTCCCAAAGATCAGAGCTCACTGGGCCCCTCGCCCGTCTCTTGGGCCGCTCGCGCCGCGGTGAGCTCATCGGCCGTACGCTTCAGTGCCTTGCGATCGGACCTGAGCCGAGCCATCGCTGCATCACGCACCTCGACGAGACGCCCTGCGACATCTGAGAGATCCGCACCCTCCTCGAAGTACGCCACCGCTGCCTTGCCCATGGCCATCGTACCTCCGTAAGCAACGGCGCCCTTGATGGCCCACCCGAAGCCTGGGATGAGGACGAGCAGCTGACGAGCGACTGCACGAAACGCAAAGCCGCCCCCGATGATCGCTGCAAGCTCTTTGACGCGCTGTGCACCCAGCGGCTGACCGTACGCCGCAGCGATCTGCAACAACATCTTGCCTTGATTGAGTGTCATGAGCGGCATGTCCGCGCCCGGGATTATGACGACAGTGCCGATGAGCGCGTTTTGAAACGCCGTGGCCTTGACCGCCTCTTCCGAGACGGCCTTGCGAACGAATTCGAAATTCCGCGCGAGCGCGAGGCGCTTGCCTGAGAGGTGTTCGACCAGCCAATCCGCCACCTGATCGTCGAGGACGGCCTCGGCATCCGGCGATGCTACGCAGTCACCGGATGGGTGGCCGGCGGCTCTGGCCACCACGTGGACATCCTCAGCAAGGCCAATGGCCAGTGAGGGGATCGCTCGCTCGCGAGCATCGGCGAGTATCTCAGCCATATTGGTACGGCCGGTGCCAATCACGCCTATGACGACATCGGTGGAATCACGCAGCGTCACACGGACCGAGGGATCGGCCACATCAACCTGCAGTCTCACGTTGGAGGTACTCGGCCGGAACCGTTCGCGCACCACATTGACAAGCTCATCAGGAGCATCGGGGTCTACCACGATCACGATGTGCAGAGGCTTGTCGCGCTCGGTTGTCATCTGTGAGCTTGAGCGCAGCAGGTCTGGCACGTTTATCGGCAAGGCCATGAGCTTCCCTCCTCAAAGCGGACGGGGTCAGACGCCAGTACGTCGCGCCCATACCGACAGCAGCATACCCGTTCCCGCAAGATTCGCGAGCATGAAAGACGATCCGTAGCTGATGAACGGCAGCGGAATCCCTGTGATGGGCATGAGTCCCATCGTCATGCCTACGTTCTGCAGGATCTGAAAGGTCCACATGCTGATCATTCCAACGGCGATGAGCGACCCGAACAAATCACCGGAGGATGTTGATATCTCAAGTGCCGTCATGAGAAGAGCGAGATACAAGCCCAACAGCAGCACCACCCCCACGAACCCCAGCTCCTCGCCTAAGACCGAGAAGATGAAATCCGTATGGCGCTCCGGCAAGAAGTTCAGGTTCGACTGCGTGCCCTGACCGAGGCCTTTGCCAGTGAGCCCGCCTGAACCGATTGCGATCTTGGACTGCGAGAGGTTGTAGCCGGCGCCCTTCGGGTCTCGCTCGGGCTGTATGAACACCAAAAGCCGGTTTTCCTGGTAGTCCGCAAGAACACCCGCTTTGAAGACCACGCCCACCGCAATTACGCCCACAATGGCAAGTACCAGGAAATACCGGGGCTTCAAACCGCCAACCAGCAGCATTCCCATGGCGATGAAGATGAACACCAAACCTGTTCCGAGGTCGGGCTGCAGCAAGATCAGACCGAAAGGCAGTCCGAGAAATGCCAACACGCGCAAGACGTCGCGAGGCCGTTCGATGACGCCCTTGTACTGGGAGATTACGATAGCAAGGACAACGATGGTGAGTATCTTCGCAGGCTCTGACGGCTGGAAGAGGCGCACGCTGCCGATCTGAAGCCACGCGGTCGCGCCTTTCGAGGTGGCACCGAGACCCGGAATGAGCGGAGAGATGATGAGAAACGCATTCAGCAAGACCAGCGGGCCGAGCCAGTCTTGGAGCTTCTTGTAGTCCATGACCCACAGCACGGCAAGCGGGACGAGCCCCAGCATTATGCCGATGATCTGCCGTCGCACCATCGAGTCCCCACTGGAAAAACCCGAGACTGCCGAGTGAACGATCACGATGCCATAGATGAGGAGCAGGGACACCGTCAGCACCAGGGGAAGGTTCACCCAGCGACGAACGGCCGCCATGCGCGTGCCTACTCGAACCTCACCGCGAGTCATCGGTCGCCTGCACATGTTCGACGGGCAGTCCGAGAAGCTGGGCGAGGATCTCGCGCGCGGCAGGTGCCGCGATCGCGCCACCGTGGCCTCCTTGCTCCAACACTACAGCCACCGCATACTGGGGGTCGTCCGCAGGAGCGTACGCCACGAACCACGCATAGTCATCCTTGCCGGCGACCTGCGCCGTGCCGGTCTTGCCTGCGACATCAACTCCGAAACCTCGAAA
Organism: Coriobacteriia bacterium; assembly: GCA_034005175.1. Taxonomy (GTDB): domain Bacteria; phylum Actinomycetota; class Coriobacteriia; order Anaerosomatales; family SLCP01; genus JAVEVF01. The sequence continues at coordinate 7,829 of JAVEVF010000014.1, read as the reverse complement.
CGCGCTCGTGCCTGTGCCGTGCTTCGTCACGTCCAGCAAGGCGCTGTGCATCGTGCTCAGGCTGCTGGCCGAAACGTCTGTTGAGAAAGCGACCTCTGGCTCGTACTCACGCACCGGTTCACCCTTCTGATCAAGCACCTCTCTAAGCACGTGGGGACGCATGATCTCGCCATCGTTTGCGATGCCAGCATACGTGGCAGCCACTTGGAGCGGAGTGAGGAGAAGGTCGCCCTGCCCGATGGCCATGTTCACCGTGTCGCCAGGCAGCCACTGGCGATACTCGGGATAGTCAGCGTTGAACTCAGCCTTCCACGCCGCGTCAGGGACTCGTCCAGAAACCTCTCCAGGAAGGTCGACACCTAGCTTCGAACCCAGGCCGAAGCGTCGTGAGTACTCCTGCAGCTCTTCGCGTCCCCGCTTGTAGAACGAGTAGCCGATTTCGTAGAAGACGACGTCACAGCTCTGCGCCACACCACGGCTGAACGTGATGTTGCCGTGGCCCCTGCGGCTCCAGCAGTACTTGGCCCACTCATCGCCCATCTCTGTCCACCGTCCGGCGCAGTAATACGAGTGAGCCGATGATGTCACTCCCGTCTCAAGACCCGCTATCCCCGTGACCGCCTTGAAGGTGGATGCCGGCGGGTACGAGGCTTGAATGGCTCGGTTGTTGAGCGGGTACTCGCTGTCTTTGGCGTTAAGCACGTCCCAGTCCTTGGCGCTGATTCCGCCGATGAACAGCGTGGGGTCGAAGGTGGGAGCACTTGCCATGGCAAGGATCTCACCTGTCTTCACGTCCAAGGCCACAGCGGCGCCGGCGCGCGCGTCCTTGAAATCGTGGGCACGCGCATCTGCCAACGCACGCTCCAGCGCCGCCTCGGCGACGCGTTGTGTCTCGATGTCGAGAGTCAAGACCACGTCACGGCCTGCGAGCGGCTCTGCCTCCTCGATCACCGCGCGCGGAGTGCCAACAGCATCAACCTCTATGCGGCGATAGCCCTTCTCGCCCTGTAGGACCGACTCGAACTGTCGCTCAGCTCCTGACTTCCCGACGATGTCGCCAAGCTCATAACCCTCCATGTCCGGCGATTTCAAGCCCTCCTCAGAAATCTCCCCCGTGTAGCCAAGCACATGAGCGCCGAGCATGCCGTTCGGGTATTCGCGAACCGGCACCACCGAGACCTCGACGCCTGGGAACTCCGATTCGTGCTCTGCGAGAAACGCCACGACTGACATCGGCACGTCATAGGCGACCAAACGCGGTTCCAGGGCTGCTTCCCGCGTGGATTCCACGCGCTTGACCACGTCTTCAAGCGGCATATCCAGAACCACGGACAGCCGGTACAACATGTCCGTGTCGCTCTTCGCGGCAGGAGCGACCATCACACCGAGCGTGGCACGGTTGCTCACAAGGGGTTGGCCGTTGCGGTCGAGTATGCGACCACGTGGCGCGTCAAGGGCGATCTGTCGTATCCGGTTGCCCTCGGCTGCAGCCGCGAACTCATCACCGGACAAGACCTGCATGCTCCACGCACGAATCAGCAGCACGGTGAGCACGCCGATGAACACCGCACCAAGCGCAGCGTAACGTGATTTCAGTTGTTCACGAAAGGTCGCCACGCACAGGGCTCCCGGTCACATCGAGTCGCGGCCTCGCTCGCGGCGAGCCCAGCACATCATCAGGCAAGTCGGCGGAAAGTGGTCATCGGCTTGTCTCGACGCAAGAAGCGCGCCACCCACGGGTAGAAGACCACCGCTACCACCACATTATACAAACCCGCCGGAAGGGCTCGGCCGAGGATGCCCCCCAGCGTACCCGCGCCCTGTCCGAGAACCGCCAGCACCGTCATGTAGCCGATTTCTCCGACAAGGCTCGCCAGAAAGACGATCACGAGCGGAACAAGCCAGCCATCAGCGAACGTATTCTCTTTGAGAGACGCCGCCACGAATGCGACGACGCAAAACACCATCGCGCCGACACCGATGGGACCAGAGCCCAGGAGGTCGAAGAGGAGCCCGCCCACGAACCCTGCCACTATGCCAGCTCTCGAACCCTTCACGAGAGCAATGGTGACTGCCGCGAGCAGGAGCACGTTCGGCGTGACACCGCCAACAGCAACATTTGGCACCAGCGCCACCTGCACCAGTAGCGCGCCGAGCATCGTGAGGTATGGGATGATGCGTGTCACTCGCCACCCCCTGCCGCCGTATCATCGGCCGGCATGCCGACGAGCACTACCACTTCTTCTAGCCCCGCCAAAGCCACGCTGGGACGCACTTTGATGTGCGGGAAGAGGTCTGCGTCGGAAAGCTGCACATCAGCCACCTCACCTATCAACAACCCTTTGGGATACACTCCACCCATCCCCGACGTCAGCACTACATCGCCAACGGTGACTGTCGTCTCGCGGCTGACGAACTCCAACGACAGCCCACCATCGATTGAGCCCTTCGCAATACCCTCAGCGCGGGTGGACTGTAGGATCGCGGCCACACCGCTGCGCTGGTCGGTGATGAGACGAACCCTCGATGAGTGCTGTGTCGCGTCGACGATCTGCCCTATGAGACCGCTGGCGCTCAGCACGGGCATGCCTGCCTCCACGCCCTCTGCAGTCCCGCGGTCGATGGTGATGAGGCCTTCCCACAGCGTTGCGGGGCGCCCGATCACATGAGCACCCAAGACTTCGAGCTCGCGTGTCTCAACGAAGCCCACGAGCTCACGAAGGCGTTCGTTCTCCTGGCGGGCTTCCTCGAGAGCCACAAGCCGCTGTCGCATCTCCTCGTTTTGCGCACGCAGCGCATCGAGATCCGCCCGCGAGGTGGAGAGGTCGCCTACCCACGACCCGACACTGCGTAAAGGGGTGGTGAGTGCGTAGCCGCCGCGGCCAACCGGAGCCAGCACAGCTTGCACGCCCTTTCGGGTCGTGCGCAACGGACCAGTCGGGCCCTCACGGAAGTACACTGTGATGAGGACAAAGGCGATGACCAGGAACACAGCGAGAATCCACCCGTCAGGGCCCTTGCGCTCATGCTGGGAGATGCGCACCTCGGAGACGTGCCCTTCTATCTGGCGCCCGTCAGGACCTTCTTAAGCGCATCGATCTCCTCGAGCGCCATCGCCGATCCATCGACGACGTTGGTAAGTGCGTTGCCTGAGACGTGAACAGGCATGCCCGTCTCATGCTTGAGACGTTCGTCGAGCCCCTAGAGGAGGGCACCTCCGCCCGTCAGCACGATGCCATATTCCATGAGGTCGCTTGCCAGCTCGGGGGGCGTCTGCTCAAGACACGCCTTCACTGCCGCCACTATCGCCGCGACGGGTTCTTCCAATGCCTCGCGTATCTCCTCAGACTCCATGCTGACCGTCCGAGGCAGGCCAGTCAGCAGGTCACGACCGCGCACTTCAACGTCGATCTCTTCGAGCAGCGCCCATGCGCTTCCGATCTCGAACTTGATCTCTTTAGCGGTCCGCTCTCCGATGAGCACGTTATACGCACGCTTCACGTGTCCAGTGATGGCGTCGTCAAACTCATCTCCAGCAATGCGTATCGACTGCGCGACCACGATGCCGCCGAGCGAGATGACGGCCACCTCGGTCGTGCCTCCGCCGATATCGACAACCATGTTGCCGGTGGGTTCTTGGATGGGGAGCCCCGCCCCGATGGCTGCTGCCATGGGCTCTTCGATGAGGTATGCCTGGCGCGCTCCAGCCTGCATCGTGGCCTCGAAGACAGCGCGCTTTTCCACATCGGTCACACCGGAAGGCACGCAGACGACGACCCTTGGTTTGGGCTGCCACGGAAAGCGCTTCACACGGGTCTTGTTGATGAAGTAACGCAGCATCGCCTCGGTGACATCAAAGTCAGCTATCACGCCGTCTTTCAACGGCCGGATCGCAACGATACTCCCAGGCGTGCGCCCGAGCATGCGTTTGGCTTCGATGCCGACCGCAAGCACGCGTTTGGTGTCCTTCTCAACGGCGACGACAGATGGCTCGATGAGCACGATGCCGCGGCCCCGAACGGACACCAGTGTGTTCGCGGTACCCAGGTCGACGGCCATGTCGCCGCCCCACGAGTTGAAGAACATATCGACAAGCGACACGGTCGCGGTACTCCTTTCACGGTGGCGGCAGACCGCCGCGGCGCACGCGCATCACACACGGAGCGACCGCATCACAAAATGGCTCTCGGATGCTCTGCGCACCTAAGAGCCGCAGGTATTTAGCCGGACAAGTGTAGCATAGCGTGTGCACGCCGCTCCTTACAGAATGGTGACGCGCTGGGTGCGCGTATTCACATAAGGCCGAGCTCGCGCAGGCTGGCGTGTTCTCCACCATCCCCGATGACGACGTGGTCAAGGAGCTCTATGCCAAGTACGTCACCTGCTTTCACCAGCCTCCGTGTGAGCTGGATGTCTGCGCCCGAGGGAGTCGGGTCACCGCTCGGGTGGTTGTGTACGACTACAACGGAGGCCGCCGACAGCCGCACAGCCTCCTTGAATAGCTCACGCGGATGCACTATCGAGGCGTTCAAGCTGCCGACAGAGATCTCCACGACTCTCAACACATGGTTCTTGGTGTTGAGCGCAAGCGCCCAGAAATGTTCCCGGTCTGCCCCTCGCATCTGAGGTCCGCAAAGCGCAACCACATCCTCTGGCGTTGACACCGTGGTGCGCGGACCTGTACGCCAGACCCCTGCTCGGCGACTCATCTCCAGACACGCGAGCACGCGAGACGCAGCAGCAGGGCCCACTCCCGGTACTCCGACAAGGTCCTCAGCGCACACACGCCAAAACGCATCAGGGGCAGGATGGCGTTGAAGAAGGACTCGGGCACGGTCCTCGGACTGGCTCCCGATCAGCACCGAAAGCAGCGCCGCATCGGACAGTGCCTCAGATCGTCCGGACAGCACAATCTCGCGAGGCGTGGCCTCGTTGCTCATAACGCGAGGCGCCATAGCGCCCACCCCCTACCTACCTGCAGCCGACAAAGACCAATCGGGGATGCGGGAGAGAAGGAGACGGGCGAGAAATCCGACAGCGTAGCCCAGCGGAACGCTCAGAGCGAGCGCCACGGGAACAAGAGCGAGCGGTGCCGAGGTGGCGGCCAGAAGAGAGGCCACACAGAGCTGTGCGATGACGTGCACGGCTGAACCCGCCAACGACCAGCCTATGACGGAGAACATCGGCCCAGCAGACGCGAGTGCAATCATCACGACCAGAGACGCGCAAGCGCCTGCGAGTGAGAGAAGGAACGTGGGACCTGCAAGCGTTCCAGCCGCAAGAGCGACAAGGAACACCCTCCCCAACGACACGAAAGCAGCCGCTCGCGGACCGAACCGTGCAAGCGCGATGATGACTGCGACGTTGGCAAGCCCGAGGCGCAAACCTGGGACAGGGAGCGGAGCTACGAGCGTGCCCTCCACGTAGCCGATCACTGCAGCAAGCGCGAGCAACAGCGCAACGCCCACGAGATCGGTGGCACGCCAGCGCCTATCGCGAGACAGCATCGAGTGCCACCCCCTTGCGTGGAACGAGGGTGGCGCTCACGCCATTGGGGGCGCATATCACAGGGCGACCCGGCGCAACGGATCCAGAACGCACGCAGAGATGGTCAGGACAGTCGGCGCGGATGGCACGCACTTCGCCATCGCGTGATTGGAATTCAACCTGGCCTGTCCGGCCTTGGACGATGTAGACGCCATCCCTGGAGGGATCGATGACCGTGGTACCCGCCGGGCCGCGCACGATGATGTCGCCGGCGTGGGGTGCGAGCAGCGCACCAGCCTGCGGAGCCGCCAGCAATGCAACGACGATGATCGCAAGGCCGATGAGCCGGTCTCCTCGGGTCACGAGCCCTCCTCGGCCACCTGCTCATCGGGCGCGACCGGCGTGAAGCCCTCCGCCTTCGCGCCAAGTCCATCTAGCTCTGTTGCAGGTGCGATGGCAACGCGACCGGTAAGATCGATGCAGTTCTGCGGGCATGCTTCGACACACAAGCCGCACCCCGTGCACTTCTCGTAGTCGACGACTGCGAGAAGGTCGACCACGACGATAGCACCCGTGGGACACACCTTCTCGCATTTCTTGCAAGCGATACAACACATCGAACAGTAGTCTTTGCGTGCGCGCACTCTGTCATGCGAGTTGCACCGCACGACGATCGGCCCGTCCTCGGGAACCATGGCGAGCAACCCGATGTGCCCGCGCGGACACTCCTTCACACACACCTCACAGCCGGTACAGCGGTCGAGGTCGATCACGGGCAGGCCTCGCTCGTCCATCGTGATGGCGTCGAAGGGGCAGGCACGCGCGCAGTCCCCGTAGCCGAAGCACCCCGCCGGGCAGACGAGGTCGCCGCCGGCGAGCCTTCCCGCTGCACTGCAGGTCTGCAGTCCCGAGTAGTCGAACCGACGTGACGCCGCAGTGCCTCCGCCGCAGTGCCTGACGCTCACAACGGCTGCGACCGCGCATTTCTCCACGCCAAGGGCGTCGGCGACATCATCGGCGACCTGCTGGCCCCCCGCCACACACGCTGTCACGGGAAGCGCGCCGCTCACCATGGCCTCGGCCGCCACGAAACACGATGGATTGCCGCATGCCCCGCAGTTGGCACCTGGAAGCACGGCAAGGACGTTTTCAACCCGCGGGTCGACATCGATGTGGAACTTGCGCGAGGCCACGGTCAGCATCGCAGCTGCGATCAGCCCGATGACACTGAGCGCGACGACGGCCTTTATGACGAGCATCACATCCACGTGCGAGCCTCTCTACAGCCCGAACAGCCCAGCAAGCCCGAGATATCCAAGCGACAACATCCCTGCAGTGATGAACGCCATGGGTGTGCCTTTCATGATGGCAGGCACGGGCGCCACCTCCAGGCGCTCACGCAATGCGGCGAAGGTAAGCAACGCAACGCCGAATCCCACAGCAACACCGACCGTGTAGATGAGCGCTTCGCCGAACCCGAAGTTGTACTCGATCCCCATCTTGAACAGACCCGGCCGCACCGATTCGGTGGCAGCGGCAAGCACTGCACAGTTGGTGGTGATAAGCGGCAGATAGATGCCGAGTGCCCGGTAGAGCGCCGGACTTGCCTTGCGCAGGTACATCTCAACGAACTGCACAAGCGCCGCGATGACGAGGATGAACGCGGGGATGTACAAGAACTCCGCGACCCCAAGAGGCTCGAGGAGGACGTTCCAGAACACCCATGTCGCAGTGGTGGCAAGGGTCATCACGAAGATGACGGCGCCAGCCATGCCAAGGCTCGTGTCCATGGAGCTTGACACCCCGAAGAAGGGACACAAGCCGATGAAGCGGGTGAGCAGGATGTTGTTCACAAGCGCCGCACCGACGAGCAGCAATGCGAAGTGCTGCAGCGTGGCCATCCTCATCTCCCCCCTTCTTCGATGGTGCAATGTGCCTCGGTGTGCACCAAGCGCGCCGCAGTGCGCTGGTTGTACCACTTAGCAAGCGCCACCATGAACCCGAAAAGGATGAAGGCACCTGGGAACACGAGCAGGATACCGGGCGCGCGATACCACGCCGGCAATGCGATGAGGCGCACTCCGAGGAACACGATCTCGCCGCTGCCGAAGAACTCTCGGATGGCTGCCAGCACGATGATGACCATCGCGTAGCCCAACCCCATTCCAAGCCCGTCGGCAAGCGCGAGCAGCACGGGTTGATGGTACGCAAGGGACTCTGCGCGCCCGAGGATGATGCAGTTCACGACGATAAGCGGGATCCACACGCCAAGAAACGTGTAGATGTCAGGAACGAAGGCCTTCATGGTGAGATCGACGATTGTCACGAACGACGCGATGATC
>JAVEVF010000106.1:0-5529 GCA_034005175.1 Coriobacteriia bacterium | reverse complement strand
GTGCCGACTCGCCATGAGGTGACAACCCTCCCGACTTCTGGAGACCTCAAACCCCCTCTTGTAGTGATGGCGGCAGATGTCGAGCCGACGACATACCAGGTCGGCGACGCCACAGCGGACATCGACTCTCTTGTCGAGGCCGGGTTCCCTCCGCCCTCGCTGCTCCTGACGCCGTTCCACTACGCTGCGCAAAAGACACGCTACCGTGCGGCGGGGGGATATAGCCCTGCATGGGCTTCGGCGCGCGCACTGGCAGAGCGGCTGGAACCACGTCTCAGCGCCGCTGGCTGCGTTGGACCCGTGCTCGTCCGGTGTTCGAATGTCGGTGAGATCTCCAGGGTGCTTGAGATGGCTGAATCGTATGGTTTTGACAGAGTCATCGTCCTCGGCGCCCATATCTCCGCAAGCCACGCCTGCAAGTCCCAGCGTGAACTGACAGATGATGTCTTACGACGACAGGAGAGCATGGCTGTCACCTACACGCCATCGTTGTGGTCTTCTGACGCAATGGCGGAGCTCGTCGCGAACAAGGCGCTTGGAGTGATACACGATCCCCCGGTGACAGGAGTGGCGCTTGTCGTACACGGTCAGCCTGGCGATTACGCGTACACCAACGCCGACTTCGACGCTGACGAGAACTCCTTCACGAATCGTGTGCGGACATTGCTGCTTGAAGCCGGGCTCACCGCATCGAGGGTGCGTGTGTGCCCTATGGAGTGGGGTCGCCCTGACCTCACCGAGACGGTGCGCCACCTCGGTGCGCTGGGGGCACGGCACATCGCCGTCGTTCCAGCGTGTTATCCATTTGCCAACCTGCAGACTCTGCTTGACATTCCCGTGGCCATTCGTGAAGCGCGTTTGGCCGAGGACGTCCGAGTGGTGCAGGTGCCCCCGTGGGGTGATGATCCGGTGTTCGCCGAGGTCCTGGAGGCGTCCGTGAGGTCTGCGATGGCCAACTGGGGCACCACAGTCTGAGATCTCAGGCGCGTACGCGCGCTGGTTTGCAGCGGTCACGGTTCCATTCGCGCTGGCGTTGTATGCGCGGGAATTGAAAAGCGTACCGAAGCGCGATGCCCAACCCGCCGCTAGCCGTCTCGGCGCGTGTCTCCAGTGCATCGATGCTCGCGCGCAGGTCACCGGCGCTCGTGCCCCTAAACACCGTGTAGCCCTTGCCGATGCCCTGGACCATGTGGGCGTCCGATCCGCCGGTAGCGGCGATGCCCTGACCGCCAGCGAAGACCTTGGCAGCTACGCGGTTCGCGTAAACGAGGAACGGCATGGAGTTGTATACCTCCAGGGCCTGGAAGGCGAGCTCGTTGAGCGCAGCCCCAAAACCCTTCACACCGAATGGGCCGAATACCCCTTGCGCCGAGAACGGATGCGGGATCATCGCAATCCCGCCTTGCTCGTCGATGGCCGCAAGCGTCTCGACGACACTCATGCCGGCAGGAATGTGCTCTTTGATGAACAAGCCGATGACATGGCCGGATGCCGAGGAGATCTCCTCACCAACGACAACCTCCACGTCATAAGCGGCCTCAAGCGATTTCGCCAGAAGCGCGCCTTCGATAGTGTTGTGATCGGTGATTGCGACGACGGAAAGGTCGGTGTGGTCTTGAGCGTGCTGCAGAATCTCAGGGATGGTGGCGAGACCGTCACTGTGAGTGCTGTGGATGTGAAGATCTGCCTTGCTCCAGGTTTCTTCCAACACGCTTCCCTTCCTGGACTGCCTCGCCATGATGGCGCATCGCATCCGCATGTGCAATATCCGTGCCGTCGACGGATGGGAATTCGGAACACATCGGCTACCAGTTATGTCGGCCGGAGGCGGCCAGGACATGAGAGTCGTGGTGCAATCAGCTGCCAGCGGCGGTCTCAGCCCACGCCTCCAGGCGTGAAACACCCTCGGCAAGACGCTCCAACGACGTCGCGTAACTGAGTCTCAGGAACCCTTCACCGCCTGGTCCGAAATCGATGCCCGGCGCGACAGAGACATACGCATCTTCGAGGAGTCGACGCGAGAGGTCTAGCGAATCCGGTCCCCATGCGCGTGCGTCCGCAAAGACATAGAACGCCCCGGTGGGCTCGGATGCGACGGTCAACCCGATGCGCTGAAGGGCCGGAACCAGGTACCTGCGGCGCTCGTCGTATATCTCTCGCATACGCAGCACCTCGCCCTGTGCCTGAGTGAGCGCCACGGTACCGGCGACCTGGACGAAATGGTTGGCGCATAGAAAGAAGTTCTGCTGGATCTTCTCGCATGGGCGCACGAATAGCTGCGGCGCTATGAGATACCCGAGCCGCCAACCAGTCATCGCATAGACTTTTGAGAAGCCGTTCAACACGAACGCGCGATCGGTGAACTCCAGTATCGAACGGCTCGGGCCAGAGAAATCGAGCCCGTGATAGATCTCATCACTCACTATCCATATGCCGTGCGCCTCGGCTATCGAAGCAAGCTCTTCGAGGTCTTCTGCCGGAAGCACCGTTCCGGTGGGGTTGCATGGCGAGTTCACCATTATGGCGCGCGTCTTGGGTGTGATGGCCGCCCGTACCTCTTCTGGACGGAAGCGAAACCCCTCCTCGGCATGAACACGTACCGGAACAGGGACGCCGCCGAGGAAGTTCACGTAGTTCGGATAGGCGGGATAGCACGGGTCGGAGACGATGACCTCGTCACCGGGATCAAGCAGCGCGCCGAACACAAGCAACATCGCCGGAGAAGTCCCCTGTGTGACCACGATATTCGCCGGATCGACTGGGGTGCCGTACGCTGCCAGATAGTGGGCCGAGACAGCCTCACGCAATGTAGGCAATCCTGCGGATTGCGTGTAGCCGGTATCACCTTGCTGCATGGCGTCTTCTGCTGCGCGCGTGATCACTGCTGGCGTCGGGAGGTCAGGGTCACCTATCTCAAGGCGCACAACGTCATGGCCCACCGCCGCGAGCTCCTTTGCCCGCGCCACCACGTCCATCACCACGAACGGACGTATGGCCTGTGCGCGGTTCGAGATATGATCGGTCGCGCTTCCCATGGCACCCCTATCGCGCTACACGCGAGCTCGGTACTGATCCATCAGGGCGTTGCCCATCACTTCAAGTCGACGCAAATCCGAGAAGGGTATCTCCATCGTGCTGATGGCTTCGTGTGGCGCAGAAGGATCGAAGCTGAGGCCGACCTCCTCGGCACGCATCCACAGATCCGTTCCGGGCAGTACGTGCAAGGTCGACATCTGCAGCATGCCAGGATCAAGCTCGGCCACGAAACGCATCCCTGCAAGCACGTCATCAGCGGTGTCGCCAGGCAGCCCCACGATGAGATCGCACTCGACAACGATATCGGCCTCCTTCAGAGCAGCCACCCCTGCGACAAAACGCTCGCGGTCAAAACCACGCCGGCAGGTCTTAAGCGCGAGCCCTCCGATTGTCTGAGGGCCGGTCTCCACCGAGACGACACCCGCTCGCTTGAGAAGTGCAGCTTCATCGGCCCCAATCCGTTCGATATCTACCTCGACGGTGTGCAACCTCACACCCCTGCGTGCGTAAGGTTCCATGACGCCCGACAGCCACGCCAGACGGTCGGGCGTGAGGTTGAACACCGGATCGATGAAGGTGAACGATCCAAGCCCTGCGGAGTCTGCGAGAAACGCGACCTCAGACTGCACGCGCTCGTGAGAGAACGAGCGAATACGTCCAAAACCCTTCCCTTCGAAGCAGTATCCACATCGATGTGGGCATCCGCGGTATGTCTCGATGTACGCGGTTCCTTCCACTGGTTCGAGGACGCCCGTGAGGTATGGCGAGGGTATGGCATCCAAGTCGCCTATGAGCGGGCGGTCGGGAGCGGACACGACCTCACCATCGCGGCGCGCGGTGACGCCCTCTACCCGCCATGGAGAGCGCTGCCGTAGCAGCACCGAGAGCAACTCGGCGAAGGTCTCCTCGCCTTCACCGCGCACTACCGCGTCGATAGAGTGCTGCTCGTGCAGCACCTCCTCGGCGATGGGCGAGACCTCAGGGCCACCCACCACGATGTACGTTTCGGGCAGGATCCGTCGCAGCAGACGACACGCGTCATAGACGGAGCGCGCGTTCCAGCAGGCGACCGAGAACCCCACGACATCCGGGGCGAGGCCGGCGACGCGATACGCCACCCACCACGGGTCGACGCTCACATCGAGATCGAGCGTCATGAATCCCGTCTTGCCCGCGAGGCGCTGGTCAGCTTGCGCGAATGCCCTCACATAGCCGAGTGCGAGTGAGCGGTACCCATATGAGTTGAGTCCCACGAGCACGACTTTCTGCACTGGACCGTGGTTCATCAGGAGACCTCCGTCAGCGCCATCACATCTTGTGCGTGCAGTGCCAGCCCGCCGAGCGCCTCTGCCGAGACACCGCTCACCGCGACCCAGACCCTGTTCACCGTGCCGGTGTCACATGCTGCAGAGATCCACTCGACCGACCTGCGCGGGTCAAGCGAGGGTTCGCATACAAGCAACATGCTGGAGACACCCATCTCAGCACAGGCCATCACCGTCGCCGGAATCAGGTGCAGGTTGTGAGCGCACACAGGGATGCGGCTGCGAATCGCTGCGCGTACACCCAGCCCCTTCGCTGCGGTGGAGAAAGCTCGGATCGCGCCAGCAGCGACATCGAATGAACCTGGCACGCCGATGAGCGCGTCATGCTCGGAGCTGTCCGGACCCGCGAATGCCACCTCGGCAACGCGCACGCCCGCGCTCACGAGGCTCATCGCATCTTGCTCTTGCCGCAGAATCCGCCCTGATGTCCGGATGCCGATGCGCGTTATGTCGGAGCGCACAGCACGGCGGACGAGGGCGGCAAGCACGTCGAGCTCGGTGCTGTCTGCGTTGGTGAAGAGCACCCCGGCGGGAGCGCCCTCCGCAACCAGCCCATCAAGATTCTCGGCCGCAGTGCTCAGCGTCGGCTCCTCTTGCACACGGGGTGTGCAGCGGATACAGATAGCCTCGTCAATCCCACCAAGAGAGATCTCGCGATACTCCAGCATCTTAAGGCTCCTCACTGGTACGTGGGCTCCAGCATACCGGATGCATCGCTCGGTATCAGCTCGGAGTGCGGGCTGGGCCTCTTGCTACGACATGATCGCCATACGCCATCGCTTCACCAACGCACGAGGGCGATGCCGCGTGCGCTACAGTGCGATAAAGTGGAGTCCGAGAGACGCAGAGTTCCTGACGGCCGGAGGGATGGAAGGGCATGTCCGCGATCAGCCGCAGTCAACGATACCGGCGCATCATCACCGTCATGGCTGAAGAAGGTCTCGGAACCGCGCTCGATCAGCTTGGCGTGCGCGCGCCGTGGATGGCAACACTCCTCACGAGTCGCCGCAGGTCGGATGGAGATACCAGCATCACACCCGAGCAGCGTGTAAGGCGAACCATGGAACTCCTCGGACCCACCTTCGCAAAGATCGGGCAGATCCTGTCGGTGCGCCGAGACCTCATACCAGCGTCTTACGCCGATGAGCTTGCCAAGCTCCAAGACGAG
>JAVEVF010000105.1:0-5645 GCA_034005175.1 Coriobacteriia bacterium | reverse complement strand
GGTCGGCAAGAAGACGGACCTCTTCGTGCGCTTCTCGACGGTGGCCGGGGAGCGCGGCGCGGCGGACGCCGAGCGTGACATCCGAGGCTTCGCCGTGAAGATGTACACGCAACAAGGAAACTGGGACCTCGTGGGCAACAACACCCCGGTCTTCTTCTTCCGTGACCCGCTGAAGTTCCCGGACCTCAACCATGCGGTGAAGCGCGATCCGCGCACCAACATGCGCAGTGCGCACAACAACTGGGACTTCTGGACGCTGCTGCCCGAGGCGCTGCACCAGCTCACCATCCTGATGAGCGACCGAGGCATCCCGAAGAGCTACCGCCATATGCACGGTTTCGGAAGCCACACATACAGCCTCATCAACGCCGCAGGCGAACGGAGCTGGGTCAAGTTCCACTGGGTGTGTGAGCAGCCTATCGAGTACCTCACCGATGCAGAGGCCCAAGCGCTCGTGGGCGTAGACCGTGAGAGCCATCAGCGTGATCTCTACGAGGCCATCGAGCGCGGCGACTTTCCCCGGTGGACTCTCAAAGTGCAGATCATGCCCGAGGCAGATGCCGCGAGCTACAGGTTCCACCCATTCGACCTCACGAAGGTCTGGCTCAAGGGTGACTACCCGCTCATCGAGGTGGGTGTCATGGAACTTGATCGCAATCCAGACAACTACTTCGCCGAGGTGGAGCAGGCCGCGTTCAATCCTGCCAATGTGGTGCCGGGTGTGGGCTTCTCGCCCGACCGCATGCTGCAAGGCCGCCTGTTCTCCTACGGTGACGCCCAGCGCTACCGACTGGGTGTGAACCACCACCAGATCCCCGTCAATGCCGCGCGTTGTCCCGTTCACGGTTTCTCACGAGATGGTGCGATGCGTGTGGATGGCAACTACGGCTCCACGCCACATTACGAGCCGAACAGCAACGGCACATGGCGCGAGCAGCCGGAGTTCGCTGAGCCGGCGTTGGCTCTAGAGGGTGCGGCTGATCGGTGGGACTATCGAGCCGATGATGACGACTATTACTCACAGCCCGGTCTGCTCTTCCGTTTGATGGACGCAGATGAGCAGCAGCGCCTGTTCGACAATACGGCGCGGGCGCTTGACGGTGCTGGCAGAGAGGTGAAGCTTCGCCACATCGGCAACTGTCTCAAGGCCGACCAAGCCTATGGTGCCGGAGTGGCCGCGGCCTTGGGGATAGACCTGTCCGAGGTCGTGGAGTAGCCATCAGTGCACCGCATCTGAGGCCCATACGAGCGGGGTCGGCAATCCGTCGGCTCCGCTCGTAATCCGTACGACCCTCGTGATTCCGCGCTCAGGCACACAAGATGCCGATGTGCTTTCCCTCGGCGCAACCCTGCGCTACGATGCAACGACAACTGGATAACTGCGTTACTCGGTGCCCGCGCCTGCGGGAGAATAGGGAAGCCGGTGAGAACCCGGCACGGACCCGCCACTGTGAAGTGGGGCTGTGTGCCCCCGAAGTCAGGAGACCTGCCGAGAGACGCGCGACGCGGCCTTCGAGGAACCGAGGCTTGATCGCGGCGCCGGACCCACAGCATGAAGATCTTCCGAAGAGACGCGCGATCCGGCGCCCGAACCTGACTCGCCAACACCCGAAGGCCCGCACTCACCTGTGAGTGGCGGGTCTTCTGCGTGTCGGTGGCCGCGCCGAGGACATGAGGAGGTCACGTGGTACGCACCGCCCGTTCGTTGAGATCTGCCCGCAAGGACCGCATCCTTACGGCGTTCCTTTCGTCTGTGCTGATGCTTGCGCTGCTGCTCTCCCTGGCGGGATGCGCGGGCGATGAGCAGGATGTGCAGCAGCCGGAGTCTGGCGGCCAGCAGACGCAGGGGACCGATGCATTCTCCGTGACCGTCACGGACGACAGCGGCCGCGAGGTGACCATCGAGTCCGAGCCTCAGCGCATCGTGAGCTTGGCACCGGCCAACACCGAGATAGTGGCGGCGGTGGGTCTTCTCGACCGTCTCGTGGGCGTGAGCTCGGCCGATGACTACCCGCCCGAGGTCTCCGGCATCGCCGTGGTGGGCGACTTCTCTGGCCCCAACCTGGAGGCAGTCGCTGCCGCCAAGCCCGAACTTGTGCTTGCCACAGGCGGCATCCAGGCCGATGTAGTCGGCCAGCTTGAGGATCTCGGCGCTGCCGTCGTGGTGGTCGACCCTGCCGACCTCGAGTCGCTCTTCGCCTCGATCGAGATGGTGGGGGCGGTCACGGGATCACGCAACGCGGCTACAGATGTCGTCTCCTCGATGCGAGACGAGCTTGACGAGATCGCAGGTGTTGTCGCTAACGCCACGCCCGTGCCGGTCTTCCTCGAGATCGCACAGGACCCCCTGTTCACCGCTGGCCCCGGTACCCTCCTGCACGACCTCATCACCACCGCTGGGGGCGCTAACGTCGTCACCGAAGAAGGCTATGTGGCGTACTCGGTCGAGCAGCTCGTCGCAGAAGACCCCGTGGTATACCTCGCCACACGCGGTTCGATGTCAAACCCCGAAGATCTGCAGTCGCGCACGGGATACTCGGGTATCACCGCGGTGCGCACCGGCCGAGTGTACGTTCTTGATGACAACCTGGTAAGCCGGCCGGGGCCGCGCGTGGTGGATGGTGTGCGCCAGATTGCTGAAGCGCTTCACCCCGATCTCTTCTAGGAGGGTTGCAGCCGCATGACCGCGTCCACACGTATGCGCCGCGTCACCGTCATCACCGTGTTGCTTGCCGCGCTCCTGCTGTCGATGGTGCTTGCGGTGGCTCTCGGGGCGGTGAGTGTGGGCGCGGGCGAGATCCTGCGAGCCGCCGGGCGCGCGATCACCGGAGAACCACGCGCACCCGGGGACGCTGTCATCGTCGACATCCGGCTGCCGCGCGTGGTTCTCGCAGCTCTCGTGGGAGCGTGCCTCGCCGCGGCCGGCGTCTTGTACCAGGCGCTCTTCCGCAACCCGCTTGCCGACCCCTACATTCTCGGCATGTCGTCGGGCGCCGGCCTCGGCGCGGTGATCGCGCTCACGCTCACTGCATCGGCAACCGCGTTGCGCTTCGGTGTGGTGCCCGCGGGCGCGTTCGCAGGTGCGGTGCTCACCATCTTTCTGGTGGTGAAGTTGGCTTCGTTGCGTGGCGCCCTCGATGTGACCTCGCTGTTGCTTGCAGGTGTGGCCATCTCCTATGCGCTCTCAGCCATCACCTCCTTCGTGATGGTGTTCTTCCGCGAGTCGATGGCTTCGGTGGTCTTCTGGATGATGGGAGGGCTTACCGCAGCTTCATGGTCATACGTGCTGATGGTGATACCCATGCTTGTGCTTGGGCTTGCCGTGCCGATGACCTCCACTCGCGAACTCAATCTCATGTTGCTCGGTGAGGAGCGCGCTGGCGAGCTCGGGTTGGATGCGGAGCGGTACAAGCGCGCATTGCTCGGGTCGGGTGCGTTGCTCGTGGCAGGTGCCGTGTCTGTCTCCGGGCTGATAGGGTTCGTGGGCCTCATGACTCCGCACATGGCCCGCCTCATCGTAGGGCCCGACCATCGGCTGTTGTTGCCAGCGTCGACAATAGGCGGCGCGATAGTGATGGTGCTGGCCGATCTCGTGGCGCGCACAGCGCTTGCGCCCGTCGAGATCCCTGTGGGGATAGTGACTGCGTTCGTGGGCGCTCCCTTCTTCATCTGGCTGCTCGTACGGAGGAAAGACCACCGATGAGCTCTCAGCTCTCATATGTGAACGCCAGCGTCGGCTACCCGGGGATCACTGTGGTCCGAGGCGCCACACTCGACGTCTCTGCTGGTGAGGTGGTGGGGCTCATCGGCCCCAACGGCGCGGGCAAGTCGACGTTGCTGCGTGCGGTCACCGGTGGCGCACGTCTGTCGGAAGGCTCGATCTCGCTGGGCGGCAACCTGCTTGAAACGCTGGATGTGAACCGCCGCGCACGGTTTGTGGGCGTGGTTCCGCAGCAGGTGGGTGCCACGTTTGCGTTCACGGCACTGGAGTTCGTGCTCATGGGCCGCCATCCGCATCTCGGCAGATTGCAGCACGCTGGGGCGCACGACATCGATATCGCCGAGCATGTCATGGAGCGCACGGACACATTGAGACTTGCGGCCGAGCCCGTGGACACGCTGTCCGGTGGCGACCTGCAACGCCTCGCGCTGGCGCAGGCGCTCGCGCAAGAGCCCTCGGTGCTCCTCCTTGACGAGGCCACGAGCCACCTGGACCTCAATCACCGGCTTCAGGTGCTCGATCTCGTGCGCGATCTCGCCGACGGCGGACTTGCGGTCCTGGCGGTCTTTCATGATCTCGATCTCGCTGCGCGGTTCAGTGACCGCATCGGGGTGGTGGCGACAGGTGTCCTCGAGCCCGCTGGCGCTCCAGCCTCTGTGATCACCGCTGATCTGCTCGCACGGGTCTTCGGGGTGCGTGCCGTCGTGCGACCCGAGGTGGTCACCGGTTCGGTTTCGGTGACACCTGTGCTGCGTGAGGGAGCGGTGTCGGGCGACCGCGATGGCCGAGTGCTGGTCGTAGGGGGTTCGGGCACTGCAGCGGGCTTGCTGCGCCGTCTGCACCTTGAGGGCTACGACGTGATGGTCGCAGCGCTCAACCGAGGTGACGTCGACCAGGCCGTAGCCGAGACGCTCGGGCTTGAGCGCGTTGATCTGCCGGCATTCGGCGAGGTTGACGGAGAAGCCGAGGAGGTCGTCTCATGTTTGGCGGCGAGAGCCGATGCGATCGTGGTGTGCGAAGTGCCGTTCGGCCGAGCGAACCTCGGGAATCTGCGCGCGCTCGGCAAGGCGGCATCACGCATGGTCTTCGTTGGCAAGATGGGGCCAGAGCGGGATTTCTCAGACGGTGCGGCCACGGCGCTCGCGGGCGATCTCCTGGCGCACGGTGCCATCACCGTGGCGGATATCGATGAGGCCCACGCCGAGATCGTGCGGCTTACGGAGCACGCACCTGCCCGGTCGCCCGATCCATAAGCGGACGACACCTGCTCTCCCACTCACACCCGTCGCACGCCAGCGCCCGCCAGCGCTCCAGTATTCGTTGCACCGAGAGAGAGGTGACGCCCCACTCGAACTCCTCGCCAGGCGTCAGATCGAGCATCTCGCACGCCAGCGCATCAAGCACGCGGATGGCATCTTCGCTGTCAGGCTCTTGCGCACATGTGCCGCTCTTGCGCGCCGGACATCCCGCGCACACATCATCCGGTCCGATGACGACGGTGCTCGGCGCCCCTCGCGACATACGGTCGATGATCCCGAACAGATGATGCCCGAACTCGGCAGAGTACACCTCTGCATGCAAGAATTGCATGCAGACGAGATGATGGCCACGTATGCGTACGGTGTTATCGTCCATGGGTCCTCAGTGTGCGAAACACGTGCCGACGGGCTTAGCCAGAAAGCGTACAAAGCTCATCTTGAGCTGCGGTACGCACTTGGGCAGGATGACCGAGACGAGCGAGTGCACCGGTGAGCGTGGCACCTGCCAGGCGTGGCGTGTTGTTGGTCGTCGACAGGTGCAGTCCTACCACGTGAAGGAGCGATCCAGTCGCGAGCTCGCTGACGAGGTGGGCAGCGGCTTCGTTGGAGAGGTGTCCTTGCGCCGAGGAGATGCGGCGCTTGAGAAACCAAGGGTAGGATCCATA
>JAVEVF010000013.1:0-27397 GCA_034005175.1 Coriobacteriia bacterium | reverse complement strand
AGGTAGTGACCCGCTCTAACTGCTACTCGTCTTCGACATCATCGAAGAGCGCGTCGCCGAGGGGGCGACGGTGTTCTTGTCCAGCCATATACTTCCAGAGGTGGAGCGTGTGTGCGAGCGTGTCGCCATCATCCGGCAAGGCGCAGTGGTGGCCGAAGAGTCGGTGGAGGCGCTGCTGTCCAAAGCTATTCGCACCGTGCACGTGACGTACTCAGAGCCCATGCCAGCGGGGTTTGCAGAGGGGCTGCAGGGACTGCTTTCGGTAGAGCAGATCTCAGACACGGTGCTGCGCGCCAAGGTCGCCAAGGACATCGATAGCGTGCTGCGCGAGATCCTCGCGCAGCCAGTCGCTGACATCACCGTAGAGCACGCCACTTTGGAAGAGGTGTTCTTGCAGTACTACGCACATGGCGACGAGGAAGGTGACGTGTCATGAACCGGACCATCTTCCGGTCGATGCTAGATCTTCGGCGCACCTCTCTTCTCTGGTACTCCTTCGGCATCACCGTTTACGGTTGGTTCATGGTTGCGTTCTATCCGTCGGTGGCGAAGAACGCCGCGTTCATGCAGACCATGCAGGAGGTCTGGCCTGAAACGATTCTTGACGTGTTTGGCGGCGCGGGTCTTGATCTCGCCACGCTCGGCGGTTTTCTCGGACTGGAGTATCTGAGCCTCATGTGGGTATTCATCGTGGGCACGGCGGCGATCATGTTCGCGGCAGGTGCGCTCGGTGGCTCTGTTGATGACGGCACGATGGAGATCACGCTCGCTCAACCCGTCTCCCGCATGCAGATCGTGTCCGTGCGCTACCTTTCGCTTGTCGTGTACACAGCGGTGCTCAACCTGGTGACCGTGGCGAGTCTGTATGTCGCGGGCTTGGTGCATGGGGTGGATGTGCCGCTTGACGGCATCGCATCGCTGTTCGCTCTGGGATGGCTTGTTTCGGTGGCGATCGGCAGTGTCGCTTACGCGCTGTCTGCGCACTCAGCGACGGGCTCGCATGCCACGAGCATCAGCCTCGGCGTGCTGGTGACGATGTGGTTCGCTGACGTGCTCGGCACCATCTCCGATCGCGCCGAGTGGCTCTCCCGCTTCACGCTCTTTCACTACTGGAAACCGGCATCGCTCATCAACGAAGGGGTGCTTCCCTTCGAGTCATTGGCGATATTCGGGGTGGCGACACTGTTGTTCCTCGTGATAGCTGTGGTCGCGTTCCTCAGGCGTGACGTGGTGTGATCGCGCGATGGCTCCGGCAAGCCCGCGAAGCGTGAACGACGTACTGCCACACGGGTCAGTCGTGTTGGGCCCCATGGCAGGCATCACAGAGGCGCCTTTTCGCGGCATCTGCAAGCGGATGGGTGCACGCCTCACATACACAGAGATGGTGAGCGCCAAAGGGCTGCACTACAACCCCGATTCCCCCGTCTCCAAGGCGCTTCTCACCTTCTCGCCCGCCGAGGTGCCGTGTGCCATACAGGTCTTTGGAGCCGATCCAGAGCTCATGGCCGAGCAGACGGCGCGCATCGTGGACGAGCGGAGAGATGACGTCGCGCTCGTCGACATCAACATGGGCTGTCCGATGACCAAGGTCACCGCCAAGGGCGAAGGCGCAGCGCTCATGCGCACTCCCGGGCTGGCCACCGAGATCGTTTCGAGGATGGTGGGCGCGCTTGATGTGCCTGTGACGGTGAAGTTCCGCTCGGGCTGGGACGAGAGCGCCATCAGCGCCCCGGAGTTCGCGCGCCGGATGGCGGCTGCGGGAGCAGCTGCGGTGTCGGTACACGGCCGTACGCGCGATCAGTTCTACAGAGGGCGTGCCGACTGGGCGGTTCTTGCGGCTGTGAAACGGGCGGTGGACGTATGTGTGATAGGCAGCGGTGATGTCTTCTCGGCGGCTGACGCCAAAGCGATGTTGGATCAGACAGGTGTCGACGTCGTGATGGTGGCGCGTGGCGCTCAAGGCAATCCCTGGATCTTTCGCGAGGCTGCTGCGCTTATCGAGCGGGGCATCATCCTGCCGCCGCCCACGAGCTTCGAGCGCATAGACACGGCACGCGAGCACGCGCGTGCGCTGCTGCAGTTCGGTGGCGAGCACACGGCGCCGCGCATGCGCAAGCATGTGGCGTGGTACATCCACAATATGCCCGGCGCCACTCACATGCGTGAGCGAGTGAACCAGGTGCACAGCTATGCGGAGCTCGACGGGCTCCTGTTGGAGTACCGCGAGTACGTGGCGGGGCGGCTGGAGTGAGGGCAACGGACGGACACTCGCGCACACGCATGAGCGTGGTCATGGGAGATATCACGTGCCTGGAGGTTGACACCATCGTGAACGCAGCGAATACCTCGCTTCTCGGCGGGGGTGGCGTAGATGGTGCCATTCACCGCGCTGCCGGTCCGGCCCTTCTGGAGGAGTGCCGGGCACTCGGCGGGTGTCCCACGGGTGAGGCTCGCATCACGGCAGCATATCGCCTGCCCGCCCGCTACGTCATTCATGCGGTGGGCCCGGTCTGGCGGGGAGGGCGCGCTGAGGAGGGTCGGCTTCTGGCATCCGCGTACACGTGGTCGTTGCGTCTCGCCGAGAAGGCGGGCGCGCTTTCCGTCGGCTTCCCGTGCATATCGACGGGCGTCTATGGCTACCCGAAGGCGCAAGCCTGCGATGTCGCGGTAGCGACGGTAGAAGAGTGGCTCCACTCGCACCGGCTGCCTGAGCGGGTCATCTTCTGCTGTTTCGACGAACACAACGCCAGCCTGTACCGCCAGGCGCTGCACAGTCCGTAGTGGTTGAAACCCGCCGTTGCGCATTGCGCAGCCGCCGAGCCCGTGTGGTTACTCGGCAGCTGCCGAGAAGATGAGCGACTCGTTACCGTCTGCGTCGAAGAGCGTGAGCGTCGTTTGATCCAGCTGGTAGGAACTGGCCGCGCTCAGCAACTCGTGGTAGATGGACTCGGCTCGCATGGCGTCGTCGGAACCCGCCATCATGGTCTGTGCGATATCGCCGACCTCAAACGAGCCACCCGATCCCGTCTTATACTCGCCGCTGTAGCTGTTCACACCGCTCGTGCCGCTGATGCGTCCCTCATCGAACTGCGCGGTGATGGTGTACTCCGACGGGCTGAGGGAGCTTACCGACCAGGCCTTGAGGCGCCACGAGGTTGCGTCAAGCGTGTTTGAGTTCGAACACGCGACGAGCGTAAAGATGCCGAGGATGCGTATCACGGTGAAGGCGAACATCCACGCACCCGATTCGGTGTATAGCGCCATCTGAAGAGCGCCGAGGGCGCCAGTCGTTCGGCGCCCTCGGTCCCCTGAGCCTGCCAGAAGCTGGTTCACAGAGTGCATGTGTCAGGGTTTTGGTTCCCAGTAGCAGCGCTTCGGTGAGACGATGCGCTCGGTCTTCTTAAGCTCGGCCATGGCCTTGTCAACCACCTTGCGGTCAAGCCCGGTCATCTCGGCGACCTTGCCCGCGTTGAGAGGCTCACCAGCCTTGTTCATCACATCTAAGACCTTGTCGATCGGTTCCACAAACACCCTCCTTCCATGTGTCGGTGACGGCGTGGAGTACATTCCCTACAGGGCCGGGGGTGTCACATAAGCCCTGCATCACAGTCGTGGCTTCGCTACAATCGAGTGCGGCGCATCGTTCACGTGGCGCGCAGACTGCAGAGGAGCCCTGCATGCGTATTCTTGTACTTGGCGGCGGAGGCCGCGAGCACGCCATAGTTGCAAGCCTGAACGCTTCGCCGCTTGTCGATGAGGTGTTCGTCGCACCCGGAAACGGCGGTACCGCAGCCACTGCGCACAACGTCACACTTCCCATCGACGACGGTGATGCGGTTGCTGCTTTCGCGCAAGCCAACAGCATAGATCTGCTGGTCATCGGCCCGGAGGCGCCGCTTGTCGCAGGTGTCGCGGATGCAGTGCGCGAAGCGGGAATCGCGGTGTTCGGCCCAGGCATGGAAGGCGCACGTCTGGAGGGCTCCAAGGAGTTCGCCAAGGAGCTGATGAGCCGCCACTGCATTCCTGCAGGGGTCTCACGAGCGTTCACCGAGCTAGAGGGTGCGCTCGGGCATCTGGAAGAGGTGGGCGCGCCGGTTGTCGTCAAGGCCGATGGGCTTGCGGCAGGCAAGGGCGTGACGGTGGCGATGGACCTCTCGGTGGCGCGTGAAGCGGTGCGCGAGTGCTTCGAGGGCCGTTTTGGACAAGCGGGTTCGACCGTCCTTGTCGAGGAGTACCTCGAAGGCCCCGAGTGCACGGTGCTCGCGTTCACTGATGGTCGCACCGTGCTGCCGATGGTTCCGGCACAGGACCACAAGCGCGCTTACGAGGATGACCAAGGACCAAACACGGGCGGTATGGGCGTGTATGCGCCGGTGCCCATCATCACCGCCGGCGAGCACGCGGAGATGGTGTCGATTCTGGAGCGCACAGTGGAGGCGCTTGCCGAGGAGGATATCGACTACCGCGGTGTGTTGTACGGAGGCTTCATCCTCACTGCCGAGGGACCGAAGGTGCTTGAGTTCAACGCGCGGTTTGGCGATCCCGAGACGCAGGTGGTGCTCCCGCTGCTCGACAGCGACCTTGCAGAGATCATGCTTGCCACTGCGGAGTGCAGGCTGGCCGATGTCACCCTTGCTTGGCGCGACGAGTGGGCGGTCTCGGTCGTGTTGGCAAGCGGTGGGTATCCAGGCGACTACGACACCGATATGCCCATCACGGGAATCGCCCATGCTGAGGAGGTGCCGGGAGTCACGGTCTTTCACGCAGGGACACGCGTGACCGATGAGGGCATGCTCCTCACTGCGGGCGGCCGTGTTCTCAACGTGACCGCGGTGGGTCCAGACTTCGCAACAGCTCGCGAGCGCGCGTACGAGGCCGTTGCACGTATCTCGTTCGATGGGATGTTCTATCGTTCCGATATCGGCGCCCGCGCGTTGCGCGGCCGCGCAGCCTGGCAGGTGTGACATGCTTTCAGAGCGCATTCTCTCGGCAGTCATGCGTCGCGCGAACGAGCAGTACCTCAAGCTGCAGCCCTACGGGCAGCGCAGGCTTCCCGATCCAATCCCGGGCCGCGAGTACCTTCTCTACGTGCACGTCCCCTTCTGCACTCGGCTCTGCCCGTATTGCTCGTTCAACCGGTTCCCCTTCAAGGAGGACCGCACGGTCGCGTATTTCAAGCGGCTGCGTGAGGAGATGCGTTTCGTCGCAGATCAAGGCTATCAGTGCACATCGATGTACGTGGGTGGCGGCACGCCTACGGTGATGATCGACGAGCTTTGCGAGACCATCGATCTTGCGAAGTCGCTCTTCGAGATCCGTGAGGTCTCTAGCGAGACTAACCCTGATCATCTCATCCCTGAGATCGTGGATGTGCTTGTCGACCGGGTGGACCGCTTCAGCGTGGGCGTGCAGTCCTTCGACAACTCGCTCCTCAAGCAGATGGACCGCTACGACAAGTACGGGGCAGCCGAGCAGATACTTGAGCGCATCCAGTCCATAGAAGGCCGCTTCCACTCCCTTAACGTGGACATGATCTTCAACTTCCCCTCACAGACCGAGGAGATGTTGCTCAGGGACGTCGAGATGCTCAAGGCGAGCGGCACCAATCAGACGACCTTCTACCCGCTGATGGTCTCTCCAGCGGTTGCGAACTCGCTCAAGCGAGCGGTGGGCGCGGTCTCCTACGAACGAGAGTACCGGTATTACCAGATGCTTTCCGAGGGCTTGTCGGACACGTTCGAACTCGCCAGTGCGTGGACGTTCTCGCGCATCGCGGGTGGGATGATCGACGAGTACATCGTGGATTACGAGGACTACGTGGGCATCGGGTCGGGCGCATTCTCCTTCCTCGGCGGATCGCTCTTCGTGAACACCTTCTCGCTCGCGGGATACAACGAGCGCATAGACGCAGGGCGGACGCCTGCGATCCAATACCGCCCCTTCAGTAAGGCCAACCGCATGCGCTACCGGTTCCTGATGGCGCTCTTTGGCTTGTCGCTCGACAAGAAGGCGTTCGCGAGCGACTTCGGCATGTCGATAGAGCGTGCCTTGCCGGCGGAGATGGCGTTCATGCGGCTCAATGGCGCATTCGAGATAGACGATGCCGAACGCCTCACGCTCTCACCCAAGGGCCGCTATCTGCTTGTAGCGATGATGCGACAGTTCTTCATCGGCGTGAATGGCCTGCGCGACCAGGCAAGGGGCGCGCTTCCCGATGCCGAGCGCGCGCTGTTGTTCGGCGATGGGGTGTGCGCCGACGCGGGACCGGAAGCATGCGCGGTTGTCGAGGCCGAAGACACCGCACATGTGACACCAGTGCCCTAGCGAGCGCGCTTCGCTACAATCACCGCACACGCCGACCTGCCCGACGGGCACGAGCGAGCTGGAGGAGCGCCATGGCCGACATGCCGCTAGTAGGGATCGTGATGGGTTCGAAGTCCGACCTGGGCGTCATGCAGCAATGTGCCGACCAGCTCGATGAGCTCGGCGTCCCGTACGAGATGCTCATCGCAAGCGCGCACCGCAGCCCGGACCGCGTTCACGAGTGGGCGAGCACAGCCGCCGACCGTGGCCTCAAGGTGCTCATCGCCGCAGCGGGCAAGGCCGCTCATCTCGGCGGGGTGGCAGCCGCGTTCACGCCGCTTCCTGTCATTGCGGTACCGATGAAGACTTCGGACCTCGGCGGGCTGGACTCGCTGCTTTCCATGGTGCAGATGCCCACGGGCGTGCCAGTGGCGTGTGTGGCGATCAACGGCGCCAAGAATGCGGCGATACTCGCCACGCAGATCCTCGGCAGCTCGATTCCCGAGTATCGTGAGCGCATCGTCGAGTACAAACGCGCGATGGGTGAAGCATGATCCTGATTCTGCCTGGGAGGGAGTGCGAAGATGCCAGACGCTCCGTATGAAGACATCCGCATCGAAGGGCACCTGATCGACTCTGGCATCATGTCAGCGATCATGGATGACATCGTGTCGCTCGGCGGTGAGTTCGAGACGCTTTCGTTTGAGGTGGGACGCACGAACGAGGATGTCTCCGAAGCGGTCTTTCGCGTGCGGGGCCACGATGAGGACCACCTGGACGCCTTGCTCATGGCGGTGCAGGAACACGGGGCGGTTCCCGTCGACCCCGCTGATGTCGCTCTTGCCCCTGCCCCTGCTGATGGCGTGTTGCCAGAGGGTTTCTACTCCACCACCAATCTCGACACTGCTGTGCGAATCGATGGCCGGTGGGTGCCGGTCGAAGGCGCCGAGATGGACCTCGGAGTGCGCGTGGCCCGAGAATCAGGCAGCGCTCGCGCCGTGCCTATGGCCGAGGTGCGTGCAGGCGACTTCTTCGTCGTTGGTCACGATGGCTTGCGAGTGCGCCCGCAGGAGCGCCCACGTGAGAAGCAGGCGTTTGAGTTCATGACCTCGGCAGTCTCCTCAGAAAAGCCCAAAGCGCAGGTCGTCAAGGTGGTCGCTGAGATACTGAGAGAGACACGCGAGGCAGGTCTTGAGACCATCGCGGTCGTGGGTCCCGCGGTTGTGCACACGGGTGCCGGTGGGGAGCTCGCGCGCCTCGTCAAGGCGGGATACGTGAGCGTGCTCTTCGGCGGAAACGCCATCGCTGTGCACGACATCGAATCTGCGCTCTTCGGGACCTCGCTCGGTGTCTCGCTTTCCGATGGCACACCGCAGGTCGGCGGACACGAGCATCATCTGAGAGCCATCAACCGCATCCGCAGTCATGGCTCCATCGCAGGCGCGATAGAGGCGGGCGTGCTCACGAGCGGGCTCATGCACACGCTGGTGACGACTGGCACACCGTTCGTGCTGGCGGGATCGGTGCGTGACGATGGGCCGCTGCCGGATGTCATCACCGATGTCATGGACGCCCAGCGCGCCATGCGGGCGTATTGCCAGCAGGCCGGTGCGTGCCTCATGCTCTCCACGATGCTGCACTCCATCGCCACCGGCAACATGCTACCGGCCGCCACGCAGACCATCTGCGTTGACATCAACCCGGCGGTCGTCACCAAGCTTGCCGACCGCGGCTCGTGGCAGACGATCGGCATCGTCACTGATGTGGGCTTGTTCCTTGAACAGCTTGCAAATGAGCTGGGCGCATAGACAGACGAACCAGACTCACCACTGCGGCACCGTGTTTGCTCCTCTCTGTATCACCTGAACGCAGAGGAGGCGCGATGTTCACGCGCAGTGCACCCACGGCTCGCTTGACTGGTTCGGCCGAGAGCAAGCTCCCCATGATTGATCTTGCTGCTCCTCAAACCGTGGAGACAGCGACGTTCGCCACAGGTTGATTCTGGGGCCCAGATGCCCGGTTCGGGCTCATCGAGGGCGTCGTGCGCACGCGTGTGGGTTACGCGGGCGGCACGACTGCAGACCCCACATATCGTTCCATCGGAGACCATGCCGAGGTCTTGCAGGTGGATTTCGATTCGGCACAAGTGAGCTACGAGGATCTACTGCAGGTGTTTTGGGCCGAGCACGATCCCAGCCAACGACCGTACTCGACGCAGTATAAGGCGATGGTGCTCGCGCATGACGATGCGCAGTACGAGGCGGCGCTGCGTTCACGCCAGGCGCTCGCCGCTCGCTCATCCAGTCCTGTGCTCACCGATATCACTCGGCTGCAGCGCTTCCACGTCGCCGAGGATTACCACCAGAAGTACGCTCTTCGTCGCGACGCGCTTCTCTCGGCAGAGATGCATGCGCACTACCCCGATGAAACGCAGTTCAGGGAGTCGACTGCAGCAGCGCGTTTGAACGGATACGCATATGGGCTCGGCTCGGTGCTGCAGCTTGAGCGCGAGATTCACTCGCTCGGTCTTTCTCGGCGTGGAGAGAGCCACCTGCAGTCGTTGGTCCACCGCTGAGGAGGAGACGGCGCCATGAGTGACAGGGTTGTTCGTACCGATGATGAGTGGCGTGCGCTGCTCACGCCCGAGCAGTTCCGCGTCTTGAGGCGTGCAGGCACCGAGGCGGCGTTCTCTGGTGAGTGCACGGATCTCGAGGAGGATGGCACGTACCACTGTGCTGGCTGCGGCGCGGCCCTCTTCTCTTCTGCGGACAAGTTCCACTCAGGGTGCGGGTGGCCGTCGTTCACACGCCCGGTGGCCGCCGCCGCACTCACGGAGCACGTCGATCAATCGTTCGGGATGACTCGGACCGAGGTGCGGTGCGCGACGTGCGACGGGCATCTCGGTCACGTGTTTCCCGACGGCCCGCCGCCGACAGGCCTGCGTTACTGCATCAACTCAGTCGCGCTCGTGATGGCCCGCGAGCCCGCATCTACGGTGGGTCCCATGCAGCCCGATGATGGGACCGGCCGATACGCCAGACCATCACGGATCGGACTGCCAGGAGTACATGGAGGTTCATGACGCCGATGGATGAGGTGCATCCTTCCGACCCGACTTTGGTCGAGGTTGTCTTCGCCGTGACAGGCATGACGTGCGCCTCGTGCGTGGCGGTCATCGAGAAGACGCTCTCACGTGTGCCTGGTGTGTCAGAGGCGGTGGTGAATCTGGCGCTTGAGCGTCTTACTGTCCGCTACGACCCAGCCAAGATCGATGAGCAAGCCATCGTGGCAGCGGTGAAGCTCGCTGGCTACGAGGCCGTGGCGCTCGGCGCCGCGCCGTCAGCCGCGGCTGCTGCTGGCGCCGCCTCGAACGCCCGTGTGAAGCTCGGCATAACAGGCATGACGTGCGCCTCGTGCGCAGCGGTCATCGAGAAGACGCTCGCGCGCATGCCGGGCGTGTCAGAGGCCGTGGTGAACCTCGCCGCCGAGAACGCGATGATCGCCTTCGACCCCAGCGAGGTGTCGGTCGACGACATCATCGGCAGCATCATCAGCGCGGGATACGGCGCGGTCGTGCTTCCCGAGGAGGCAGGGAGCGGCCACGAGTCAGGTCGCGACCTACAGCGGGAGGCGCAGGAGCGCCACACCCGCCACCAGCGCAACCTGCTCATCCTCGGCTTCAGCCTCGCGCTCCCTCTCTTCCTGGTGATGATGGTGCCGCCGTTCATGGACATCATCCCCGCTGCTATCGCGACATGGCTGGAGGGGACGTTCGGTGGCACATGGGACCCGCATATGGTCATGAAGTACATCGGCCTCGTGCTTGCCACCCCCGTTCAGTTCATCGCGGGAGCGCAGTTCTACCGGGGCTTCTGGCACGCATTGAAGCGCCGCTCGGGCAACATGGATACCCTCGTGGCGCTGGGCACCTCGGCAGCGTACTTCTACAGTCTGGCCGCCACCTTCTGGCTTACCGACGAGCCCGTCTTCTACGAGGCCTCGGCGATGCTCATCACCTTCATCATCTTCGGGAAGCTTCTGGAGTCCCGTGCGAAGGGGAGGACCGGAGATGCCATCAAGAAGCTGATGGGGCTTGCGCCCAAGACCGCGCGAGTGGTGCGCGGAGGTGTGGAGAGCGACATCCCTGTCGAGCAGGTGGTGGCAGGCGACCTCGTCGTCGTGCGGCCCGGCGAGAAGATCCCGGTCGACGGCGTCGTCGTGGAGGGCAACTCGTCTGTGGACGAGTCCATGCTCACGGGCGAGTCGATTCCCGTAGAGAAGCATGAGGGCGACACCGTGATCGGTGCCAGCATCAACAAGCTCGGCTCGTTCAGGTTCCGCGCCACTAAGGTGGGCAAGGACACGGCGCTCGCACAGATCATCAGGCTTGTCGAGGATGCGCAGGGCTCGAAGGCGCCTATCCAGCGGTTCGCCGACCGAATCAGCGAGTACTTCGTGCCGACAGTGATCATCATCGCTGTGGCCACGTTTCTTGTATGGCTCTTCATCGTGCCAGGGTTGTTTCCCGACGCGCTCGGCGGGCTCACCCCGTTCGTCAAGGCGTTGCTCGTGGGAACAGCCGTGCTTGTGATCGCCTGCCCGTGTGCTCTTGGCCTCGCCACGCCCACCGCCATCATGGTGGGAACAGGCAAGGGGGCTGAGAACGGCGTGCTCTTCAAGAGCGGGGAGGCACTTGAGACCGCTCATCAGACCAATGCCATCGTGTTTGACAAGACCGGCACGCTCACGCATGGAAAGCCCGTTGTCACTGAGTATGAACCGTTCTGTGGCGAAGACAGCGCCGAGGGGTTCTTCCGGCTAGCTGCTGCGCTCGAGCGCTCCAGTGAACACCCGCTTGCCGAGGCCATCGTCGCCCATGCAGCTCAACTGACACTCGATCTGCCAGAAGTCACGCAGTTTGTTGCCATCCCGGGTCAGGGTGTCGAGGGCCGAGTGGATGGACACGCGGTGCTTCTCGGCAACCGCAAGCTGATGGCCCGAGAGAACATCGACGTCTCTTCTTGGGCAGTGCGAATCGAGCAGCTCGAGGGCGAGGGAAAGACCGTCATGCTCACCGCCATAGATGGCAAGGCGGCCGGGCTCGTCGCTGTGGCAGACACGCTGAAGGACCACTCTCGCGAGGCAGTCGCCCGCCTGCTCGAGATGGGCATCGAGGTCTACATGATCACGGGTGATAACCGGTTGACCGCCGAGGCTATCGCCGCAGAGGCTGGCATCGACTCTGCCCATGTGCTTGCCGAGGTGCTTCCCGAGCACAAGGCTGAGGAAGTCGCGAACCTTCAGGCGCGTGGGCTATCGGTCGCGATGGTGGGAGATGGCATCAACGACACGCCAGCGCTCGCTCAGGCCGATATCGGCATCGCCATGGGAGCTGGTAGCGATGTGGCGATGGAGACGGGCGGAGTCGTCCTGATGAAGGATGACTTGCGCGACGTGGTCACCGCCATCGAGCTCTCGCGGGCCACCATCCGCCGGATACGGTGGAACTTCGTGTGGGCGCTAGGGTACAACTCGCTTGGCATCCCCATCGCGGCGCTCGGCTTCTTGCGGCCTGAGCTGGCGGGAGGGGCGATGGCGCTTTCCAGCGTATCTGTCGTGACCTCGTCGCTGCTTCTGCGCCGGTTCAAGCCAAGCCTCAGAGAAGGTGTCTGACATCCCTTGCTGTATACCGGTGACATGCCATGCTCCCTGCTGGGCTGTGATATGGGCGTAGCGAGACTGGTGAGGTGAGCGATGTACGAGCGTGACTACATCCTGCGGCTCATCACCCAGGTGGGCCAGATGCTGCGGAGTATGCTGCATGCGCTGCGAGAGCGCCGCCCCGAAGACTCCCTTGAGATCGCCCGCGATGCTATCGGTGCACTGCTTGAGACCGACTCGGATCTTGCTGATGCTCTGACAGGCGAGGGGCTTGCCACCTTTCTCGCCGCTGGAGGCCATCCGGACGTGTTGCGATCCCGTCTGCTGGGAGAGGTGTTCGTCTTGCGTGCCGAGGCCTGTCAGGCGATTGGTGACTACGAGTGCGCACGCCGCGAGCGAGAGCGTGCGCGCACCGTCCTTCAAGCAGCCCTGCCCGACGCTGATGGGGACGAGGGCGAACGCATAGCAGCATTGCTCGCCGAGTTACGCGGATAAGGCGGGGGGCTCAGGCTTCTACTTGGTAGGCGACTTCTCTGAGCGCCTGCAAGACTGCGCTTACCGCTGGAGCACGCATGCTGCCCGATCTGATGACGGCCACGATGCGACGGTTGATATCGACATCTGCGCACTGGCGAAAGACCACCCCAGGATAGGTGCTGAACCGCGCGAGCGGCGGCACGAGAGCCACGCCGAGTCCTGCCTCGACCGCAGCGAGAATGACCTGGTAGTCGTTTGAGTGCAGGTCGACATCGGGGGTGAACCCCGCTTCGTTCGCGACGCGCAGCATGATCTCCATGAACGGCGAGCCGTCCCGCCCGACGATCCATTGCTCCTCTGCGAGGTCTGCGAGTCTGACCCGCACATCACCAGCCGCTTGAGGGTGATGGGCGGGTAGCGCGATATGCAACGGCTCGGTCATGAGCGAGAGCCGCTCGACAGAAGGATCCTTCTGCTCGGGAATGCGGTCGTACCCATAGGAGACGATGACATCGAGCTCGCCGCGCTTAAGCAGCGGGATGCTTTCTTCGGGCTCCATGTCGTTCATGTGCAGCCGCAATCGTGGATGGCGCTCTTTGAGCAGGCTGAGGGCGGGGACGAGGAGTGCGCGCGCAGCAGTGGGGAACGCACACGTCCGAAGGCTGCCGGCCACACTCGCCGAGATGTCTGCGAGGTCTGCCTGCGCCTCTTCTAAGATGGCGAGCACACGGTCGGTGTGAGCGACGAGACTCTCTCCCGCCGCGGTGAGCCTTACCCCTCGGCCATGGCGCTCAAGGAGCGGGGTGCCAGCCTCGCGCTCAAGCACCGCCATCTGTTGCGAGACGGCAGATGGTGACATGTATAGGGCCTCGGCAGCCGCAGCGATGCCGCCATGAGTGGCGACCTCCCGCAACATGCGCATGCGATTCACACTAATCATAAAGTAATACTTACATGAAACTGAAGTAACCGACAATGGAACTGATGGGTAGAATGTCCGATACTACACATAGCTAACAAAGTACTGGCGGGTTGAGAGGTGAGTCAGATGTTCAAAGACAGCTTCAGCGCGGCGAGGGTCTATCCGACGAGGATGCTCCTTGCGGTCGGCGCTCTTGTGCTTGTCGCGACCGTCCTCTCGCGCCTCCAGTAGTTCACCCATACGCCTCCCCAACGGGCCGCTGTCGGAACCATCCATCCCTCCGACGACGGCCCGCTCCCTTTTCCGGGGCTTGTACGAAATCAGGCCTCAGCCCACGCGTTGATCCTTCCGCGTTGACCCCTCCTGTGACGAACGAGATACTAGAGTGCGCTGGCATGACATACACAGATGGGAGAACCCGCGAATGGCAGTCACACGAGATCTCATCATTGACAGCTTTCACAAGCACCTCAAGGAACACGGTTTTGAGGGAACCTCTGTTGAGGACATCGCTCGGGATCTACACATCTCCAAGAAGACCATCTATGTGCATTTTGACAGCAAGGATGAGATCTACCGGCAGGTCATCGAGCGCGAGGCAGCTGCAGCATGCGAGAGTATCGCCGCCGAGCTCGCCAGTCGTCCCACCTCTCGCGAACAGGTGGAAGGCCTGATAGCCCGTGCGTTCGAGGCCACACGCGCGTGGTGGGACTCCAGCACTGAGACTAATCACGTGCGCCGATATCACTATCAAGTAGCCGAGAGCGCCTTCGCCGAGGCGTACACCGACCTGTTCAGGCGCTATATCCGAGAAGGCATCAAGCGCGGTGAGTTCACAGCTAAGGACAGTGAGATCACCGTGCGGCTCGTAGCTGGGCTGGTGTTGGCAGGTACGCGCATGCTCCAACACGATTCTGACCCTGACTTGGAGGGTTGCGTGATCGAAGCGGCCATTCGCATGCTCGCCTGCTAGCGGACGAGGGCACCGCCACTCGCTTTCGAGCCTTGCTTCATGCGCCGCTATACACTGCCTACAGCTGTCTGTCGCATCTACAGTGCGCCTTCGCGCTGCAACAGCGCGCGTTTGCGCTCGATGCCCGAGGCATAGCCTGTGAGCGAGCCGTCAGCACCGATGACTCGGTGGCAGGGCACGATGACGGCGATAGGGTTGGCACCGCACGCCTGAGCAACCGCACGTACCGCTCTCGGACGGCCGATCCGCCGTGCAAGCTCGCCGTATGAGATGGTCGTGCCGGTGGGTATCGCACGAAGCTGCTCCCACACCGCGCGCTGAAAGACCGTCCCGCGCATGTCGAGGGGGAGATCGCCCACGTCGGTCGGAGCGTCTACAGCTGCTGCAAGAGCTTCTGCGAGGTCGTGCGTGCGCGCATCAGCCGCAGCCAATACCGCTCCTCTGAAGCGGCGCTGGCTTGCTTGAAGCAGCTCGGTGTCATCCTCTCCGAACGAAGCTTCGCATACCCCATCTTCGCTTACGGATACAAGCATGCGTCCAAGCGAGGTCTCGACGATCTCCTGGCGGATGGTCTCGGCGGCGGTGCTGTCCATGGTGCCTCCTTGTGATGGCGTGCTGTTGAGCGTAGCGCGTGCATGCGGGTTCGGGAATACTGATTGCGGAGGTGGTTGTGTGAAACTCGACATCAATACCACAGTGACCTTGGCAAACGGAGTCCGGATGCCGATGCTTGGCTTCGGCACCTACAAGATCGTCGACGAAGCCGAGGTGGAGCGTTCGGTCCTCGCTGCGCTTCAGGTGGGGTATCGCAGCATCGACACCGCGTCGATGTACGAGAACGAGGAGGCGATCGGCCGCGCGCTTGCGCAAAGCGGTCTGCCGCGGGGCGACGTCTTCATCGCCACGAAGGTTTGGAACGACGAGCAGGGCGAACAAGGGGTGGTGCACGCGCTGGAGCGTAGCCTGCGGAGGCTGGCTCTCGATCATGTCGACCTCTACCTCGTGCATTGGCCCATTCCACACCTGTACGAGTCGACCTGGCGCGGCATGGAGCGCGTGTTGTCCGAGGGAATGACACGTGCCATCGGCGTGTGCAACTTCCTCGTCCATCATCTGGAGGCGCTGCACGAGGCGACCGGCGGTCTCCCGGCGGTTGACCAGGTGGAACACCACCCTTGGCTTCAGCAGCCGGATCTTGAAGCATACTGCCTCAAGCACGGCATCGTGCTTGAGGCGTGGGCGCCGATCATGCGTGGACGCTTGAACGAGGTGCCACAGCTCGCAGAGATCGCCGCTCGTCACAGTGTGACCTCTGCTCAGGTAGCGCTTCGCTGGGCTCTGCAGCGCGGCGTGGTCGTCATCCCAAAGTCGACGCATGCCGACCGCATCCGCGAGAACGCTGATCTCTTCGGGTTCGAACTCTCCGCAGCCGAGATAGCGACTATCGACGGCGTGGATCGCGGCGAGGCTGGCCGCCTCGGCCCGCACCCCGACACGTTCGCGAGCGGAGGGTGATGTGTACCGCTACCGGATGACGTCGTACCTCGCAGAGGAGCTCGAGGCGCTTGAGAAGCTGCGGCCCGAGCTCAGCTGTGGCGGCGCGCTCCCTCGCCGCTGGCTTGGCCGCCTGCGCCGCGAGTGGGAAGCGGGCGTGGTGGCTGCTTCGACGGGCATCGAAGGGGTGCCAGTCACCGCCGATGATGTGCGCCGCATCCTCGCGGGGGATCAGCCGGTGTGGGTGTGCGACCGTGACTGTGGCCTGGTGGAAGGGTACCGCGAGGCCATGGAGTATGGATTGCGCCGTGCTGATGATGAGGCCTTCGTCTGGAGCACCGAGTTCATCTTGCAGATTCACCGTCGCGTCCTTGGAATGCAGATGGATCCGGCAGCCGGTACGTTTCGCTTCAAGAACGTCTGGTTGGGCAACAGTGCGACGGGAGCTGTGACCTATGAACCTCCGGGATTCGGGGAGGTGCCTACTCTTGTCGACGAGATGTGCTTGTGGGCACAAAACGCCGAGGATCCCACGCCTATCGTCGCAGCCCTGATGCACGCTCGGCTTGCCGGCATCCACCCGTTCAAGGATGGCAACGGACGCGTTGCGCGCATTCTCGCATCGGTAGCCATGCGGCGCGGTGGTTACAACACCCAGGAGTTCACGAGCCTTGAGGAGTGGTGGGGAGCGCACCGCGAGGAGTACTACGGGGCGTTCGCAGACTTCGGTTACCGGTGGAACCCTGATGCCGACGTCACTCGGTTCGTGACCATCCACGTGCGCGCCCAGCGCAGGCAGGTGGAATCGCTGTGGCTCAAGCAAGCGGTGGAATGTGAGATCTTCGGTCTGGCCGAAGGCATCGCCGAGGAGGTCTTGGAGCAGCCGAATCGCCTTGCCGAGGCCATCTTCGACGGCTTCTTCGGGAGGCCCGTGACGAACCGTTACTACCGTGGGCTCGTCAACATCACGGGCCGTCAAGCCGCTGCTGACCTGCAGCTACTCGTTGACCGCCGGCTCTTCTCGCGCATCTTCGAGCAGCCCGAGGAGGTCTTCACGGGGGCGTTCGCGCTGATGTCCCACATCGCCCTTGCTGCAGGCGTGGGATTATCTCCTGAGGCTGGGTCGTCGGTCGAGCAACAGCGGGCGCACATAGTAAAGGCCATCGCCGAGCGCATAGAGCGTGAGCGCGTCAGGTGACATGACCCGTGCGCCGTGCGGCGGGTATGTACTCGGCGAGAGGCGTTTGCGAGGGCTCAGGGGTGAGTCAAGGAGGGGACACGCATGGCCGAGGCGAGGGTCGTCCAGGAACTGTTCGTGACCGCACCAGCCAGGGTTGGCTTGTTGTCACAGGTAACGGAGGCTATCTCCGGTGAGGGCGTTGATATCTACGCCATCGCTGCCTACGAGAGAGACGGGCGCGGCGAATTCATGATCGTGACGAGCGACAATGAGCGGGCGACCGCTGCGCTTGCCAACATCATCAACATGTCAGTCACGCGCAGAGACGTCGTCATGCTTGACCTTGCCGCCGGGCCGGGCTCCCTCGCGCACGAGGCGGCCAAACTCGCCCACGAGAATATCAACATCCACGGCGTGTACGGGACTGCCGGTGACGGCTTTCGCGTTGCGCTCGTGTTGCGCGTGGATGACCCCGTCGGAGCAAAGCAGATCCTGAATAGTTGAGCGCGCCCGGTGAGGCTCAGACGATCTGCCCGTCGACGAGGCGCAGGACCTCGTCGGCCTCATCCACCATGCGCTCATCGTGTGTGACCATGACACACGTCATGTCCCGCCCACGGATATGTGAACGCACCAGCTCGACGACCTGGCGCCCGCGCTCTGTGTCGAGGTGTGCGGTGGGCTCGTCGACAAGCATGATCTCCGGGTCGTTCATGAGCGCGCGTGCGATGGCGACGCGCTGGCGCTCGCCGCCCGAGAGCATCGAGGGCATATGGCTGGCGCGCTCGGCGAGACCGAACTCGGCAAGCAACGAGTCCGCACGCTTCCGTTCGACGCCGGTGACCCGACCTGCGATTCGCGGAACGAGCAGGAGGTTGTCCGCCGCGGTGAGATAGGGCATGAGGTGGTATTCCTGGAAGACGATGCCCACATGCTTGCGACGAAACATCGCTGCATCGCGCGGTGAGCGCAGAGACACCGGCGATCCCTTGATGCGAATCTCGCCAGAAGAGGGAGCGAGCAACCCCGCGATGATGGACAGCAGCGTCGTCTTGCCCGAGCCCGAGGGGCCAAGCACGGCAAGCATGCGGCCGGTCCCAAGCTCAAAGGAGACGTTGTCAAGCGCGGTCACCTGGGTGTTCGCACTTCCGTACGTCTTGGAGACTTCCTTGACCTCAAGCAGGTTCATGTGTGTCTCCTAATGCTCACCGCGGTCGAGGGCGGTCGCAGGATCGATGCCAAGGATGCTCCTGAGCGAGAACAGGCTGCCGAGATACGCCATCCCGAAGATTGCGACAAGGGCGACGATCCAGCGTGCAGGTTGCAGATCGAATGCCATCGTCGGAGGCATGAAGGAGCCGGTCACCAGTGTGATGGCGATGCCGATTGCCGAGGCCACGGCCACCAATATGGTGATCTGCATGAGCAGTTGGCCGTAGACGAACATGTTGGAGGCTCCCAGCGCCTTGAGCGCGGCGATCTGACCGGTCTTGTGCAGCGTGGTGATGTAGAAGAACACGCCGATGACAAGCGCACCGATCACAAGCGAGACCACCTGGATGGCGTTCACTGAGAGCATCATCACCGGCATCCCGTTGCCCGCCATTGCGGCTTCGGCGGGCGTCACCACGTCGAAACCGCCCGAGAGCGACTCGGCAAACTCCTCAACGGTAGTGTCTTGATCAAGGTGCACTGCCGCGATAGAAGCACCGCCGGAGACCTGCTCGGTCATGCGATTCAGGTCAGGCAGCTGCTCGCCTGGCTGCTCGCTCATGCGGCCCAATGCGGTAGCGACGTAGATGCGCTCCCAGGTGGGCAGGTCGACGTAGAGCACGGGCATCATGATGTAACGGCGCCCCTCGGTGAACCCGACGACCTTCAGCTCCTCATCGATGGGAGTGAGGTGGACGACGTCCCCGATCCTCACACCGTTGTCTTCGGCGCTGATGTCGATGACGGCCTCACCTGGGCCTGGCAAGCCAGAGCCCTTGACGATAGGCAGCTGCTCGAACTCGCCTCCGAGCCCGAAGGCACGTGCGTCAAACGGCTGATCGGCCGAATCGACCGAGATGAAGGCGTGGCCGACACCGTATGAGGAAGCCACGCCTTGGGCCGTTGCGATGGTATCAAGGTCCTCGGCGGTCAGGCGGCTACGTTCAAGCGCGAGAAAGGTGTCGGGCTGAAATACGAGCGCATCGGCAGCAAGCGAGCCCTTCGCACCCGTCATGCCCGAGATGAGGCCCTCGGACATCGCGGCCATGATGAAGGTGAGCGACACGATCAGCCCGATGGCGAGCGCGATGAGACCGAACTTCAGTTTACTGCCGAGCAGTTCTTTGAGTGCGAGCATCAAGCCTCCGTGAGTCATGCCGTTCCCGATGATAGCCTAATCTGGCAGCGACACGGGAGACGATGGACATGGTGTGATCCCACGGTTCTGCTGACGCGGCGTGGTCGGGTAAAATGCCCGCAAGACGCGTGTCGAACTCGCGAGGAGGAGCCGCCATGGAACCCGTCAGGATTATCCCGTGCCTTGACATGAAGGACGGCCGGGTCGTCAAGGGAGTGCACTTCCTTGATCTGCGCGATGCTGGCGATCCAGTCCAGAACGCGGTGCATTACCGTGACTCGGGCGCCGACGAGGTGGCGGTTCTTGACATCGCGGCCACCGTGGAAGGGCGGACCACGCGTCTGGACTGGGCGAAGGCGGTTGCTGAGGTGCTCGGCACTATCCCGCTCACGGTAGGTGGAGGCATCAGCGACCTCGCGGACATGGAAGCGCTCTTCGAGGCTGGAGTCAGCAAGGTTTCGATAAGCAGCGCAGCGGTGGCAAACCCCGAGATCGTGCGCCAAGCCGCCGACTCGTTTGGGTCAGGGCGCATCATCGTGGCCATCGATGGCCGAAGAAACCCGGAGATGGCGTCGGGTTTCGAGGTGGTGGTGAGCGGTGGACAGAAGCCAACGGGACTCGATTGTGTGGAGTGGGCAGGCACGTGTGAGTCCTTGGGAGCTGGTGAGATCTTGCCGACCAGCATGGATGGCGATGGCACTCTCGCCGGCTACGACCTGGCCTTCACGCGTGCCATCGCAGACGCGGTTTCACTTCCCGTCATCGCATCTGGTGGGGCAGGCATCCTGGAGCACTTCTACGACGGCGTGACGCAGGGCGGGGCTTCGGCGCTCCTAGCGGCGTCGGTGTTCCACTTTCGGATGCTGAGCATCGCCGAGGTCAAGGCGTATCTGCTCGCCCGGGGGATTCCCGTGAGACGCTAGGCGCTCACGAGTAGGAGAGATGCGTCGTTCGTGTACACTTGTAGCAGGTAGAACGTCTCATCGCCGACGAAACGGCAGGCCGAGACGGGATGGAAATACTCCGCCCACACGACGATGCGCACGGGCCCGACGCCTTTGGCAGCGGTGCGGGCGAGGTCTTGCGCGCGCTTGCATCATTGGTGGCCGACTCTCCTGCTGACAAGGATCTCGCCACGCGCGCGGTGGACCGTGTCGTCGACCTCATGCGCCTGAGCGCCGCCACTCTGTCTTCGGTGCATGAGAACGAAGGTGGCCTGCAGCTGGGAACCGTGGCCTCCGTTGGGGCGCATGCGGCATTCACTAGGGATATGTCGGCGCGCCCCTTGGAGTTGCTTGCTGATGTCGCGAAGGTGGTGGAAGAAGGCCACTCCATCTTTCTCGCCGACGAGCACCATGCTGCCAGCACGACACCACCGGTGACGGGTGTGGCGCGCTGGCGCTCGAATGTCTCCAGGCGAGCCACGGGGGTCTTACCGGTGCGTGCACAAGGTGAGACATTGGGTGTGCTGACCGTGGAATGGCCTCACTCCCAGCCGGCCTCACAGGATGAACGCGACATCCTTGAGGCTGCCGCTGCGATACTTGGCACGATCCTTCACGAGATGCGTGAGGCGGCGCAGTCGCCGGACAGGTCTTTGCCAGCAGATGAGGTGGCATCGGCAGCCGCAGGCAAAGCAGACGAAGCACTTCCGGCTGCGCCGCTTGTGGAGACAGCGATCAAGGGCGTGATGCGCTCAGGAGCGGTGGTAACGCTTCCGGAGGTCATCCCGTCACACATCACGCCGGTGGCGCTCATCTCGATGGCCACAAGACGGGGCAGTGCCGCTGAGATGCCGTTCACTGAGGTGGCTGCCTCACCAGGAGATGCTTGTCGCCTGGCCGCCGCGGTTGTCACGACGCCAGGCGATGTGGCGGATGCGAGTGCCGGGGTGGTCCGCGAGGCGCTTGGGGACCTGGCGAACCAGGCCATCGGCCCCGCCGAGGCGCTCGGCTACCTAGAGCACACGGTCGAGCCTGCGAAACCGGGTGACAGGCGGGTGTCTGCCACGCTGTGCTCGCTAAAGAT
Organism: Coriobacteriia bacterium; assembly: GCA_034005175.1. Taxonomy (GTDB): domain Bacteria; phylum Actinomycetota; class Coriobacteriia; order Anaerosomatales; family SLCP01; genus JAVEVF01. Next base: position 6,009 of record JAVEVF010000013.1, on the reverse strand, counting down.
CGCGGACGGCCAGGGCGTGTGCGTGCTCTCGGCCGCAGGTGCGGGGATGTGGGTGCTCTCTTCGCGCGATGGGCGCGTAAGCGCGCACAGCGCCGATCGTGCTGCGCTGGGAAGCGGTGTCACCCAATCGGTTGAGGACCGCTACGAGCTTCTCCTAGCCGGAGACCGACTCGTGCTCCTGTGCGGCCCAGTGGGCTCGCCGGATGCTGTCCAGAGAGCCGTGCGTGAGACATTGGAGCAGCGTACGACAAGCGCCATCGAGATTGCGCACACACTGCTCGACACGATCGCCGATGAAGCTCGCAGCGTATCTGTGATTGTCGTGGAGGTTGGCGGTTCGGACTGACTGCGGCGGGTATGCAGGACACGGTGGGGTAGAATCCGTAAGTCCGACACGCTCAAGCGCGGATAAGCCCGCGTCTATCATCGGGATGCCGAGCGAGCGTGTCCTACGTCGCAACGCCGCCGGCACACGAAGGGACGGATCCTATGGGAAGCGAGCATGTCGAGGATATCTCACGCGTCGCGCAAGATGGCGCATTGTATGAGCGCTGGAGCCGCATGGCGCGCGAGGCCGGCACTATCGATCCGGAGCTCTACGCGAAGTACGACGTGAAGCGCGGCTTGCGTGACGTCTCGGGCCGAGGAGTGCTCGCAGGGCTCACTCACATCGGTGATGTGATCGGATACGAGCAGCGCGGTGAGTCCTTCGAACCATGTGCAGGCCGCTTGCTCTACCGGGGCATTGAGATATCCGACCTCATCTCAGGGGTGCAGGCCGAGGAGCGACGGTACGGTTTCGAGGAGACATCGTACCTGCTGCTCTTCGGCGCTTTGCCCACAGACTCCGAGCTCGAGGCATTCGTCGACCTGCTCTCGGCGGAGCGGGTATTGCCGCGTCACTTCGTCAACGACGTCATCTTGCCCATGCCCAGCCGCGACATCATGAATGCGATGGCGCGCGGCGTGCTTGCGCTGTACACGCTCGATGAGAATCCCGATGACACCTCTGTGCCCGAGGTGTTGCGCCAGAGCGTTCGTCTCATCTCGACCTTTCCCATGCTTGCCGTCTACGCGTATCAGGCATCGGCGCATCGCTTCAAGCGCGACAGCCTCATCATCCACCGCCCGGACCCCGCTCTCTCGGCAGCCGAGAACCTCTTGCTCATGATGCGTCCGGATGGCGAGTTCACCGCTCTGGAAGCCGCGGTCCTCGACATGCTGCTCATCCTTCATGCCGAGCACGGTGGCGGTACGAACTCCTCGTTCACGACGCGTGTGGTCTCATCGAGCGGCACCGATACGTACTCCGTGATCGCCGCTGCGCTAGGCTCGCTCAAAGGCCCACGTCACGGCGGTGCGAACATCAAGGCCGTGCAGATGTTCGATGACATGAAGCGAACAGTGACAGACTGGGCCGATGAGGAGGAAATCGCCGCCTACCTCAGCAGCGTGCTTGCCAAGGAGGCGTTCGATCGCTCAGGACTCATCTACGGGATGGGCCATCCCGTGTACTCGGTCTCCGATCCCCGCGCTCTTATCCTGCGCCAGTATGCCGAGCAACTGGCTGCCGAGAAGGGGCACGAGGCCGAGTTCTCGCTGTACGCGAAGGTCGAGACGCTTGCCCCGCAGGTGATATCCAGCAGACGAAGGATGTACAAGGGCGTTAGCGCCAACGTCGACTTCTACTCGGGGTTCGTCTACCGCATGCTCGGCATCCCCGTGGAGCTGTTCACGCCCCTGTTTGCGGTCTCGCGCATCGTGGGGTGGTGCTCTCATCACATCGAGGAGATCACGGGAGGCGGGAGAGTCATACGTCCTGCGTACCGCAGCCTCTCGACGCCGAAGGAGTACGTGCCCATCAACGAACGCTGAGGGGTAGCAACAAGACGTTCGCCTAATCACATATCCTGTACACGAGACGCCACGACGAGAGGAACTAGCACCATGATCCCCCGTTACTCCCGCCCCGAGATGGCGCGGATCTGGGAGCTTGAGAACAAGTTCGAGATCTGGAAAGAGATCGAGGTCCTCGCGTGTGAGGCGCAGGCCGAACTCGGCGTGATTCCGAGCGAGGATGCCGCGACCATTCGGCAGCGGGCGGCTTTCGAGGTTGAGCGCATCGACGAACTCGAGGCGACGCTTAACCACGACGTCATCGCGTTTCTCACGAACATGGCCGAGCATATCGATGCGGGCACCGCACCGGACGAGCCCAAGCCGAGCCGCTGGGTCCACTACGGCATGACCTCCTCGGACCTCGGTGACACGGCGCTTTGCTACCAGATGACCCAGGCGATCGACATCCTCATCGCCGACGTCCGTCGCATCGGCGATATCTGCAAGCGGCGAGCATATGAGACGCGCGACATGTTGTGTGTGGGCCGCACCCACGGAATCCACGCCGAGCCGATGACGATGGGCATGAAGTTCGGCCGCTGGGCGTGGGCGATGAAGCGCGCGCTTGACCGTCTCGAGCGCACTCGCGAGGTTGTCGCTGTAGGCGCGATCTCGGGCGCGGTGGGCAGCTACAGCAACATCGCCCCGTTTGTCGAGAGGTTCGTGTGCGAGAGACTCGGCCTATCCGCCGAGCCGCTCTCGACCCAAGTGATCCCGCGTGACCGTCACGCGCAGTTTCTCGCCGTGCTTGCCACCGTCGCCGCCACCGCCGAGGAGATCGCCACCGAAGTCCGCGCGCTCCAGAAGTCCGACACCCTCGAAGCCGAGGAGCCGTTCGCGGTTGGCCAGAAGGGCTCCAGCGCGATGCCGCACAAGCGCAACCCCATCACCGCTGAGCGCGTATGCGGTCTCGCGCGTGTGGTGAAGGCGAACGCGCAGGTGGGCTTCGACAACGTGGCGCTGTGGCATGAGCGCGACATCTCACATTCGAGCGCCGAGCGCATCGTGCTCGCCGACTCGACGATCGCGCTCGACTACCTGCTCGGCAAGCTGGAGTGGATCCTCGACGGACTCGTGCTTTATCCCGAGCGCATGCGCGCGAACCTCGAGGCCACGCGTGGGCTCATCTACTCAAGCCGCGTGCTGCTCGCGCTTGTTGATGCTGGCATGCTGCGCGAGGATGCCTATGCGGTCGTGCAACGAAACGCGATGGCTGTCTGGGAGGATATCCAGCAAGCGCGTGCAGGTGCCACTTACCGGGAGCTTCTCGAGGCCGACCCAGCCTGCCCGCTCACCGCCGAGCAGCTCGAAGAGATCTTCGACCCGTGGGCGTTCCTGGGCCGCATCGACGTGCTGTTCGAGCGGCTGGAGAGCTGCGAGTTCTAGCGTGTCCGCCCAATCTTGGGTGTCGCGATCCGCTGCGGGAAATCGATGGTGCCTAGCCCTCGGCCTGCGCGCTCGAAAGCGGCATGCGGTGTATCTCTGGATACCACCGGAGGCGTACCTTTCGCACACCCCTCATGTCTCGAATGTGGCATCGAAGAAGTCCCTAGCGAGCGCGGCCACGTTCTCCAGCGCTCCTCCCTCCTCGAACAGGTGTGTCGCTCTTGGCACGACTTCGAGCCATCCGATGCCTTCCGGCATCATCGCGAGGGCTTGGCGGTTCAGTTCGAGCACCTGCTCGTCAGCCCCGCCCACTATCAGCAGGGTGGGCGCAGTCACGAGCGGCAGCACATCGGCTGCGAGATCCGGGCGTCCACCGCGCGAGACAACGCTGGTGACCAGATGGGGGAGCACCACCGAGGCCTTCAGTGCTGCAGCCGCACCAGTGCTCGCGCCGAACAGACCGAGGCTGGCGCCCTTGGTCTCAGGGCGCGTATGCACCCAGCGGCAGGCGGCCACGAGCCTCTCGGTGAGCAAGCCGATGTCGAACCTGTTCTGGTAGACGGCGTCTTCCATGGGCGTGAGCAGGTCGAACAGCAGGGTCCCGAAGTCGTTGGTGATGCGCAGATACTCGGCCACCGCGATATTGCGTGGGCTATGCCTGCTCGAGCCGGCACCGTGCGCGAACACGATGATGCCTTTGGGGTCAGCAGGCACCTCAAGGCTAGCTGGAAGGTTGACGCTTCCGGCGTGCAGGGAGAGATCCGTCATGGCATCCACCTCCTGGACATGTAGTTCACACGATACTCGTACCCAGATCAGACCGGATATCTTCGATAGGCAGGGCAGTTCGCTGCCGACTAGACCACGCTGTTGTGATAGAGTGATGTGGAGGACACCGCTAGAGCCTCAAGGAGACGCGATGCTCTCGATAGCTCTGCCAAAAGGCAGCCTAGAGGAACAGACGCTGCTGCTTTTCTCTCAAGCCGATCTCGAGATAAAGAGGTCGAGTCGGCAGTACAATCCCACGATCGCAGACCACCGCATCGACCGCGTGAAGATCCTGCGGCCGCAGGAGATTCCCGGTTATGTCGCGGATGGTCACTTCGACCTTGGAATCTCGGGCCATGATTGGGTGGCGGAGTCGGGGGCAGACGTGGTGGAGGTGGCCGAGCTCCCGTATGCGAAGACCGGTGCTGGTGCGGTGAAGCTTGTCCTGGCGGTTCCGCAGGACTCGCCGATAGAGGATGCGTCCGATGTGAAACCCGGCTCACGCATCACAACTGAGTTTCCGCGTGTGACCCAAGCGTTCTTCGACGGCCTCGGCATCGATGTCGAGGTTTCCTTCTCCTATGGCGCGACAGAGGCGAAGGTGCCTGAGCTCATGGACGCGCTCGTCGATCTCACCGAGACAGGCTCGACTCTGCGACGCAACGGCTTGAAGATCATCGATACCGTGCTCACCTCGACCACCCGGCTGCTTGCCAGCCATGCGGCGTGGAACGATCCGATCAAGCACGTGGCGATCGAGGAGATCCGGACGTTGCTCCTCGGCGTGGTTGAGGCGCGAGGCAGGGTCATGCTCTCGATGAACGTGCCCCATGACAGGCTCGATACGGTTGTGGCGGAGCTTCCTGCCATGAAGCGCCCGACGGTAAACAAGCTCTTCGGTTGTGAGGATTACTCGGTGACGACCGTCGCCGAGAAGGGCACCGTGAACGTCCTCATCCCGCGGTTGAAGGCCGCCGGTGCGGAGGACATCCTTGAGTTACCGATAAGCAAGATCGTGCGGTAGCGCATCCCACGCGCGTGGCCTTGTGTTCGCCGCATCGCCGAGCGAGCGGGACTGCGATGTTCCTGCTATCGTCTTACGCATGGCTGCAACGGACACTGGAGTGGCTATGGAACCGGCATCAGCAAACGCGGCGCGCATGATAGATGGGTGCGATCACGACGTAGCAGCTCTTCTCAGAGCGCAGAGTCTGCGCCCCACAAAGGCACGCTGCCAGCTCCTTTCGTACCTGCGATCTACGGACCAACACCCGAATGCGGAGGAGATCACGGCATCCCTGCGCAGCAAAGGCAGTGACATCGGAGTAGCGACCGTCTACCAGAATCTCAACCTGCTTGTCGACGCAGGGCTCATCATGCGCTTCAAGGGCGCCGATGGGCGTTCTCGTTTTGACGCGGACCTCTCACCTCACAGCCATGCTGTGTGTGATTCATGCGGACGTATGGTCGATGTCGAGCTCAATGAACATGCGAAGCGCGTCTTGCATGGTGTCTCGGCCAATGAGTCGCACGTTGCCGGATGGCGGCTGAACCGAGCATCGGTAGAGCTGCGGGGATTGTGTCCGCAGTGTCGTCGACACTAGGTTGATAGACTGGGCGCGTTTGTCCTTCACTCATCGGCAGGGTATCATGCGCCGTGGCCGTGGCCGATATCATAATCGTTCTGAGATAGACACAAGATGACACGATGATCGCGACAGGAGGACTGCATGAGCATCAAGGGCACCCGCACTGAGGAAAATCTGCTCAAGGCGTTTGCTGGTGAGTCACAGGCGCGCAACCGTTACACATACTATGCCGCGATCGCCAAGAGGGAAGGTAATGAGCAGATTGCGGCCTTGTTCATTGAGACCGCCGAGAACGAGCGTGAGCACGCGAAGGTCTTCTACAAGTACCTGGAGGGCGGCGAGGTCGAGATCACAGCCGCGTATCCGG